>NZ_JAKRFG010000009.1:0-167638 GCF_022348135.1 Halomonas sp. McD50-4 | reverse complement strand
ACGGGAACCGCTTCAGCGGGCCCGAAGGGCGAGTCTCAGGATGAGACGAGTAAAGTCGCGGAGCGCCGCCCGCCGGGTGGCCGGCCCGAACATAATCAGGCACTTATACCGCAAAGAACCCAGCCAACCGGCTGGGTTCTTTGTTGCGCGCTCGATAAGCCCCGTACACACCGTGTACGGGGCTTTCTGCCGTGTGGACGCAGTACCCAACAGAGAATGTACACTGCATACTAAAAACCCAGCCAAGTGGCTGGGTTTTGGTGTTCAAGCATCAGGTGCTTCAGCATTGCGGGAAGCTAAGTAAAGCTATTGACCGCATAGGGACTCTAGCGCTTCGATAAAGCTATCCATCTCGTCATCGGTGCCGATGGAGATGCGCAGGAAGTTGTTGAGCAGATCGGTATTGAAGTGGCGTACTAAAATACCTCGCTCACGAAGCCCTGCAAACAGCTGCGCTCCGGCAACGTCCGGGTGCTGGGCCAGCAGGAAGTTGGCTTTCGAGGGTAGCACTTCGAAGCCAAGGGCTTCCAAGCGCTGACGCGTGCGCTCCCTAGTAGCTATGACGTTGTTTCGGCAGGCGTCGAAGTGTTGGGTGTCTTTCAATGCTTCGATCCCTACGACGCTGGCTAGGCTGTCGACCGGATAGGAGTTGAACGAGTCCTTCACTCGTTGTAAGCCTTCGATCAGCTCGGGAGAACCAATCGCGTAGCCGAGGCGAAGCCCGGCCAAGCTGCGCGACTTCGAAAACGTACCGGTGACTAGCAGGTTGGGATAACGCTCGATAAGAGCCACCGCGCTCTCAGCGCCAAAATCGACGTAAGCTTCGTCGACCAACACCACCCGATCCGTCACGCGCTTCAGCAGGGCTTCGATACTGGCGAGCGGGTGGGCATGTCCGGTTGGCGCATTAGGGTTGGCAAAAATTACCCCAGCACGCTCAGAGGCGCTCGCCAAAGCGTCCAAGTCGACTTCCCACTGGTCGTTGAGTGAGTGCTTACGTAACTCGACGCCATACAAATTGGCATAGACGGGATAGAAGCTGTAGGTGATCGAGGGAACATCCAACGGAGCGCCTTGGCAAAAAAACGCCTGAAAAGCGAAGGCCAACACCTCGTCGGAGCCGTTCCCTACGAAGGTTTCTGCTACGCTAACGCCATAGGTCTTTGCCAAGGTTTCCCGCAACGACAGCGAGGTTGGATCAGGGTAAAGACGCAAATGATCGATCGCATACTGGCGCAGCGCCTCGCTCACGCCAGGCGCGGGCGGGTAAGGATTTTCGTTGGTATTGAGTTTGATGACACGTTCGCGGGGTTGTTCACCCGGCACGTAAGGCGTCAGATCCCTAATGGCAGGGCTCCAATATTGGCTCATGAGCGTAACCTGATTATCCTAGCGGTAATCGCACCATGGTCGCCTGATGGCCGCAAGAGCGCAAGCCTTCCCTGTGGCATGCGATAACTGTCTGCGTGGGGGTGGGCGTCGCACCTTGTAGCGGTTATGCTGTCATAAGCGCGCGAAAGAAATGTATGTCCAACACCATAAGGAGACACCCAATGCAATTCAGGAGTTTGCTAGCCGGTTCGGCTATGTTGGCACTGTTGGCGGGCTGTGCAGCTGGCCCAACGGATCAGCGCGACGATGCAGGGATGACAGCATCGCAGGCTAACTATCAAGGCACCCTGCCTTGCCGTAACTGTGACGGCATTGACCTGGATGTTACGCTGGTTGGTGAAGAGATGAGTGCTCCGGAAGAGCGTACGTTCACTCTGGATGCTACCTACCGTAACCATCCCCAGACACCGCCAGACGAGAACTACGCCGGTAACTGGGAAGTGTTGACCGGCACGCCCTCTGACCCCGACGCAACGGTCTACGAGCTTACGCCGAACGGCGACGGTCAGATCTACTACTTCCAGCGCATCGATGAGCGTACTCTGGAGCTGATCGACCCTGAGCGCCGCCGTTTCGAAAATGGCGAGATGTTGCAGTTACAGCGTCAATAAGCCCTATACGACGCTCGAAGGCGGCCACTGGCCGCCTTTTGCATTTCTGAGCACTCTTTTAGCCCTTTACGTGACACAAGAAAAGGAGCGAACAGGCGGTGGCAAAAGCGAAAAGTGCCTTTGTCTGCACTGAATGCGGTGCAGAGTATCGTAAATGGCAAGGTCAATGTACCAGCTGCCAAGAGTGGAACACGCTCACAGAGGTCAAACTGGCAAGCGCTCGTCCCGGTAGCGGCACCGCATCCAGCGGGCGAGCGGGTTACGCAGGCGATCTGTCGCGCGACGTGGTGGATCTCAGCAATGTCGATTTAAGCGAAGTTCCCAGGCTGACCTCGACCTTCGCCGAGTTCGACCGCGTACTCGGCGGTGGTTTGGTGCCAGGGTCTGCCGTGCTGCTGGGCGGTAACCCGGGAGCCGGTAAATCGACGCTGCTGCTACAAACCGCCTGCAAGCTTGCCCAGCAGCGGCGTATTCTCTATGTCACGGGAGAAGAGTCGCTGTCCCAGGTGGCCATGCGCGCCCACCGCCTGCAGTTACCCACCAATGGCTTGAAGATGTTGGCAGAGACCAGCGTCGAGACCATTCTAGCGGTGGCAGAGCGGGAGAAGCCGGAAATATTGGTCATCGACTCCATTCAAACCATGCATTTGGAGGATATTAGCTCGGCCCCTGGCGGCGTTGCCCAGGTGCGCGAGTCCGCCGCTGCACTGACTCGCTTTGCCAAGCAGACCCATACCGTGCTGCTGCTGGTGGGGCACGTCACCAAGGATGGCACGCTGGCGGGTCCCAAAGTGCTCGAACATATGATCGACGCTTCGCTACTGCTGGAAGGCGGCGCCGACTCCCGCTTTCGCACCCTACGCGGCCAGAAGAACCGTTTTGGTGCCGTCAACGAGCTGGGCGTTTTCGCCATGCTTGAACAAGGCCTCAAGGAGGTCAAGAACCCCAGTGCCATCTTCCTCTCGCGTCAGGAACAGCAGGCGCCGGGCAGCCTCGTCATGGTGGTGTGGGAAGGAACCCGGCCGATCCTGGTCGAAGTGCAAGCCCTCGTCGATGAGTCTGCTCTGGGCAACCCGCGTCGTGTGGCCGTCGGGGTCGATCAGAATCGCCTGGCCATGCTGCTGGCGGTATTGAATCGCCATGGTGGGCTGTTTACCGGGGATCAGGACGTTTTCCTGAATGTGGTAGGTGGTGTCAAGGTGCTGGAAACCAGTGCGGATCTTGCCGTACTGCTGGCCGTGGTGTCCAGCCTGCAGAACCGCGCGCTTCCCAAGGAGCTGGTGGTGTTTGGTGAGGTAGGACTTTCCGGTGAGATACGCCCGGTCCCCAGCGGCCAGGAGCGTATTGCAGAAGCGGCCAAGCACGGTTTTCTTCGCGCCATCGTCCCGCGCGCCAATGCACCCAAGCAGGCCCCCAAAGGCATGGAAGTGATTCCCGTGGATAAATTGAGCGATGCCCTGGAAGCGCTGTAACTTCGGCTATGCTTAACCAAAAAGGAGAGGGATGATGAGTTCGATTCGCTTGACCCAATATAGCCACGGAGCGGGCTGCGGCTGCAAGATCGCTCCGGACGTACTCGATGGCATTCTCGCCAAAGCCGGGCCTGCGGCGGGGCACCAGCGGCTGATCGTAGGCAATCAAGGTCGTGAAGATGCCGCCGTCTACGATCTGGGCGATGGTCGCGGCATGATTGCGACCACCGACTTTTTCATGCCCATCGTCGATGACCCGTTCGATTTTGGTCGTATCGCCGCGACCAACGCCATTAGCGATGTATACGCCATGGGAGGTACTCCCGTCATGGCGCTGGGCATTTTGGGTTGGCCGCTGGATAAGCTGGGCCCAGACATTGCCGGCGATGTGGTCGCAGGTGCCCAAGCGGTCTGCCGTGAGCTGGGCATTGCCCTGGCCGGTGGACACTCCATCGATGCCCCAGAGCCAATGTTTGGTTTAGCGGTAAACGGCCTGGTCGATCTCGACCATTTGAAACTCAACAGCCAAGCCAAGCCCGGCGACCTGCTGTTTCTGACCAAACCGCTCGGTGTCGGCATACTCACCACGGCCGAAAAGCGCGGCCTGCTGGAAGCAGGGCACCATGGTCTTGCGCGGGAAACCATGCTCAAACCCAACGCCATTGGGGTCGCGCTCGCTCAAGTGAAGGGCGTCAATGCCATGACGGACGTGACCGGCTTTGGCTTGGCGGGGCATCTAAACGAAATGTGTAGTGCCAGCGGCGTGATGGCCGAGATCGATTTTCGCCGCCTGCCTAGGCTCGCCGAGGCGGAAGGTTACCGTCGCCAAGGCGCCGTGCCCGGTGGTGCCGTGCGTAATCGTGACGCACTGGGGAGCGCGCTACCGGCGATGGATGAAGCCCACTGGCAGTGGCTATGCGACCCGCAGACCTCGGGTGGCCTGCTGATCAGTGTGGATCCCGCCTGGGAAGATGATGTAGAGCGCATTGGGCGCGAGCATGGGCTCACGCTAGCGCCGTTCGGTACCCTCAAAGCAGCCCTGGGCAAAATAAGCATCGAGGTCGTTGGATGACGCTGTCGACCACGCCAGCCTCTCTTGAACTGATTGTAGCGAACACACCGCTGATCGATGTGCGCGCCCCGGTTGAGTTTGCCCAAGGCAGCCTTCCGGGGGCGGTCAATCTGCCGCTGATGATGGACGAAGAGCGCCATCAGGTCGGCATTGCTTACAAGCAGCAGGGCCAACAGGCCGCCATTGCGTTAGGTGAGCGGATGGTCAGTGGTGAGGTGAAACAAGCCAGGATCGCTGCTTGGCAGCAGTACTTGGCCCAGCACCCAGAGGCGATCGTTTACTGCTTTCGCGGCGGGCTACGCTCGAAAATTGCTCAGCAGTGGCTGGCCGATACTGGAGTTCATCGTCCGCGTATCGAGGGAGGTTGGAAGGCGCTTCGCCAACGGCTTTGCCAGCGGATCGATGAAGCCGCTCGCCAACCCATGCTGGTGATTGCCGGGCTGACCGGTTGCGCGAAGACCGCGCTGATCCATCGACTGCCCAATGGGATCGATTTGGAAGCCTGTGCCAATCACAAAGGCTCCGCATTTGGCCGACAGCCCGAGGAACCCACGACGCAAATCGATTTCGAGCATGCCTTGGCCCAGCGTTTGATAGGGCAGACGGGCAAGCTCGTCTTGGAGGATGAGTCGCGGCAAATCGGCAACGCCAACATTCCGCTAGAGGTTTGGTACGCCCTGCAGCGCGCGCCGCGTATTCGCATCGAGATGCCGCTCGATTGGCGACTAGATCAGTTGCGTCGCGACTATATCGAAGCGCTAGAGCAGGGCTATGCAGCGCGCTTTGGCCCGGAAGAGGGACGACGACGTATGCAGCGCCAACTGTCGAGCGCCCTGGAACGGCTGGCCAAGCGCCTGGGCAATGCGCGTCTACAGCGCCTGCAGCGTCTGCAGACCATGGCGTTCAGAGCTCATGCCGCTGGCGATATCCAGGCCCATGAGGCGTGGCTCGCCCCGCTACTCACCGAGTATTACGACCCCCTTTACCGTTACCACCTGGAAAAGCAGCAGAACAATCGGCCCGCAGAGCTCTTCGTGGGCGATTGGGAGAGCTGTCTTGCTGCTGCGCGGCAGTGGAGTACTTAACGGTGACGCCCCGAGCGGTGGGGCATCAAGCGCTCTTAAGCCACTGAGTCATGACGCGATCCAGCAGCGGTGCCAAGCGCTGAAAGCGCGCGGGGTCTTCCAGTATCTCCTCATCGGTTTGCAAAAAACGCCCGGTGGAGGTGCTTTTCGCCTTGGGGCGGTCGGGATCGCGAAGCAGCGGAGCGAGGCTCGCTTGGGTGGTCTCGACGTGGCATAGCAAGCCTACTACCCGGCCGACATCCCAGCTAAACCCCTGTAGCGGCGCCGCCGCGCTGCCGCCCAGCGGAATCGCACCATCGGGTAGGCTGAATACCAAACGATGCCACATGAATGCCTCGAACTGCTCGGGTAAATCGAAGCCGCTTTCCGGCGCTAGGGTAACGGTGTGCCAACCGGTTTCGGGGTAGGTGCCGGGGGCGATGACGGCCTCGAGTGCTTCTGCTACCCAAAGCGCTCCCAAGCCAATGCCCAGCATTGGCTTTTGTCCATCTAGATAACGATGGATCAGTTTACGCTCCGCTTTGTGCCAGGCGGGAGGCTCGCTAACTAGGCTATCGGGGCCATCCAGCACGATGAGCGCATCGGACTCCCCAGGGCGGGGCGTGAGTTCTCCCGCGTAAAGATGAAAAACGGTGTAACTATGGCCCATACTCTCAAGCCAGTCGGTCAGACGGGCGGGGCCATGGTCAGGGCCGTGCTGTAGCAGATGAATATGCATGGTAATCTCCTCGCCGGCCGAGCACATCGAGTGCAGCGGTGTACCCGCCGCGTGGGTGCGACGATAACGTATCGTGTTCGATTCACCAACTCAGTTTCGCCAACTCAGTTTCACCCACATACTTTCACCAACAGAGTGACTCAGGACATCAGCATGGTGGCTAAACCCCAAGGATTCTATCAGCGGCTGCAACTGCTGCCGCTGCCCGCCCAACAAGCCTTCATGGCAGCGCTGTGTGAGCGCCTACTGCCGAATTACGCCCTGTACGAGCAAACCAGTGGCCAGGGCGATGGGCACACCCTTCGCACCGTACTGAATTTGGTGTGGGAGCGCTTGAGCGTCCCCCACGCCAGCATCGATTTTGCCCGCCAAGCAGACAAGTTGGCCGAGTGCGAGCCGCCGGAGGGGGACGAGAGTTTTGGTGCACGTCGGGCGCTGGACGCGGTGGTGTCGATCTCTGCGCTACTCGATACGCTGCAAGGTGAATCCCCCGAAGCCGTGCTGGACGTCAGCCGCACGTCGCGGGCTGGCGTGCGAGCGTTCATCGAACTCACCGAGGGCGAAGTGGACGCGCAAGCGCTGGCTCTGATCATTCGCGACCATCCGTTGATGGAGGACGAAAACGACTTCCAAGACGCAGTGCTTGAAGCGGTCAGCGGGCCGATCAATAAAACCACGCTCAAAGAGATTCGCACGCTGGGTCGCAATGGCGGTATTAGTAATTTGGGTTTGAGCCTGGAAGACGCCGACGGCTAGAGCATCAAAAGCGCATGCCTGCCGTTATCATGACGCCCGCCGTTCCGAAGACGATGAGATCAGACTCCACTCGCCCCCACTGAACGCCAATGCTGGGCAGAAGCGCGGGGGCAATCTCTAAATGGTTGAGAGGAATTTTATCGCGGTATTCGTCTTTATAGCCGCGTAGTAAACCGCCCGTTAGCTTGGCGCGCACGCTAATCTCATCGGTGAGCTGCCATAGTGGAAACTCACGGCCAGCGTAAAAGTACCAAGTGGGTTGATCGAACGAGTTTTTGAACCAAGCCGCACCGGCTAGCCAGCGCTCTGGATTGTGAAGCTCGATACTCACCAGATTTTGCTGGTTGGTGTGTTCTGGGTCGGGCTCGAAGTGTCGTGTCAGCAGGCTGGTTTGCACAAGCGTGTGATCGAGCGTAAGAGTGGGAGGCCAGTCCGGCAAAGAGAAGGCTGAGGCAGATGCACTCAGCCAAACTCCTGCCACTCCTCCAATCCATGGAATATTGCGGCGCATTAACAGCCCCTCAGTAAAGGGATAAGAGTCATCACAAACGCATTTCGATGCCGCGCTCGGCCATGTAGCGCTTGGCTTCCGGAATGGTGTATTCGCCAAAGTGGAAAATGCTGGCCGCTAGGACTGCATCGGCACCGCCTTTGAGCACGCCATCGACCAAGTGATCTAGGTTGCCGACACCACCGGAAGCAATCACCGGCACGCTGACCGCCTCAGAAATGGCGCGGGTGACGCCCAGGTCGAAGCCAATCTTGGTGCCGTCACGGTCCATGCTAGTGAGCAGCAGCTCGCCTGCGCCAAATTCGACCATTTTTTTGGCCCACTCCACCGCGTCTAGGCCGGTAGGGCGGCGGCCGCCGTGGGTGAAAATCTCCCAGCGATCGGGCTCACCCTCCTCAGACACTTTTTTTGCATCGATCGCCACCACGATACACTGGCTGCCGAAACGCTCGGCGGCTTCGCGTACGAACTCGGGGTTGGTGACGGCAGCCGTGTTGATCGAGACTTTGTCTGCACCTGCGTTCAGCATGGTACGAATGTCGTCGCAGGTGCGGATGCCGCCGCCCACGGTCAAGGGAATGAACACCTCGCCTGCGATGCGCTCGACCATCTCGACCGTGGTGGCGCGGTCTTCATGGCTGGCGGTGATGTCGAGAAAAGTGATTTCATCGGCACCCTGCTGGTTGTAGCGCTGGGCGATCTCGACCGGGTCGCCCGCGTCACGAATACCGACGAAGTTCACGCCTTTCACCACCCGCCCGGCGTCCACGTCTAGGCAGGGAATAATTCGTTTGGCTAAGCTCATTCTTGGCCTCCGCTGAGTTGGTCGCTCAGGCGCTGGGCCTCCGCCACATCCAGGCTGCCTTCGTAAATGGCCCGGCCTGTAATCGCGCCGAGGATGCCGCTGTCGGCCACGTCGCACAGCGCGCGAATGTCCTCCAAGTTGGTCACGCCGCCGGAGGCGATGACTGGCAGGCCGCCGTCACGGGCCAGCGCCGCGGTGGCCTCGACGTTGACCCCCTGCATCATGCCGTCGCGTGCAATATCGGTGTAAACGATGCTGGAAACGCCGTCGTTGGCAAAGCGCTTGGCAAGCTCGGTGGCTTTGACGGTGGAGACCTCCGCCCAGCCGTCGGTGGCCACATAGCCATCTTTGGCATCCAGCCCCACGATGATATGACCGGGGAAGGCGCGGCACATGTCAGTCACGAATGCCGGCTCTTTGACGGCTTTGGTACCAATGATCACGTAAGACACACCGGCGCTGAGGTAGTGCTCGATGGTCTCCGCCGAACGAATGCCGCCGCCAATTTGGATTGGCAGGTTCGGGTAGGCGCGGGCGATGGCCGTGACCGCTTCACCGTTGACGGGCTTACCCTCGAAGGCACCGTTCAAGTCCACCAAGTGCAAACGGCGCGCGCCGGCTTCTACCCAACGCGCCGCCATCGCGACCGGGTCGTCGCCGTAGGAGGTCGCATCATCCATGCGGCCCTGCTTCAAGCGCACACACTGGCCGTCTTTGAGATCGATCGCGGGAATTACCAACATAGTGAAACCTCTCAGGGCGTCCAGGTGACAAAATTTTCCAGCAGGCGCAGGCCAGCACGGGAGCTTTTTTCCGGGTGGAACTGTACGGCGAAAGTAGCGTCGCGACCAATCGCGACGTGAGCACTCACACTGCCGTACTGGGTAGTGCCGAATACTTGGGCATCGTCGGCGGCATTGACGTAATAGCTGTGCACGAAATAGAAGTGCTCATGATTATCGATGCCTGCCCAGAGCGGATGCTCGTGGTGCTGATCCACCAAGTTCCAGCCCATGTGCGGTACTTTTAGGCGCTGCTCTTGCGCGTCGCGCATGTTGGCCGGAAAGCGGTCCACGCTGCCCTGAAAAAAGCCCAAGCAGTCCACGCCGCCATTCTCTTCGCTGCGCTCCATCAGCATCTGCTGGCCCACGCAAATGCCCAGAAGCGGTTTGGCTTGGCGGGTCAACACGTCATCCACTAGGCCGCGCAGTTCGGTGCGTTCGAGTTCGCCAACGCAGTCACGAATCGCCCCTTGGCCGGGCAGCACTAGACGGGTCGCGCCCAGAATGCGGCGCGGGTCGCGGGTGATGATCACGTTTTCATGGGTGACGTGCTCGAGCGCCTTGGCCACCGAGTGTAGGTTGCCCATTCCATAATCGATTACCGCAATGGTCATGAAGCGCTCCTTGAGGTCGTAGGCGAGAAGGTCATGGTCTTGGGAGTCGCGGAGGAGATGCGTGCCGCCACGCTGCTAATCGCAACGCCCAACATTATAAGCTTCCTTTGGTAGACGGCATCTGGCCCGCCATGCGCGGATCTTCTGCAACGGCCATGCGTAGCGCGCGGCCAAAGGCTTTAAAAATGGTCTCGGCCTGGTGGTGAGCATTGAAGCCTTTCAGGTTGTCGATATGCAGCGTGACCCGGGCGTGATTGACGAAGCCCTGAAAGAACTCCCAAAACAGCTGCGTGTCCAGTCGGCCGATGGTATCGCGGGTGAACTCGACGTTCATGAATAAACCAGGGCGGCCAGAAAAGTCGATCACCACGCGAGACAGCGCTTCATCCAGCGGCACATACGCGTGGCCGTAACGGTAGATGCCGCGCTTGTCGCCGATGGCCTCGTTGAATGCTTGGCCGAGGGTGATGCCCAAGTCTTCGACGGTATGGTGGTCATCGATATGCAGGTCGCCTTTGGCATCGATATCGAGGTCCACCATGCCATGCCGAGCCACTTGGTCCAGCATGTGGTCCAAGAACGGAACGCCAGTGTTGCACTTCAAGCGGCCTTCGCCATCGAGGTTGACGCTGACCGTAATCTGCGTTTCGTTGGTGTCACGGCTTACCGTGGCAATACGCGCTGACATGTTGCATCTCCTGCGCCGTGGCGCACTCTGAGGAATAATCGGCGGGCGGCAACTGTGGCCAAAACAACCATTATAGAGAATCGGCGCCCCCATCCGCTACAATGCGGGGAATGTCGCCGCCGTTTGCGGCGCTAAATAGCAGCCTAGCTGCGTTGGCAACGAGGATTTCACCATGCCGGTGACACTGCAATATGTCGACCAGGCCCGTTGGGAAGCAGACGAGCAGGTACGCATCGATCTGGTGCGCATTTATGAAGATGCGCCTCAAGAGCGCATGCCCACCCCCACGGTTTTGCCCTTCATCGAACAGCACTTGAGCGGCCAGCACTTTTTTGCCTGTGCGCATTTCAACGACCGTTTATTAGGTGCGGTAGCCATACAGGAAGCCGATGACCGGGCATGGTGGCTCTCTGAACTGTGCGTGCGTAAAACCACGCGACGCCGCGGCGTCGGCTCTCGACTCATGGCGCTGCTGGGCGAGCAGGCCAAGCAAGACGGCCGCGTGCTGCGTATAGCCACGACGACGCTGCCGCTGGCGGACCGCGTCCTGCTATCGAAGCTTGGCTATCGGCCAATGGCCGATGAGTCGTCCGAGCCGGGCCTAACGGCGACCAGTGATTTTGTCGAGCTAGACCCACAAGGGAAAGGGTAAATGAAACAGCTATTACGCATTTTGCTGGCGGCAGTGGGTATTCTCGCCATGGTGGCCGTGGCCGCCGTGGTCTATGTCACCACCTTTTTAGACCCCGAAGACTTCAAGCCACGCCTGACGGCCGTGGTCGAAGAGCAAACCGGCCTCAATCTTGCCTTGGAAGGCCCCATCACTTGGTCGTTCTACCCGCGTATTGGGGTGAGCGTCGAGCAGGCCCGCGCTTGGCTGCCCGAGCAGTCTCAAGACGATACCGCCTTTGCCGCCATCAACCGTGCAGAAGTGAGCGTTGCCTTTGCGCCACTGCTTCGTGGCGAAATCGCTGTGGATGGCCTGACGTTGGATGGCATGCGCCTGAATTTAGAGAAAAACGCCGAGGGTGAGGCCAACTGGCAGCCGCTTTTGGAGCGTCTTTCCGAGCACAACAACGAAACCGCCGAAACCGTGCTGGCGCCTGCCAGCGCTGGCCCCAATGTCGATGCAGGCAACCTTTCAGTGGTGTTGAATATCGCCAGCGTCGACATCAAAGAGGCCGATATTCGCTACCGCGACGAGCAGAGCCAAGCGCTTTGGCGGATACAGCCGCTGAATATGTCGGGCACCAACGTCAACCCGGTGCGCTCGTTTCCGTTGAAAGCGATGTTTACGTTGACCAAGCACAACCGTCTGGATGCCGAAGTGCTAGAGCGAGGCCCGGACCTGTCCAGCGACGTCAACCTAGAAACACGCCTTCGGCTAGGCCTTGAAGAGGAGCAAATCGTTTTCGAAAATACCCAGCTCACCACCCAAACTCGGCGCAGTGCCGATAGCGAGCCGCAGCAGCTAGCCCTGAAAGCGGCTGAGATCGTTGCGCGTATGGGCGAGCGACAGCTCAGCATTCGCCAGGGAGTGTTGGAAACCGGCCTTCGGCATGCCGACAATTGGCAAGGGAGCTTGGCGCTTTCGTTGGCGTTTGGTTTCGATGGCGACTTCGCTGCGCAAACGGCCCAATTAAAGGATCTGCAATTGACCGGTCCTGATGGACTGCGAGTCAGTGGTCATCTCAATCTCGAGCAACTGCTCGATGCACCTCAATATAGCGGCCAGCTCACCGCCGCCCCATTCAACCTGCGTCCCTGGATTGCGCGTACCGGCGCATCGCTCGATACCGCCAGCGAAGCCGCACTGAGCGATGTTGCGCTGACCAGCCCCATCGAAGGGAGCCTGGAGCGAGTAGCGCTACCGCGCCTTTCGTTAGTCGTCGATGACAGCACCTTTACCGGTGACGTCAGCGCGGCGCTGGATGGTAATCAGCTCTCTTTTACTCTTGAAGGCGATGCACTTAACCTCGATCACTACCTGCCTGGGGCGGCCACCGCGCAGCAAGCCAGTCGTGGGTTACTGCGTAAAGCATTTGCTCAAAGTGAAGAAGCACTGTTGCCCCAAGAGTGGCTCAGAACCCTCACGCTGCAGGGCGATTTGAGTGTCGAGCAACTAGTGTTGGCCGGATTGACCTTCAGCAATACCCAATTGGCACTACGCGGTGAGAACGGTAGCCATCGCCTGACATCGTTCGAGTCCGACTTCTACGAAGGGGAGCTCAACGCCACCGGCCAGCTGGACGCCACTGGTAACGTATTGGAGTGGCAGCTCTCACCGAACGTCCGTAACGTGCAGGTCGCCCCGCTGATCGAAACCTTCAGCGAGGAAGAGGCTCCGCTGCGTGGCCGCTTCAACTTGGAAGGCGCGCTGACCACCCAAGGCAACCGCCGCGATGTGCTGGTGAGCAACCTCAACGGCGAGCTTGACGCCCGGCTGAACGACGGTGCCATTTTGCGCTCTAACGTCTCCCGTGAGATGTGTGAGCTGGTGGCGGAGCTAGAAGGGCGGGAGGTAGACCGCGAATGGCACCCCGATACCCGCTTCGAGCGTTTCGACGCCACTTTCCAAGTGCGTAATGGAGTCGTAGAGAGTGACGATCTGCTGGTTCGCCTACCGGGAATCGATGTGCAAGGGGAGGGGAGCTTCAACCTCAACAGCCTTGATTTCACTACGCAAGCCAATGCACGCTTAGTAGATACCGCCGATGCTGCTTGCCAAGTAAACCCACGGCTTCAACAGTTACCGTTACCGGTGCGCTGTGAAGGCCACGTTGGCGACGATAAAACCCAGTGGTGCCGCTTCGACCGGACCGCCTTTCAGGCCTCTGTGGTCGATCTGCTGCGTGGCGAAGCCGGCAGCCGGGTAGGAGAAGAGTTGGAAGAGCGGCTTGGTGAATCCCTCGACCGCATCGATGAGCGCCTTGGCGAAGGCGCAGGTCAAGAGCTGCGCGAAGGCATTCGTCGCCTCTTCAATTAACCGAAGCCTGCGTTGACGACGACCGCGTTGACGCACGATGCACCGTATGCGCCGGCCTTGGGCCGGCGCTGTCGTTCAAAGCGAGTGTTCAAAGGAAGCCCAATGGCCGAGATGCCCACGCCTTGCCTACCGGCGGAAGAGTTTCAACAACGGCTGCTCACCTGGTTCGACAAGCATGGCCGTCACGATCTGCCCTGGCAGTCACCCCGCAGCGCTTATCGCGTGTGGGTCTCCGAAATTATGCTGCAGCAAACACAGGTCGCAACGGTCATTCCTTACTTCGAGCGTTTCATGGCCCGCTTTCCCACGCTGGAAGCCCTGGCTACCGCGCCGCAAGATGACGTATTGCACCACTGGACGGGCCTGGGCTATTACGCTCGGGCCCGCAACCTGCACAAAGCGGCTCAGGTTGCCATGGAAACGAACGGGGGTGAGCTGCCCACCGCTAGCGTAGACGCGTTGATGGCGCTGCCCGGCATAGGCCGCTCCACCGCTGGCGCCATCATCGCTCAAAGCACCGGGCAGCAGGCGGCCATACTGGATGGCAACGTCAAACGCTCGCTCACGCGGCTACACGCCGTCACAGGCTGGCCCGGCAAGCCCTCGGTAGAACGCTCGCTGTGGGCGCTGGCCGACTACTTTACGCCCACCACGCGACTGGCGGATTACACCCAAGCAGTCATGGATTTCGGCGCGACGCTCTGTAAGCGCAGCAAGCCTGACTGCGTGATATGTCCATTCAATGACGTATGCCGCGCCTATGCCCAAGGGGAGCCGCAGCGCTATCCGGAATCTAAACCTAAGAAAACCACGCCTACCCGCGATACCATTATGCTGTTGCTGCGCGATCCCCAAGGCCGCGTTTGGCTAGAGCAGCGCCCACCCAGCGGCCTGTGGGGCGGGTTATGGAGCCTGCCGCAGTTTGAGCGCCACAGCGAACTCAACGACTGGCTGGAAGACAACACCGAAGCCCCCGAGCGTCAAGCCGCGCTGCCTAGCTTCACGCACGCTTTCAGCCACTTTAAGCTGTCGATTACGCTGCAGCCGGTGAACTGCCAGCGTATCAGCGGCGTGCGCGAAAACGGCGTATGGTATGACGTTCACCACCCGCCTGCGCTAGGCTTGGCGGCACCGGTCAAATCACTACTGAGCCAGCTAACGCCGTTTACCCTAGACCCTGCCCCCGGGCCTTAAACGATACGGACGATTGGCCGACACAGACACACTCTATAGGAGCACACCATGAGCAACACGGTTTTTTGCCGCAAGTACCAGCAAGAGCTACCCGCACTGCCTTTCCCGCCGCTGCCGGGTAAGCAGGGCCAGGAGATTCAGGCCACCGTATCGAAACAAGCCTGGGAAGAGTGGCAGGCGTTGCAAACCCGTCTGATCAATGAGAAGCACCTCAACATGCTGGAGCCGGAAGCACGCGCTTACCTTATGGAGCAGATGCAACGTTTCTTGGATAACGAAACCACCGACCAAGCGGAAGGGTACGTGCCGCCCAGCCAAGCATAAAAACAGCAACGCTGCGCTAAGCTACGGATGACGTGGCCTTTAATGCTTTTCGGCAAGCACCTGATGTGCCCTAAGCATGTGACTAGAAAGAAAGTTTCACAAAGGTGTTGACGAAAAGAGGAGCTTTTGGTTTAATACGCACCGTTGGCAAGGGCCAGATAGCTCAGTTGGTAGAGCAGGGGATTGAAAATCCCCGTGTCGGCGGTTCGATTCCGTCTCTGGCCACCACAACGTTGGGGTATCGCCAAGTGGTAAGGCACCGGTTTTTGGTATCGGCATTCCCAGGTTCGAATCCTGGTACCCCAGCCATTGCCAACAAGATTTCTTGTTGATTGGTTTGTCTAAGGGCAGCCCAGTCAAGTTCTCAAGAAAATGCGAAGCGCCGACATAGCTCAGTTGGTAGAGCAACTGACTTGTAATCAGTAGGTCCCGGGTTCGACTCCTGGTGTCGGCACCAAAGCATTAGAGAATATAAAAGGCCATCCAGTCGGATGGCCTTTTTCGTATGTGTGAGATAAACGAATAGCCGACTAATATCGCTTATTTTGGCATGACGTCTCATGCCCCTTTCTATACCCTTCGAGCCGCTCTAGAAAGCGTTTCAGGCTGTTCTGACTTTATCTCACTCTCCCCACCCCTCTCTGGTTACTATGTTGAATCGCTGCAAGAAGTCGATTTTAAGTTCATTAAAATTTATTGAATAGTTGAGAGTTGTATCGACTAGGCGCTCAATCGACTTCTAATGCCGGTAGCAATCTAATAGCTATGAAGAAAAGCCACTCAATCGAGCGGCCTGTTTATCAGCGTTTTCCTGAAGCGATAAAAGAACTTTCCGAAAGACGTGGCGTCACGCTCGCTTTACCAGCCGCGTCTCAATGGATAGCGAGCGCGTGTTTTCACTCGGCTGTTACGCAGTTCGAGAGCCGTTTGGTGTTGGTTTCTGTAGGGCGCAGCAAGGCGTGGAACAGGGCTAGCCCTGACGGATGGCTCGGCGCGAGCGGTGACGCTGGGTGGCGGAATAATGGTGAGGTTGTTGATATTGACTGTCTCTGAGGTGCCATCTGCGCAGGGGGCATCCTGGTAGGTGGTGTGCCCATTGCCATCGATACACTTATGTACTTCTGCTTGAGTAGAGAAAGGTATCCATACCAATAGCGCAGTCAACGCGAAAATCTTCATCGTCCGTGAACCCTAAGTGAATATAGGTAACATAATGTTGCCAGTAATGAGTAGAGAGATGTACCTTAAAAAACGAGAAAACACCCCGTTGCTTATGATGGAGATAGTAATAGCTTGGGTGAGTTGAGAAGGCAGGTGGGCGCCTACATGAAAAACTTTTTAAGTAATTGTTTTTTTCTATTTCACTAGTGTGTAGCAACGCGGCGTAGCTCTTCCGCGTCCATACTATCGCTAAGCTTTTTGTATTTTTTAATAAAGGTGTACTGCCCTGAGCCCTGCCAGTGGCTCCCCTTTATCATTGAAGAGCACTAAGCGTTCACCGTGGATCTTCCAATGCGTGGTTTGATAGAGCGCGCTCAGCATGGCTTTCTCGATGTGCATTAATGCAGCAGGGCAGGTCATTTTCGTAGTGACGATGGGGTGGAACGTGAGCTGCTGGCGGGTGTGCTGGTAGCGTCCGCTGAGCGTGTTGCAGCCGGTGGCGCCTGCCAAGCGAGCGCTGTTGTCGATGTGCAGCACTATATGTGCTTCGCGAACATTGTCTGCGGCCACCACGGGGTCGTCGTTTACGGTCAGTAGCTTCCAGTAGGTATTGATGAGCGATTCATCGGCTGCCATGGAGGCTTGCAAAGCCGCATGGTTTTGGCATCCGGTCAGCCAAAGGCCGAGCGTGGTGGCGAGGGCGAATCGTGAGCGCATGGGATGGCCGGTTCCTTGATGTCGGTATGCCCAGAAAGTGTGTTGTCAGTTTAGGAATTTAGTCAATCTTTTTATCTTTGGTTACGGGGAGATGGTTAAAAAGTTATTTGATGGAAATGGTTGGCTGTGATCATAAAGGTTAAACGTTGTCGTTTAAGCCGCCATTCGCTTGATAAGAGAGTGAGGTTGGCTAGTCTCAAATTACTCGAGTGACACACCGAGTGCGAGTCAATGAGTTGGTTTTGCCGAATTCATGAAAAGGAGATTTATCATGGCGAATAACCGCAACGATAATGGAATGAGTCGCGAAGAGGCAGGACAAAAGGGGGGTGAAACTACCTCCAAAACCCACGATAAAGAGTTTTATCAGGATATCGGCCAAAAGGGTGGCGAAGCCACCGCTGATAGCCATGGCAAAGAGTTTTACGAAGATATTGGCCAAAAAGGCGGTGAAAACAGCGGAGGCAACTTTGCCAATGATCCCAAGCGCGCTTCAGAAGCCGGTAAGAAAGGCGGTGAGAATAGCCACAGTGGTGGTGGTAACAACCGCTAACTAGGTAGCTGCCGCGTTCTCTTTACACGTTCAAGAGTGCCTTTTGCCTTTAGGTAAAAGGCACAAGGAGTCAAGGATGAATCATCCTGTGAACGATAAGAACTTCGATATGGTGAGCACGCTATATCATGCCTCTCAAGGCGTTCAGCTAAGCCAGCAGTTTTCTCAAGATGCCAAAGAAAAGTCGGATCAAGAGACGCAAGCGTTTTTTGATCGCGTCACGCAGCATTATGAGGACATTGCAGACGAAGCACGGAAGCTATTAAAGCAAACGCTTTAAATACGTTGCCAGGGAGTGCGCTCCCTGGCAATTCACGAAGGAGAGTAGCGCTATGTTCCACCACTCTGGAAAGTTGCAGTATCCCGTTAAAGTCGACACTCCGAACCCAGAATTTGCCATGCTGCTGCAGCAGGCTATTGGCGGTATTGAGGGTGAAATCCGAGTGGCCATGCAGTACTTCTTTCAAGCAATGGGGGCTCGTGGTGATGACCGTATCCGCGATATGTTGATGTCCACGGCCACCGAGGAGTTGTCCCATATCGAGATGTTGGGTCATGCAGTGGCGCTCAATTTGGAAGGGGCGCCGGTTTCCTATCAAGAGGCGACAGCTAAAGACCCGGTTATGAACGCCATTTTGGGCGGTGCCAATCCACGTCATCTGCTTTCATCGGGCTTGTCGGCGATGCCAGTGAATGCCAATGGCGTCCCTTTTGATATGAGCCACGTTTACGCCACGGGCAATATCGCTGCTGATATGCTGGCCAACGCTACGGCCGAAGCTGGCGGTCGTGTCTTGGCATCGCGTCTCTACAATTGGACCGATGATCACGGCATGAAGGATTTTCTATCCTTTTTGATTGCTCGTGACACCTACCATCAGCAGCAATGGCTCGCAGTCATCGAAGAGTTGGGCGGCTTCGAAAAACAGCTGCCAATCCCCAATGCCACGCCGGAAGATCATGAGGCGATGCAGCACTCTTATTACTACCTCAACACCTTGATGGACAAGGAGGCGCCGAAGGGTCGTTGGTCCGAAGGCCCCTCGTTGGATGGCCGGAGCCAGTACAGCGTACGTAATCAGCCCGCCCCCGAAGGCCAAGAGCCTAGTCTGGGGATTGCCAAGGAAAAGTCCGGGGCACAGAAGGAGCAAATCGACCCCAATAAATAAGGGAAAGTCCTACGCCGCGAATGAACAAGGAGAGAGCA
Source organism: Halomonas sp. McD50-4 (assembly GCF_022348135.1). Classification (NCBI taxonomy): domain Bacteria; kingdom Pseudomonadati; phylum Pseudomonadota; class Gammaproteobacteria; order Oceanospirillales; family Halomonadaceae; genus Halomonas; species Halomonas sp. McD50-4. The sequence continues at coordinate 148,990 of NZ_JAKRFG010000009.1, read as the reverse complement.
CACGATGGAAGCCAAGTATTTGGAAGATTGGTTACGCGATGCGCATGCTATGGAAAAGCAAGCGGAAGAGATGTTGAAAGCGCAGGCCAAGCGGATAGAGCACTACCCGGCGCTGAGCGCCCGCATCGATCAGCATTTGCACGAAACCGAGCATCAGGCAGAAAAGCTAGAGCGGGTAATGAACGAGCTGGGTATCGATACGTCCGCCGTCAAAGATATGGGCGGTAAGCTAACCGCTTTCGGCCAATCGCTAGGCGGTATGATGGCCGGGGACGAAGTGGTCAAAGGCGGGATTGCGAGCTACGCCTTCGAGTGTTTCGAAATTGCCAACTATAAGGCATTGATTGCCGCTGCAGAGCAGGCCAATCAGCCGGAGGTAGTGCGTGTATGCCGTGAGATCCTTGAAGAAGAACAGGCCATGGCCGATTGGTTGGACCAGCATCTGGACGATACCACGCGCACGTTCCTGGCGCGCGCGGATGACAACGACGTGCAGGCTAAAAAATAGCGCGAAGCAACGCTGTCAAGCCCAGTAGCTTACTTGCACGTCCAGTAGCTTACTTGGCAACGCCCTTTTCCCCGGTAGCCCTGACCGGGGTTTTTTATGCATGTATCCATGCACATTGAGCCAAGACCGCCCCTGCTAATAACGAAGGGCGGTCTGACGATCACTGGGAGCCTGACAGGTTACAGGTGGTCTCGAGGAATCTTGGACGACCAATTCTTGGAAAAGACACGATAGGCGTTTTCATAGGCATCTAGCTGGGCGTGAACCAAAAAGTGTGTGTCGGTGCAGGTAAGTACCGTGCGGGTATACACCTCGGTATCCCAGTCGCCGCGTTTGAAGTGGCTTTCGGTGAGGGTTTCGCCTTGGGCAGATGTGAAGTCATCGGTCACGGTACTGTAGTACTCCCGCGCGCTCCGGTGAATCTCGGTGCCCGTATCGTCGATGCGAAAACGTCCTTGGTCGTTGATGACTTCCAGCGTCGATCGTTTGGTGGCCAGGTCTCGGTGTAATAGCCAGTTATGTTGACTGGGATCAAGCGTGGTGGTGGCCAGCGGTGGCGCTGCTTCGGGAGCGGCAAAGGCAAAGGGCGTCTCTGCGTGAGACACCGTGCGTACGGGGAGATGCAATTGGCACTCTTTTAGTGTGATGTCGACCTGAGCAGGCGCAGGAGATAGCCACGCCAACGGCCAGTAAGTGGTCGAGATCGACAGGCGAAGCTGGTGTCCTTTAGGGAAGCGCTGAGCAATACCGTTCATGGCCAACTGTACTCGGTACTCTCTGCCGGGCACCAGCTCGCTCGGGTGCTCATCGCTCTCCCGGTGGGTCAGGTTGAGCAGCCCGTAGGTCACGCGGGTCGCCTTGCCATCGGGAGCCACGTCGGACAGGCGCGCGGCCAGCATGGCCTGGGGTTGATCGCAGGAAACCGTCAGTGACAATGTGGCGACGCCGAACATATCCAGCGCTTCCTCTAGCGGCTCGCTGCTGAACACTAACGATCCTCCGTCCTCTTCACGCTGGTCACCGGGAAGGTCTGGCGTGGCGGCATAGGAGCACCATTTTCCCGCCGACATCCCTACGCTAACAGGCGACTGTAAACCCAGTGTGGACGGCACGAGGTGTGCTGGCATCGGCTCGGTCGTCAGGCGGTTGGGCTGTAGGTAGTAGCGCTGCATGTGGAGGTTGGGGGAGGGCCATTGCGCTTCGCTCAGCCAGCGCCCAGGCCGCTCGGCGTAGCTATTATCCGGCGGTACACTGTCTTGTTGCCAGACACGCAACATGGGTTCTTCCATGATGCCGTTCTGTTTACCTTTCAACCAGTAGTCCCACCAGCGCAGCGCTTCCTGGAGGAACCCAATGGCCGGGCCGGGAATGCCTTGGTGAGGGTATTTATGCCCCCAGGGACCAATGAGCCCTTTCCGGGGTACTTCCAAATGCTCCATCAACCGCAAGACGGTGTTGGTAAATCCATCGGCCCAGCCGCCCACGGCGTAAACGGGGCACTGTATCGCCTCGTAATGTTCGCCCACCGAGCTGGTCGACCAGTAGGCGTCTCGACGCTGATGGCGCAGCCACTGATCGAGCCATAGCCCGCTGTGCTCCATGCGATCGAACCACATGGTTCGCCAGCGGTCGCCGACGATCTCTGGATCGGGAGGCAGTGCATTGAAGGCGAACATCACCGTCGCCTCGGAAAGGTTATCGCCCAACAGACAGCCACCCATGTAGTGCATGTTGTCGGCATAAAGGTCGTCGCTAGAACACAGGCTGATGATTGCCTTGAGGGCGGGCGGCTGTTTGGCCGCCACTTGCAGACTATTGAAACCACCCCAGGAGATACCCATCATACCGACGTTGCCATCGCACCACGGCTGTTCAGCCAACCAGGCGATAGCATCGACCGCGTCTTGCTGCTCTTGCTGAGTGTACTCGTCAGTAAGTACGCCGTCGGAGTCGCCGCTTCCGCGCATATCCACTCGCACACACACGTAGCCGTGGCCCGCCAGGTAAGGGTGGTTGCTGGCATCGCGGCCTCGCGTCACGTCGCGTTTGCGGTAGGGAATATACTCCATGATGGCAGGAAACGGTGTGGCGTCGGGCGTGTCGGGGAGCCATACCTTGGCGGCTAGCTGTTGTCCATCGCGCATGGGGATGAAGAGGTTTTCAATCTCGCGGATGGGGTAGGGAAAATCGCGAACGATTTCCATAGGGGCCTCCTTACGTATCGATGGGCTCGATATCGAAATTGAGAACATCCAGGCAGAACTGATAATTCTGCTCGATCTCCTCATGAGTGTTGCCAGTCACGTAAAGCGTGCCCAGGCGGTAACAGAAACTGTCCTGATGCATCAGATGGCTAAGCTGTTGGCCTGGCGCGACATCGATCACGACCTCTGTATGCGGCAGCCGTTTTCTCAGCGCGGCGATCTCTGCGTCACTGGGGATGCGCTTGACCACGCCATCTTGGTGGGCAAAGGGAATGAAGCATTTGGCGGCAATCGGGGCAACGCCCTGACGGTTCAGCAGCGATGGGCGTTGGCCGAGGGCGATATCCAGGGCGATTTCATGATTCGACATGCCATCGACCATGACGAAAATCTCGCTATGAGATTGCGAGATGCGCGTATTCACTTCGATTAACCATAGTTTTTCTCGTGCCTCGTCCCACATGAACTCGACGTTGAAACAACCGTTGTTATAGCCGATATGGGTAAGAAAGGTTTTGGCGGTTTCCACCATTTTATGGTGAACGTGCTCAGGAAGATTGCTGGGGTACTCCAAGCGATCGAACAGTGAAATGGAGTTCTTGGCTTTAGGTTGAGAGATGATGCCGTGAACATTGAACTCCCCGTTGAAGACAGAACCTTCAGGGGCACCTTGAACACCGCTGATGATCTCTTCAGCGATACAGGCATTGCCGTCTAAATGCGCTATCTCATCGGGTACGTTTACATAAGAAAGTGCTTCATTAAAAGCGTCACCGAGTTGGCGGATGCCCGCGCGAATCTCTTTGATAGCCTCTTCGAATTGAGCCGACGTTTCGATCTTGAAGCCTAGATGGGAAGAGAACGCTTTCACTGGCTTCAACCAAAACGGGTAGTCGAGCGTCACTTGGGAGAGCGGATCATCGGCGAAAGGATCGATCCCGCAAAACTTAGGTACCACCTCGGGCACGACTTTTTGCTGCTCTATGCGGCTCCAATACTTATGCTCACATTTTAAAACGCTCGTAATTGAGGGTGAGGGAATTTGGTACTGTTGGCATAAAATAGGCACGATCACACTCGTGGGAAAGTCCCATTGTGCAATAATCGCATCGACCGTGCCGGGATACGCATCTAGGTGCTCTTTGGCTAATGAAAGTAGATGATTAAAAGAGATTTTCTCTGCTTCCACGGCGCTCTTTACATCTAATACTCCATGTATATCTAAGTTCTTTTGCTCTCTTAGTGTTTGCATGGATTTTTTTTGCTTGTCTTCTAAAGCAATGACGAAAACGTGACGTTTCATGCGCTACTCCATTAGTCGGTAAGTGGGCGAACGATCCCTATTGCCCCGCACTGAGCGTATGAAAGACCTTTTTTATTTTCCAGGGTACGTAAGTTTTAAAGCTTAAAAATTAATGTATGTGGCACTTTTAATGAGTTATGTACGAGGGTGAATGTTTCAGCCGGTGTGTTTGTTTTTGATTTTGTTATGCTGCGGGGTGCGATAGGATTAATTGACTATTGTCGAATACGCGTAGTAGAGAAAATTTTAACAAATGTTAATAATCGGATGTTTTTTGACATTTGCTAGCATGGATTATAAAACCGTCTTGTTTAGTCATTTATATTTGTCTATATTTTTGTCGCGTTATCTTCCTTTCTATATATCGGCATTATAAATAATTCCTGGTGAGTATAGCTTTTGTCTAACTACAAAGGAGTGTAGAGATGGATAAGGTTACTGAAGAAGAGTATCAGCAAGTGGAAGATAGAAATCGCAAAAGTGTACATGGCGGCTTGAGTGGTGATAGTTCTTGTATAGGGTTGGGTGAGGTACTTGGCCTCTACGGTGAACTGGGGGGCGATGCCCGAGAGGCATTGGCGAACATTCGACAAAAACCCGTCGAGCTACGGCGTAACCAAAAAGTGTTTTCGCTATGCGAGGGTCGCGCCGACATTTTTGTGGTCAAGGAGGGGTGGGCGAGCCTTTCGCATGCGACCAGCACACGAGGGCAGGACATATGTAATGTCTTCATGCCGGGCGATATCATTGGCATGCGTGAAAGTTTTTTTGAAAGCCATGATATCGTGATTCTTTCTTTAACTAATTGCAAACTCGAAAAAGTATCGGTCGATGACTTGCACGAGTTGCTTAAAACCAATGAGGAAGTACGAAAGGCCATCACCTCTTATGTCATGGTCAATGACAATATTACGATCGAGCGATTAAGAAGCTGTACGCATCATCGCTCGGAAGAACGCGTGGCACACTTTCTTTTAGAAGTGTATGCTCGCTTTAATTTTAAAGGATTGCTAACAGGCAATGTGTTCTCGTTCCCTGTCACTCAAGATGTCGTGGGTGAACTGCTGGGAATGACGAGCGTGCATGTGAGCCGGTGTATGACAGCACTAGAGCAGAAAAAGCTAATCCGTAAAACACGTAGCAGTATCAAACTGTTGAAGCCCGAGGAAATGGCGCGAAATACCGGGTTCGATCGCGATTTTATTTATGGCCATTTATGCCTTGGTTAGCGTTTCCGAGAGCTAGAATAACCAGAGCGGCGCTTGTAAAGGCTTCTCTGGTTTTTTTAGGTCTATCGATCAGAGCGAAACAAGAGGTCACTATTATCAGGCGTTAAAGTTATAAGTTATATCGATAAATAATAAAGATTTTTCTTAAGGCGTTTTTTGCGATAGTCAGAGATGAGGGGGTGAATGTCATAACCCACGTTATGAAAGGAGCCATCCTAGGTTGCAAGCGCAGAAAGGTTAGCTACCCTATCTACTGCGCTGTGTTTCTAAATGAGACACGTTTTAACTGAAGTTTAATCATACAAGGAGTGGATTAGATGACAGTCAGCAATACACCGCTTAACCATGTGACCGCCCACAAACAGTATAGCGAGATGGCCGACGTGCCCACGGCGGGCAATGCTAGGGTGGTAGACGCTTATCCCACACGCTTGGCCCAAGCGCCTGCATCACTCACGCAACCCCGCCAGGATGGCGTCGTAAAAGGGCGTGCGCTACCGGGACCGCTGAGTGAGGCTCAGCTCGATGAGTTCGAACGCAAGGGATATTTGTTCATTCCCAATTTGATCGATGGCGAAGAGCTGGAGGCGCTGCGCCAAGAGATGAACGCCCTGCTGAGCAACGACGCCTATCGCGATAAGGCGTTCAGCATCACCGAGCCAGAAAGCCATGAGATTCGCTCACTGTTTGCCGTGCATCGCCTTTCTGAGCGATTAGGGGCGCTTGCCAGCGACGAGCGCGTGGCCGGTGCGGCTCGTCAGATCATCGGTGACGACCCCTACGTGCATCAGTCGCGTATCAACTACAAGCCGGGCTTTGCCGGTAAAGGCTTCAATTGGCACTCGGACTTCGAGACCTGGCACGCTGAAGATGGTATGCCTAACATGCACGCGGTCAGCGCCTCGCTGATTTTGACCGACAACCACGAGTTCAATGGCCCGCTGATGTTGATTCCGGGCTCGCATATGGAATTCGTGCCTTGCCTGGGAGAAACGCCGGAAGACAACCACAAGCGCTCGTTGAAAGCGCAGGAAGTGGGCGTGCCGAGCCCAGAGGCGTTGACACACTTGGTCGATAAATACGGCATCGATGCCCCTAAAGGGAAAGCTGGCGGGCTGCTGTTGTTCGATTGCAACACGCTGCATGCGTCCAACGCCAACCTCTCGCCGGATCCGCGCAGCAACGTGTTCTTCGTGTTCAATCGGCCCGATAACCGCTGCGTTGCCCCGTTTGCCGCGCCTAAACAGCGTCCTTCATTCTTGGCGCATGGGCCTGAGGAGAGCGGGTATCCCGAGGCATAAGCGATCCAGATACTCCTGCAATTCGGAAATACGCGGTCGATACTGTGGAACATGGGCATGGCTGGGGTAGACTAATGCGCCTGTCGTTGCGAATACGGCACGCATAACGAGAAGGAGAAGACCCGCCATGCGTTTTGTTCCACAGTTTACCGATGGTCAGGAGTTTCCCCACGCGCTGGGCAAGGTCATCTGTGTCGGCCGCAACTATGCCGACCATGCCAAAGAGTTGGATAACCCGGTTCCTAGCGAACCGCTTCTGTTCATCAAGCCCGCCACCAGCGTGGTAGATTTAACCAAACCGCTCGATCCGCCATTTTCACGTGGTGACGTACACTACGAAGTCGAGCTGGCGCTACTAGTAGGCGAACGTCTGACCCACGCCACTCAGGATGAAGCCGAGCGTGCCATTGCGGGCATTGGTTTGGCGATGGATCTGACGCTGCGCGATGTGCAAACCAAGCTGAAAGAGAAAGGCCACCCTTGGGAGATCGCCAAGGCGTTCGATGGTGCCTGCCCGCTATCGCCCTTTTTGCCACTGAGCCGCGTGCCTAACTGGAACGCGCTGGCCTTTACCCTGGAAATCGACGGGGAAGAACGCCAGCACGGCGAAGGGGCCGATATGATTTTTGCCATTCCCACGCTGGTGGCAGAAATGAGCCGCCATTTCACCCTTGAACCGGGCGATGTGATTTTGACCGGCACGCCTGCGGGCGTGGGCGAGCTGCCGCGTGGCGCATCGCTACGTCTGACGCTCACTGGCGGTTTGGAGATCACCACCAGCGTCGTCGAATAACGTCGTCTACCTGCTCGCTTGTAACGCAAAGGCCACCGAGTGTCTCGGTGGCCTTTCTTATACACATTGAACCAGAGGGGCTACTCCAGGTAGGTGTAGCCCTCGAGGCCTTCGGTCAGGCTAGCGGCAAAGTGCGCCTGCTCCTCCTGAGAGAAACCGCTCGTGACCAGCTGCTCGGTGAGCTTCTGTTTCAGTACGCGGGCATCGAAATTGACGTAAGCCAGTACGTTGGCCACTGTGTCGCCCGCCTGGGGGTTAGAGAGCACCCACTCGCCGTCAGCGCTGAGCGCCGCATCGACGGAGTCGGTGTCGCCGAACAAGTTATGTAGGTCTCCGAGAATCTCTTGGTACGCTCCTACTAGGAAGAAGCCCAGCCAGCGCTCGTCATCGTTGGCCCACTCGGGTAGCGGCAGAGTGCTTTCTACCCCTTGTCCATCCACGTAACTATCGATACGCCCATCGGAATCGCAGGTGATGTCCTGAATCACCGCACGGCGAGTCGGCGCTTTGTCCAAACCGGTGAGAGGCAGCACGGGGAAGATCTGCTCGATGCCCCATACGTCCGGCACCGACTGGAACAGCGAGAAGTTGACGAATAGCTTGTCGGCGAGCTTTTCGGCCAGCTCGTCCATGATCTCGCGGTGAGCGCGATTGCGCGTATCCAGCTTACCGCGCAGGCGCGTGCAGGCGGCCATGTAAAGGCGTTCGCCCTCGGCGCGGGCGTTGATGCTGCTCAGACCCAGAACGAAACGGTCGTGTAGCTCGCTGACTGCCTGCAACAGGTCGTGCCACGCCTCGACCAGCACCCGCGGTTCTTGGGTCTCGGCCAACTGGTCGAACACCCGCCACAGCTCTTCGACCTGCGGGTCCTGCTCTTGCGTTGCCCGCTCTGGCGGCGTGTCGTTGACACGCTCTTCGCCGATCACGTTGGTGATCAGCACTGCGTGGTGGGCGGTGAGTGAGCGGCCCGATTCGCTGATCAAGTGCGGCTGGGGCAGGTCAGCCTCCTGGCAGAGCTGGGAGAACGCGCTGACCACGTTGCGGGCGTACTCCTGCATGGAGTAGTTCGCCGAGCAGTAGCTGCGCGAGCGGGTGCCTTCGTAGTCGATGCCCAAGCCGCCACCGACGTCGACGGTGTCGATGGGCGCGCCCAGACTCATTAGATTCTGATAAAAGCGGGCGCATTCGCGCAGGCCGCGCTGAATGTCGCGAATGTTGGCGATCTGCGAGCCTAGATGGAAGTGCACGAGCTGCAGGCTCGCCAAGGCATCTTCGGCGCGCAGGGTGTCGACCACTTCCAAAATCTGGCTGGCGGTGAGACCGAACTTCGATTTCTCGCCGCCCGTGTTCTGCCACTTCCCTTTACCCACCGAGGACAGGCGTGCTCGCAGGCCAATGCGCGGCGTCACGTCCAGCTCGCGGGCCTCCTCGAGAATCAGCGCCAGCTCGGAGAGTTTCTCGACCACTAGGTACACTTTGTGGCCGAGCTTCTCGCCCAGCAGCGCCAGGCGCACGTACTCGCGGTCTTTATAACCATTGCACACGATCAGTGACGAGCCGCCATCCGACAGCGCCAACACTGCCAGCAGCTCCGGCTTGCTTCCGGCTTCCAGGCCGACGCGGCCGTTACCCCGCTCGGAGGTCGCCAAAATCTCCTCCACGACGCGGCGCTGCTGGTTCACTTTGATGGGATAAACGGCGGTATAGCCGCCTTGGTAGTCCACGTCCCGCATGGCGGCATCGAAGGCACCGCAGAGCTGCTCGACGCGGTCGTGGAGAATGTCGCTAAAGCGCACCAGTACCGGCAGGCGCAGCCCGGCGCTTTGCAGCTGGCGGACCAGCGCGCTGATGGGCAGCGCAGGGCCTTCCGCATCGCTGCCGAGTGGGCGCACCAGGGCCTGGCCGTGGTCGTCGACGTCGAAGTAACCGCTGCCCCACTGGTCCATGTTCCACGTGCGGCGGGCACGCACGGCGGGGCTACTGCTCGTTGCCATGTCACTCATGAAGATGCCTCTGGAATGGGAAGTGCGCCCCACGCGATGCGTGCCTTGAGAATCACGCGGAAGCGTTCGGGGTCATGGGGAGTCAAGTCGTGGGCCGGCGGGTCGACATACACCACCAGAAGCCGCGACAGCCAGTAGCGCAGAGCCGTCATCCGCAGCATGGTTGGCCACAGGGTGCGCTCGGTCTCGGTAAGCGGACGACGTGCTTGGTAGGCGCTCAAAATCGCATGGTAGCGCTCGGCATTCAGCGAGCCATCCTCATTGGAGGCCCAGTCGTTGATTACGATGGCGAGATCGAACAGCAGGTCGCCAGTGCAGCCGTTGTAGAAATCGATGATGCCGCCGAGGCTGTCGCCTTCGTACAGCGTATTGTCGCGGAACAGGTCGCCGTGCAGCGCCCCCTGGGGCAGCGCGCCGTGCTGATGGAACTCGCTCTCGACATCGTCGACTTCGTTTTTCATCAGCGTCTGATCGTCGGGGCTAATGTAGGTGAGCACCTTATGGTGGACCGCTCGCAGCCAGTGCAGGTCGCGGGGGTTGGGGCGGTGCCCAGGAAACCGTTGCGACACTTTATGCAGTTGACCAAGAGCAGTGCCCAGCGCATGACACTGCGCCAAGTTGGGGGCGCTGGGGTGTTTGCCCGGTAGGCGCGGGAACAGTAGCGCGGGCTTGCCCGCCAAACTATGTAGGGCAACGCCCTCACGGTCGTGAATGGTGCCCGGTACCGGCAGGCGGTGCTCGTCTAGGTAGTCGAGCAGTTCCACGAAAAACGGCAGCTCTTCGTGCTCGCCCTGTTCGAACAGGGTGAGGACCAGCTCGCGGCGGTCGGTGGTCACGAAAAACGTCGAATTCTCCGTGCCGCCGGCCACACCCTGAAGTGCGACAAAGCTGCCAACATCGAATTTTTCCAAAAACGCGGCGACCTGTGCGTCGCTAAGCGGGGTGAATACTGCCATGAGGATCTCGCCCAGGTTGCTAAGCCCATTATTGTAGCGGCTTGCCGCACGAGTTGGCAGCGTTGTGTGGCGATGCGCCTCGTGTTTTACGGCTCTTTTCTGCAGGCCCGGCGTTGAACGCGTATCATAGAGAGCAGACATCCTTACCGTTTTGCTGACTATGGAATTTGGTTATGGCCCGTGCCCCAATCGTGCTCGTCGATGGCTCTTCGTACCTCTACCGCGCGTTTCATGCGCTGCCGCCGCTAACGACCTCTAACGGTCAGCCGACCGGGGCCGTGAAGGGCGTACTGAACATGCTCAAACGGCTGATGAAAGACTACCCCGATAGCCCCATGGCGGTGGTGTTCGACGCGCCGGGTAAAACCTTCCGCGATGAGCTGTACAGCGATTACAAGGCCCATCGTCCGCCCATGCCGGACGACCTGCGCAGCCAAATCGAACCGCTGCACGCCTGTGTCAAAGCACTCGGCCTGCCGCTGCTGTGCATCGAAGGGGTCGAGGCGGATGACGTGATCGGCACATTGGCGCACCACGCCACTCAGGCTGGCCGCGACGCGGTGATCTCCACCGGCGATAAGGACATGGCCCAACTGGTGAACGGTCACATCACGCTGGTCAACACCATGAAAGAGGAAACCCTCGATGAAGCGGGCGTGGAGGAGAAGTTTGGCCTTCCTCCCGCACTGATCATCGACTTCCTCGCGCTGATGGGCGACAAGGTGGATAACATCCCCGGCGTGCCTGGGGTGGGCGAAAAAACCGCCATCGGTCTGCTGCAAGGTATGGGCGGCGGTTTGGACACGATTTATGGCGATTTAGAACGCGTGACCACCCTCGGTTTCCGTGGCGCGAAAACGTTACCCAAAAAACTGGAAGAGCATCGGGAGCAGGCCTTTCTCTCTTATCAGCTGGCCACCATCAAAACCGACTGCGACTTGCCCGTGGGATTGGATGATTTGGACATTGCCCACCCGGACCGCGAAGCGCTGGTCGAGCTGTACAAACAGATGGAGTTCAAACAGTGGCTCGCCGAGCTGCTGGAAGGTAACGACGAAGGCGTGGACGATGTGGCAGGCGGCGAGCCCGTCTCGGAAGCAGCCGACAGCGCGACGGAGACGGCGCCGACCGAGCGCCACGACCATGTGATTACCGAGCAGGCCGAGCTGGAGGCGTGGCTCGAACGGCTCAACGAAGCCGAACGCTTCTGCTTCGATCTGGAAACCACCAGCCTGAACTATATGGATGCCGATATCGTCGGCGTGGGGATTGCATTGAAGGCAGGCGAGGCCGCCTATATTCCGTTGGCTCATGATTATCTGGACGCCCCGGCCCAGCTGGACCGCCACACGGTTCTCCAGGCATTGAAGCCGCTACTGGAAGATCCTGCCAAGACCAAGATTGGCCAGAACCTGAAGTACGATATCTCCGTGCTCGCCAACGTGGACATTCATGTCGTGGGGCCGCTGGCGGACACCATGCTGGCCTCCTACGTGCTCAACTCCACCGCCACGCGTCACGATATGGACTCGCTGGCGTTGAAGTACCTGGGTGAGAAAACCATTTCCTTCGAAGAGATCGCAGGCAAAGGGGCCAAGCAGCTCACCTTCAACCAGATCGCCCTGGAGCAGGCGGCGCCTTACGCCTGCGAGGACGTCGACATCACCCTGCGCCTACAAGAGTCGTTGCGCCCGCAGGTCGAACGGGAAGGGCGTTTGGCCGAGGTGCTCGACCGCCTCGAACTGCCGCTGATCAACGTGCTGTCGCGCATTGAGCGCAATGGCGTTGCCCTCGATGCAGAGCGCCTTCACGAACAGAGTCAGCAGCTCGAACAGCGTATCCGTGAGTTAGAGAGCGACGCCTTCGAGCTGGCGGGCCGCGAGTTCAATCTGGGCTCGCCCAAGCAGTTAGGGCAGATTCTGTTCGACGAGCAGAAAATCCCGGTGATCAAGAAAACGCCCAAAGGCGCGCCCTCCACGGCGGAAGCGGTACTCGAAGAGCTGGCGCTGGACTACCCGCTGCCTAAAGTCATCATGCAGCACCGTGGGCTGGCCAAGCTGAAATCCACCTACACCGATAAGCTACCGCGCCTGCTCAACAAGACGACGGGGCGGGTTCACACCAGCTATCACCAGGCGGTCACGGCGACCGGGCGGCTGTCGTCGTCGGACCCCAACCTGCAGAACATTCCCATCCGCACCGAGGAGGGGCGCAAGATTCGCCAGGCGTTCGTGGCGCGCCCTGGCTACCGCATCGTCGCAGCGGACTACTCGCAGATCGAGCTGCGCATCATGGCGCATCTATCTGAAGACAAAGGGCTGCTAGAGGCGTTTGCCGAAGGGCGCGATATCCACACCGCGACGGCGGCGGAAGTCTTCGGCACCTCGCTGGACAAGGTCTCCGCCGACCAGCGGCGTAGTGCGAAAGCCATCAACTTTGGCTTGATCTACGGCATGAGTGCCTGGGGGCTCTCTCGCCAGCTGCACATTGACCGTAACCAGGCGCAAACCTACATCGACCGTTACTTCGACCGCTACCCCGGTGTGGCCCGCTATATGGACCGTATTCGTACCCAGGCGGCGGAAGATGGCTTCGTCGAAACCGTGATGGGACGGCGGCTTTACCTGCCAGAGATCCACTCACAAAACCGCAGCCGACGACAAGGCGCCGAGCGTACGGCGATCAACGCGCCCATGCAGGGCACGGCGGCGGATATCATCAAGCAGGCGATGATCGACGTAGATACGTTGCTAGCGGAGGGAGAGTTCGATGCACTGATGGTCATGCAGGTACACGATGAACTGGTGTTCGAAGTGGCCGAGGCCCAAGTAGATCGCTTTATCGAGCAGGTGCAGGCGCGCATGCAGGCGGCGGCATCGCTCAACGTCCCGCTGATTGTAGAAGCGCAAAGCGGCGCGAATTGGGATGAAGCTCACTAACGAACGAGAGAGCACTCGCCAATAACACACAACCCCCACAGCGGTCGCTGTGGGGGTTGTGTTGAGTGCGTTACTTAAGCACCGGCTTCAAAAGCGTGTGCCCAGGCCGCGCTTAACGCCAGCTAACGCGGTCGAAGATACGTACCGCTTCCGGGTTGTTCTCACCCAGGATGCTGATGTTGATGTCGTCTTTGGCGAAATCGCCCCAAGACTCCAGCACCGGGTTTTTCTTCACGCCCTCGACCACCGGGAACTCGTAGTTACGCTCGGCCAGCACTTCCTGCGCTTCGTCGGAGGCCAGGAACTCCAGGAAGCGAATACCGTTTTCTGGGTTTTGAGCGTTGGCAACCAAGCCTGCACCGCCCACGTTCACGTGGGTGCCACGGTCATCCTGGTTGGGGAAGATCACGCCTACTTTGCGTGCGGCTTCACGCTCGGCGGCATCGTCAGAGTGCAGCAGACGCACGTAGTAGTAGTGGTTGGCGACGGCGAGGTTACACTCACCGCTGGCAACGCCGAGAATCTGATCCGTGTCACCGCCTTCTGGGTCGCGAGCCATGTTATTCACGACGCCCTGGGCCCACTCTTGCGCGCCCTCTTCGCCGTGGTGCTCGATCATCGACGCCAGCAGAGACTGGTTGTAAATGTTATTGGACGAGCGAATGCACACTTGGCCTTCGAACTGTGGATCGGCCAGGTCTTCGTACGTGGCGATCTGGCTCGGGTCGAAGTTTTCGCGGTTGTAGAAAATGACCCGCGCACGCTGGCTAAAGCCAAACCACATGCCTTCCGGATGACGCATGGAGGCCGGCAGGCGCTCGTTGAGTACCTCGGATTCGACGCTCTGGAACAGGCCATCTTGCTCGGCACGCCACAGGTTGCCCGCATCGACGGTCAACATGACGTCAGCAGGACTGGCCACGCCCTCACGCTGCATACGCTCCATTAGCTGGTTGGCGTCGCCTTCCAGCACGTTGACTTCAATACCCGTTTCGTCGGTGAACGCTTGGTAGAGAATTTCATCAGAGTCGTAATGACGAGCAGAGTAGATGTTGACTTCGTTAGCGAGTGCGCTGCTGGCAAACGCGGAGCCGGCCATGATGGCGGCAACGGAAGCCGAGAGACGTGCCTTTTTCATAAATAGCATCCTGAATGTTTATGATAATAAGTTGCATTAGCGCCGTAGGCTATTGAAACGTCTTGTTCGACACACGTCAAGTGAAATGGTAATGACACGCATCCCTTTTTATGTCAGGCGGGTCCGCGCAAGACGTGCATCTCTCGTTGATAGAAAATAGAATGCAAATACCTTTCAACCGTGTTTGCAATATCCATATGCTCAGCGCTATGTTGCGAACAACTCATGGGTGAACGAATGACGGCAACAGTGTCCCTTTCTGAGGTGGCTGCGCCCGCATCGGCGCTATCGCTGCGCGGTGTGCAGCATACGTTTGCAGCCAATCACGTCGTTAAGGGCATCGATCTCGATATCGCCCAGGGCGAGGTGGTCTGTTTGCTTGGCCCGTCTGGCTGCGGTAAAACCACGCTACTGCGCATCGCCGCAGGGCTCGAAGTGGTTCAAGAGGGCACCGTCAGTCTAGAAGGGCAGGCCATCGCTGCTCCCGGTAGACGTCATGTGCCGCCGGAGAAGCGCAATGTCGGGCTGGCGTTTCAAGACTCTGCCCTTTTTCCGCACTTGAGCGTGCTGGAAAACGTCACTTTTGGTTTGAAGCATCTGCCCTCTGGCCAGCGCCGCGCCCGAGCGCTGGAGCTATTGGCACAGCTGGGCATGGCCGATTACGCCGAGACTTACCCCCATATGCTCTCGGGTGGCCAGCAGCAGCGGGTGGCGCTGGCTCGCGCCCTGGCGCCCACCCCAAAATTGATGTTATTGGATGAGCCCTTCTCTAGCCTGGATGCCCGGCTACGTGATCGGATTCGCGACGATACGCTGCACGTGTTGAAAAAGCTGGGGTCTGCGACGCTGCTGGTTACCCACGACCCGGAAGAGGCGATGTTCATGGCCGACCGCATCGCCCTGATGCGCGATGGTAGGATCGTGCAGACGGGCACGCCGCGGGAGCTGTACTGCGCCCCGGTCGACCCGTTCGTCGTGACGTTTTTCGGTGAAGTCAACGAGCTCGAGGGCGTGGTAAAAGGCGGTGTCGTGCAAACGCCGGTGGGGCCCGTGGACGCAAGCTGGCTGCCCGAAGGCAGTGCCGCGCAGGTGATGATTCGCCCTGAGGCGCTGCGCATCAAAGAGCGCGATCTGCCGGCCGACGCTCATAGCCACAGCCATGTGGTGATGGCAAAGCTGCTCGGCCGCACGAGTTTGATTCACCTCTGCGCCCACGGCGCAAAGGGCCAGGAGGCACACCTCCACGCCCGTGTGCCGGGTGTTTTCCTCCCCCAAGAGGGACAGCCGATCGATATCGACCTCGACCACTCCCAGGTGTTTATCTTTCCGCGTTAAGCGCCTTGTTTTGTAAGGCGTCCGCTTACTCGGCTTGGCTGCCCGGGCGCGCCCGGCGCATCGCCAAGCTAAGAAGGATCACCGGCAAAATACCCACCACCACGATGGTTAACGAGGCCGTGGAGGCCTCCGCCAAGCGTTCGTCGGACGCCAAGCTATGGGCGCGCACCGCCAGGGTATCGAAGTTGAACGGGCGGAGAATGATCGTGGCGGGCAGCTCCTTCATCACATCCACGAACACCAGAATGCCGGCCGCCAGCAGGCTGCTGCGCATCAGCGGCGTATGAATGCGCCGTAGCGTCCCTCCAGCGGTTTGTCCCAGTGTACGTGAGGCGGCGTCCATGCTCGGGGTGACCTTGCCCAAGCTTGCCTCGACCGCGTTGAACGAGACGGCCAGAAAGCGCACGACGTAAGCGTAAATCAATATGAACGCCGTGCCGCTGAAGACTAGCCCGATGATGGTGTCGTAATGGGTGTGCAGCCAGGTATTAATGGCATTATCTAGCCAGGCAAACGGAATCAAAATCCCCACGGCCACCACCGACCCCGGAATGGCGTAGCCCATGGCCGCGATGCGGGTAAACAGCCGCGCGCTGGGGGAGTCGTGCAGCCGCACGCCGTAGCTCAGCAGCACCGCTAGCCCCACGGCAATCAGCGCTGCAACCGTCGCGAGGCTCAGGCTGTTCATGGCAAAGCTGATGAAGCGCGTACCGAACAGCCGGTCCCCGGTGGTGATCGCCATTTCCAACAGAATGCCGCTGGGCAGCAAGAAGCCAACGGTGATCGGTAACAGGCAGGCCAGCGTCGCCCCGACGGCGTGCCAGCCGTGCAACCGGTACTCAGGCAACTGTTGATAGCGGTTGGTGGTGTGGAAGTAGCGGCGCTTACCCCGCGACCAGCGCTCCAGCAGCACGAAGGCGATCACGAAGGTCAGCAGGCAGGCGGCAAGCTGGGCCGCAGCAATCGGCTCACCCAGGCCAAACCAGGTGCGGTAAATACCCGTGGTGAAGGTATCCACGCCAAAGAACTGGACCGCGCCGAACTCATTGAGGGTTTCCATCAAGACCAGCGAGACGCCGCCTACCAGCGCCGGGCGCGCCAACGGCAGCGCCACGCTGGCAAACAGCCGCCAGGGGCCTCGCCCCAATGTTCGTCCCACATCCAGCACACACACCGATTGTTCTAAAAAGGTGGCACGGGCCAGCAGGTAGACATAGGGGTAGAGCACGAAGGTAATTAGCGTGGCGGCACCGCCCAACGAGCGCACGTTGGGGAAGTAGTAGTCGCCCACCTGCCAGTCGAACCACTCCCGCAGCAGGCTTTGTAGCGGCCCGGCCACCTGTAGAAAGTCGGTGTAGGCGTAGGCGATCACGTACGTCGGCACGGCCAGCGGCAGTAGAAGCGCCCACTCGAACAGACGCTTGCCGGGAAAGCGACACATGACCACCAGCCAGGCGGTGCCGGTGCCGATCACCAAGGTGCCTAGCCCGACCCACAGTACCAGCCAAAACGTGTTGGAAAGATAGCGCGGTAAAACGGTACTGGCCAAGTGCTGCCAAACGCCTTCGGTGGGCATCACGATATGCGCGAGTACGACTAAGATGGGCAGCGCCACGATCAGCGCAATCAAGAACAGCGTCACTGACCAAGGGCTGAGCGACAGCGTAAAGCGCGAGGCGAAACCTGACAGCAGAGCCGTGGGTGAGCGGCGAGCAGGCGTAGACACGTCGTGAACTCCTAGGACGAGAGGCAGCGTGGCTCGTCAATGCGAAAAGATAGCGGCTGCAAATAGTATCACCTGGGCTGACAGGGTGCAGCCAGCATTCCTGCCGTCACATCGACAGGCAAAAAAAATCCCTCCGCAGCGCGAAGGGATGTGTGGTACCGAAAATGACGCGGTCAGTAACCGACCATCAGGCTCGGCAGGCCGGTAATCAAGCCGGGGAAGATCGACATCAAGATACACGCCAAAAGGATGATGATGACGAACGGCACCACCGCTTTATAGAGATCGACGATCTCGACCCCAGGCGGCGCCACTCCTTTTAGATAGAACAGCGCATAGCCAAATGGCGGGGTTAGGAAGGAGGTTTGCAGCACCACGGCCACCATCACCACGAACCACAATACGTCGACGCCCATTTGGGCGATGATGGGCAGCATGATCGGGAAGCTCAGCAGTACGATGCCGGTCCAATCCAGGAACATACCCAAAATGAAGACCAGGAACAGCATTAGAAGCAGCGCACCAAAGGTGCCACCCGGCATGGCCAGGACGAAGTCGCTGATCACCGTCATACCGCCACCAATGGAGAACACGCCGGTAAACGCCGTGGCGCCCACCAGTACCAGCATCACCATGGTGGTGGTTTTGCCCGCTTCGATCAGCGTGTTGTAGCAAGTCGAGAGCTTACGGTCGCCAAAGATCAAGAACAGCAAGAAGGCGATAAACACGCCAATCGCCGAGGCCTCGGTCGCGGTGGCGATCCCGGTAAATAGAGCACCGAGCACGCCCAGGATCAGCGACATCGGCGGTACGACGTATTTACCCAGCATGATCAGCAGCGCTTTGGTGCTGACCTCGGCGCGCTCCTCTTTCGGCACTTTGGGGCCGTAGCTGGGTTTCAGCCAGCAGATCAGCACCACGTAAAGCGCGTACATCACCCCCAACAGCAGGCCGGGCACCAGCGCTCCTGCAAACAGCGCGCCCACCGATACGGGCGAGTAGCTGGCCATCAAAATCAGCATGATGCTGGGCGGAATCAAAATGCCTAGACAGCCGCTCGCCATGATCACGCCCGCGCTGAGCTCTTTGTTATAGCCATACTTCAGCATCGGCACCAGCGCGATCATCCCCATGACGGCGATGGACGCCCCGACGATGCCGGTGGTGGCGGCCAGCAGTACCGAGACCACGACCACGGTTAGCGCCAGGCCACCGCGTACGTTGGCCAACAGTAGGCGCATGGCGTCGAACATCTTCTCCGTGACGCCGGAGTCGTTGAGAAAGCGCGCCATCAAAATGAACAGTGGAATGGCGACCAGCACGTAGTTGTCCATGGCGTTGCCATAGACGTTGTTGATGATGATGCCCAGGGTATTGATACCGGGGCCTAGATACGCGCCGATGACCGCCATACCGCCCAGTACGAACGCCAATGGGTGCCCCATGAATAGCCCGACCAGCAGTCCGCCAAACATCACCAGCGTTAGTAGTTCTGCACTCATGCGGATGTCTCCTCACGCAGTTGCATGATGGCGCGTAGGACGATGGCAATCGCCTGCAGCAAAATCAGCGCAGCGGCCACGACGATGACCCCTTTCACCGGGTAAACGGGAATCGAGACCATGCCGTAAGTCGTTTCGCCACGGCTGAAGGAGCGCTCGAAAAAGGCCCAGCCGTAGGTCAGCAGCAGCCAAATGAACGGGACGAAAAAGACCAAATACCCAATGAGATCCAGCACGGCCTGCTTTTTACGGGATAGCAGCCGTTTCACCACGTCGACTTCCACGTGGGCGTGATGGCGCAGCCCGTAGGCGGCCATGAGCATGAAGTGGGCGCCAAACAGCATCTTCGTCACATCGAACGCCCAGTCGCTGGGGCGACCAAAGAAAAAGCGCGACACGATGTCGTAAAGCACGATAAGAGTAATGATGGCAATTAACGGCGCAATGATGCGGCCAAACAGCTCGTTAATCGCATCGATCGCCTTGGCAATCGCATTCATGGAAGATCTCCGCAACTGAGCTAAGGCCGCCCCGACAAGGGGAGGGGCGGCCATGTTACGCTTTTATAGTGAGTGCCTTATAAGCAGGCTTCGATCTCTTCCAGTGAGGGGAGGTTGTCCATGGTACGGCTCATGTTGAAGGGGGCCGTCACATCACGCCATGCGGCGTACTCTTGCAGGTAGGTGATCATGGAGTGGTAGACCTTGGCATGGTCTGGATTCTCACAGGCGCCGCGTACGATGACCTCGTTGGTGATCTCCTGGATGCGCGCCAGATCCTCTTCCGAGAACTGGTTGATGGTCACGCCCGCGTCGATGAACTTCTGAGTCGCTTCGGTGGACTCGCGCTCGGACCAGGAGAGTGACCACGCCATGGTGGCTTCGGCGGCAATACGCAGTTTGGCCTGGGTCTCTTCGGAGAGGGCATCCCACGCGTCTTTATTGATCATGACGCCGAACACGCTCGCTGACTGGTGCCAGCCGGGGGTCGCCCAGTAGTCGGCGACTTCGGCAAAGCCTGCATTGAAGTCAACGCCAGGGGTGGAAAACTCACCTGCGTCGATCACCCCACGCTCGATGGCTTGGTATACTTCACCACCGGCCAGCGTGACTTGGGAACCGCCCAGCTCTTCGAGTACGCGGCCCTGGTCACGGCCAGAGAGACGCAGGCGCTTGCCTTCTAGGTCGGCGATGCTCTCGATGGGCGTGCGGCCCATGAAACCCGATTCGTTGTTGGTGATGCCGTAGGGCAGGTACACCATGTTGTACTGGCCGTAGATCTCTTGGTAGAGCTCGAAGCCGCCCCACTGTTGGATCCAGTTCAGATAATCGACACCGTTGAACAAACTGGTGGTGGTGGCCAGCGGCGAGAACGCCGGGTTCAGACCCGCCCAGTAGCCGGGCCAGTCGCCTGCGGCTTGAATCGCACCGGTTTCGGTCGCATCGAATACCTCGGTGCCCGGCATCAAGGTGCCGCCTGCGCGGAAATTGATTTGGACTTCATCGCCCGCCAGTTGGTTGACCAGCTCGGCCCAGTGCTGATCGATCTTGATCAGGTCGAGGTTCTCCGGCCACGTGGTGGTCATGGTCCACTGCTCCTGCGCTTGAGCGGTAGACGTGAGGGCGGCGAAGGCGACGCCAGCGGCAAGGCTGGTGAGTGCGAATTTTGTGGTCTTTTTCATTGTATGTTTCCTGGTACTTTGGCGGTTAGCGTTATTAGTGTTGGAGACCTGAAAGCAGGAAAGTACAGCAGCATGCTGACGTTTACGTAAAGTAAAACAACGCTGCGCTGCATCGCTAAGCTAGCACACTCCACCCGCTGCAGCGCAATATCAGTAAATCAAGGAAGTTAACGCGACAGCCATCGCAGAGATAATGTGGAAAAAGCCGTTAAAACATTGCTTTAAAAGGTACTTCTACGATCTTTACCCCGTCTTGAGGGGTGAGAAAACGTTGAAAAGCCCGGGTTTGTTCAACCAAAGTTGTAAGAGAATTCTTGCCTAAGGAGCCGCTATGAGCGGGTCACGCCACGCCGAGCCCACCTTATCCCGCGAACGCATCGACAGAGACGCCGCCACGCTCATCTGCCATGCCCGCCGTTTAAAGCAGCGGGGCTGGCGCGGACTGGTGTGGTTAAGCGGTGTGCCGGAGCAGGCCCGTCAGCAAGCGTTGGCGCTGTGGCAGGCCGCCGACTGGCAGACGCCACTGTGGGTAGGCGATGCCCAACAGGCCCCTGTCTCAGCCAGTTTATCTAGCCGTAAAGCGCGTACCCGGCTGGGGGCCGAGCACCAGCTCGTGATTCTCGATGCCAGTGGCCACGAAGGGCTGGATCCCGATGCGCTGGGCGCGCTGGCGGGGACGGTGAGTGCGGGCGGTCTTCTGGTGCTGATGACGCCCTCGGCTTGGGGTAGACAGCCCGATCCCAACTACGCTCGCTTTGCCGATTACCCCTGGCCTTGGGAGCACTTTAGTGCCCACTATTTGGCGCGTTTGGCGCGCTTGCTGAGGGCGTCGAATCAGGTGGTGCGCTGGCCTGTGGGAGGGGCACTGCGGTTGCCGATCCTGGGCAAACGGCCAAGCGCCCCTGAGCCCAGTGAAGACGCGGACTGTCTTTCCGCGGACCAAGCCTTGGCGGTGAGCGCGCTGGTCAAGCTCAAACGGCGTCGGCCGCTGGTCGTGACTGCCGACCGAGGTCGGGGCAAGAGCGCCGCACTGGGCATCGCCTGCGCACGGCTACTGCAGCAAAGCGACGGTGGCGAGTGGCTGCTCACCGCGCCTCGGCTAAGCGCCGTGGAAAGCGTCTTCAACCGTGTGGCGGCGCTGTGCCCGGCGCTGCAGCGCCACGGCCCCGCCGAGGTGTCGCTGGCCAACGGCAGTCGGTTGCGCTTTTTGCCACCGGATGTCCTAACGGAGCTCGTCGAACAGGGTACGTTGGGGGGCAGTGGCAGTACGCTGCTGGTCGATGAGGCCGCTGCCATTCCCGCCTCGCTGTTGGGGCGCTGGCTGTCGGCGTTTCCGCGCATTGCCTTCGCCACCACGGTGCATGGCTACGAAGGTTCTGGGCGCGGTTTTGCGCTGCGTTTTCGCGATGTGCTGGACCGCCAAGCACCCCACTGGCGCGAGCTAACGCTGCAAACGCCGATACGCTGGTCGACCGGAGACCCGCTGGAGGCGCTCATCCAGCGCTTGCTCTTATTGGATGCGCCGCTACCTAACGCAACTCCTTCACAAGACGAGTTGCCAGCGAGCGTCGTGCTCAGCCAAGCGCAGCTCGCGAGTCAGGATGCACGATTAGAAACGCTGTTTGGTCTGCTGGTGCAGTCCCACTACCGCACCACGCCGAGCGATTTACGCCAACTGCTGGATGGCCCCGGCACGGGACTACGCATGATACCCAGCCGCGACGGGGACGACCCGCAAGCCGTTCTGGTCACCCGCGAGGAGGGCGGCTTCGCGGCCGAGCTGGCCGACCAGGTGGCCAGGGGCGAACGCAGGCCCCAGGGGCATTTGCTGGCGCAGTCGCTCGCAGCCCATGGTGGCAGTCGAGCGGCCCTCATCGCCCGCTGGCGGCGGGTGGCGCGTATTGCCACGCATCCCCAGCGCCGCCGAGAAGGGCTGGGGCGACAGCTCCTGGAAGAGGATATCGATAGCGCCACCCAGCAAGGGCTGTCCCTGTATGGCGCCACCTTCGGGGCGGAAGCGTCGCTACTGCGCTTTTGGCTGGCGCTAGGGTTCGTACCTGTCCGTTTGGGCATGACCCGCGAAGCCGCCACCGGCGAGTATGCTGTGATGGTCGCCAGGGCGCTCAACCCCGAGGGGCACGCGGTGCTGGACACCTTGAGGAGCGGCTTTGCCGCTTCACTGCCTAGCCTGCTGGCCTTCGAGCTGGCCGCATTGCCTGCGTCGGTCGTGGCGCTGCTGCTCGCTGCACTGCCCGCTCAGCCGCTCGGCACGGCCGAGCGCCAAGCCATTCATGACGTGGCTTATGCCCGTCGCGACCCTGCGCTGGCCCGACCCGCGCTCCAGGCGCTAGCGCGGGAAGCCAGTCGACAGCCGCTGGGCGAGGCTCAGCAGGCGCACCAGCAGCTCGCCGCCTGGGCCTACCAAAACCAGCCGCTGGACAAGACCCAGAACCTCGCCGTGCAGCGCTTGCGCGAGTCGGCGCAACAGGTGATCACCGCGTGCGAGCTTTTCCCCAGTGAGCCAGAGCGGTAAAGTAAGTCGGTTATCGATAATGAAGAGTTTCCATGAACGCACATCTAGCAGCGCTCGAGCCACGCCTTGTATGGCAGCACTTTCGTACTCTGTGTAACACGCCGCGCCCCTCCGGTCATGAGGCCGCGTTGGTCGCTACCTTGGAAGCCTGGGCGGATGCGCAAGGGCTTGCCCACGACCAGGATGCCTTCGGCAACCTGCGTATCCGCAAGCCTGCCACCCCTGGCTGTGAAGGCGCGCCGGGAATCGTACTGCAGGGCCATCTGGATATGGTGGCCCAGGCCAATGCGGGGCATGCGCATGACTTTACCCGCGACCCCATTCGCACCGTGGTTAAAGAGGGCTGGCTGCACGCCGAAGGCACGACGCTAGGAGCGGACAACGGAATGGGCGTGGCCGCGATATTGGCCGTGCTGGAAGACCCCGACCTGACCCACGGCCCACTCGAAGCCCTGTTCACCCTAGAAGAAGAGACCTCCATGGGCGGTGCGCTGAATCTTGCCGAGAACTGGTTGGAAGGCTCGCTGCTGCTCAATTTGGACAGTGAAGACCGTGGCGAGGTGTATATCGGCTGTGCTGGCGGCGCCGATGTGGTGGTCGATGCGCAGCTGCCTTGCACCGCCCTGCAAGCCGATGAGCGACTGCTTTCCCTCTCGCTGACGGGCCTTAAAGGCGGCCACTCGGGCATGGACATTCACCAGCCTCTGGGCAACGCCAATCGCCTGTTGGTGCGCGTTCTTTGGGCGCTAGAAGAGTACGATGCTCGTCTAGTGAGCTATCAGGGCGGCACGCTGCGCAACGCCATTCCCCGTGAAGCCTTTGCGCAGGTGGCGCTGCCCGCCGACGATATGGAGGCCGCCCTGGCCACCGTCGAGAGGCTGGCCGCCACCCTCAAGGCCGAGCTGGGCAGTGGCGATAGCGGCCTGGTATTGACCGCCGAGCGCGCCGAGCAGGCCGACGCCGAGCCGCTGACGCTCGATGCCAGCGCGATGCTGCTGGCGGCGCTGCATGCCGCCCCGTGCGGCGTCGAGCGCATGAGCGCCGACGTGCCAGGCGTAGTCGAAACCTCCAACAACCTGGGTGTGTTAAGCGTCGAAGCCGGTCGCTTTCATCTCTGTGCCCTGGTGCGTTCGTTGCACGATAGCGCTGCCCAAGCGATGGCCGAGCGCTTTCAGGCGCTGTTTGGGCTCATGGGCGCACGGGTGAAAGTCGAAAACGGCTACCCCGGCTGGGCACCCAACCCGGATAGCCCGCTACTGGCCACCTTCAAGGCGCGCCACGCGGCGCTGATGGGCCACGAGCCCGAGGTGAAAGTGATCCATGCGGGGCTAGAGTGCGGTATTTTGGGCAGCAAATACCCGCACTTGGACATGATTTCCTTCGGCCCGCTGATTCGCGGCGCGCACTCGCCGGATGAGCGGGTGGAGATCGAGTCCGTGGCGGAGTTCTGGGCCATGCTGCGCGATCTGGTGGCGGCGCTGGCGAAGTAACGTCCTCTCGCCATGCCCAACACCATCAAAAACGGCACCCTAGAGGTGCCGTTTTTGATGAAGCGTGATGACCGCCTGCGATATCGATGGCGGCCAATCGCCTCGCTTATTTGCCTAGATAGGCGTTGAGCATCCACACGGTTTTTTCCTGCTCGCGGATGTAGTCGCCCGCTTGGGCGGCGGTGCCCTCGTCATCGGCGTCGGACGCTAGCGCCAACAGTTCGCGCTGCAGTTCGATCAGCGTTTGATAGCCTGCCAGAACGCCTTGCACGCAGGTCTTGCCATCGTGGACGTCTTTGTCTTCTTGGATGCGCGACAGCTTGGTGTAATCGCTGTACGCGTGAACCGGTTTGTGGCCCAAGGTCAAAATACGCTCAGCGACCTCGTCGACCTTGGTCAGCAGGTCGGTGTAGAACTCTTCGAATTTTGCGTGCAATTCGAAGAAGTCGTTGCCTTTCACGTTCCAGTGATAGCCACGAACGTTCATGTAAAAAATCTGATAATTGGCCAACAGGTGGTTGAGTTTCTCGGCGAGCTGGCTGGCGCTGCCTTCGTGTAAACCAATGCTATTGGTATCGTCCATTGTCTGCTCCTCCTTGGTGGGCGCTGCATTTCAACGTGTGTCTGTTTCGTGTCGAGTTCAGCTTAGAGTGCTGCAACGGCGAGGTGAAACAGATTTTTTGCATCGCCGTCATAGCGGATAAGGTATACGTGCAGGCACCATCACAGGATTTCAAGGGGCGCTTAGCGGCAGGCGAGCCAAAGCCGCGCAATGCTTTCGCAGCGGTCTGCCAGCAGCTCCGCAGTGCGTGGCAGCGCCTGCTCTAACGTCATCAATCCATCGGCGAGGGCAAAGGCGGCGGTTACCCCCTCGTCGGTACACGCCTGCCAGCCATCGCCCAGGCTACCCGCGAGCACGACCACCGGTTTACCCAGGCGTTTAGCGACGCGGGCGACGCCAATCGGCGTTTTGCCCGCTAGGCTCTGACCATCCAAGCGGCCTTCACCGGTAATGACCACGTCGGCCTCATTCATCAACCGGGCAACGTTCGCCTGTTGCATGATCATCTCGATGCCCGGCGTCAGCGTGGCGTTCAGAAAACAGCGGGCTGCAAAGCCCATGCCGCCTGCCGCCCCAGCCCCTGGGAGCTCTCGTTCATCGCGGCCCAGCGCTTTGGCCGTCAGGTCGGCAAAGTGGCCAAGCGCGCGGTCGAGTATGGCGACATCGCCTTCCGTCGCGCCTTTTTGTGGGCCGAAGACGGCGCTGGCACCGTGTTCGCCCAGCAGCGGATTATCCACATCCACGGCGGCTTCAACGTGCAAGTCGGCGAGGCGTGGATCCAGCGTCGACAGATCCAAGGTGGCCAGCTGCTGGAGCGCCGCGCCGCCGCGGGGCAACGGCTGGCCTTGGGCATCCAACAGCGTGGCGCCCAGGGCCTGGAGCATGCCCGCGCCAGCATCGTTGGTAGCACTTCCGCCGAGCAGCAACAGGGCATGCGTGGCGCCTGCCTCCAAGGCAGCGCGAAACAGCTCACCTACGCCGTAGGTGGTGGTGTGCAGTGCGTTGCGCTCGTCGCGGGTCAGGTGCTGTAAGCCGCTGGCTTCTGCCAGCTCGATAAACGCGGTACGCTGCTCGTCGAGCCAGCCCCAGGCGGCTTGTCGGGGCCGTCCCAGGGCGTCCTTGACGGTAAGGGTGCGGCGTTCGGCGCGCGTGGTGGCAATCAATGCGTCCAGGCTGCCTTCGCCGCCATCGGCCAGGGGGCAAAGCTGTGTGATGGCACTGGGAGCTGCCCGTTTGATGCCCTTGGCCATGGCCTTGGCGGCCTCGTCGGCACTTAGGGCGTCCTTAAAACTGTCAGGGCAAAGCAGTACATTCATCGCACGACCTCCTTAAAACGTTGTCTCAGCGTGTTGTCGTTCTTTTAATGTCTGTTGGCGAGCTTAGCGCGCTGCTTGGCGACACACCAGCCATGACGGTAGCGAGAGGATTTTTCATGAAGGCCATACCCCTTAGCATCACCTGCCTATTGGCACTGGCAGGTTGCCAAACGGTTCCCGACCGTCTGCCCCAAGCAGAGCCTGCGCCAGCGGCGGCGTGCTTCTTTCGCACCGACCCTCCCAGCGGCCAGCCTGCGCCTGATGAAACGCTGCACGTTTTGACGCAAAGCATCGACGTCCTGGAAGCCTGGGGATTTTCGTTGGAAACCACCGATACCGAGCTTGGACTGGTCAGCGCTTCGCGGGAGCGCGAGCTAATCGGCTACTACGACCGCTATGACTACGACTATGGCTACGGCAGCGGCTTCCGCCTGTTTGGTGGGTTGGGCATTGGCCGCAGCGTAGGCATTGGCGTGGGTGGCTCCTTCGGGCCTGCGTTTGGTCAGCAGCCGGTCGAGGTGGAACGGGTATCGCTGCTGGCCCGCGATGGCCACATGCGCATCTCTCGTGACATTCGTCGTTTCGACCATCTGGGCGAGCTGCGCGAGTCTTACAGCGCCAGTAACGATGATTTTTGTGGCCGTTTCCAGGAAGCCTTTTATTCATCCTCCACGCCTCAGGGGGCATCATGACACCGTCCCGTCCCACCGTATTGGCAGCCCTCACGCTATGCACCATGTTGTGGCTGGCAGGCTGCGCCACGACGCAGCCGTTAGAACCCAGAGAGCTGCGCTACAACGCCCCAATGGAGCAAGCCTTCCGCGAGGCGGTGGCACTGATGATGGAGCAGGGCTATGTGATACGCCACGCCGATTTGACCTTAGGGCGCGCCGAGGCAAGCCTGGCACGCTGGCCCGGATATCGGGTTCAGCTTCAAGTAAGCAAAGCTCAAGGGGGGAGTCTGGTCAGCGTGTCAGCACTGCGCGGTAGCCAGCCGATACCGCCTTATGTGCTAGACCCCTGGCTCGTGGCGTTACAGCGCAATTTAGGAGAATTGCCGTGATGAATGCATGGTCACCTGCCACGCTGCGTCGTACTGGCCAAGCGCTGCTGGTGGGCAGCCTGTTGGTCAGTTCGATGGCACAGGCCCACCCTCACGGCTGGATCGACATGAGCGTGCGTGTCATTACCAACGACGACGGTGCAGTCACCGGGCTTCATCAAACGTGGCGAATGGACCCCTTTTATAGCTTGGTCGTCATGGAGGAGTTGCAGCAGGTACCAGGCACGAGCCTGGAGCAGGGGCTGGATCAGTTGGGCAGTGAGATTCGCGATAACTTGACTCCTCAGCACTACTTTACCGAGGTGCGGATCGGCGAAGAGCCACAGACGTTTGGCGAGGTCACCGAGTACACCGCGCTGGCGCGAGACGGGCGTTTGACGTTTATGTTCATCCTGCCGCTGGCGACTCCCCAAGCGCTCAGCGGGCAGGTGCTGGAGTACCAAGTCTTCGACCCCACGTACTACATCGAGATGGTACATGAGGAAGAGAATAACGCGCCCTCTCCTCGGGCGCTGATTCTCAACGGCGACCCTGACTGCGCGCTCAGCGTTTTGCCTGCCGATCCCGACCCTGAGCGGGTCATGCAGGCGGCGCTGTTGGATGTAGACGAAGAGGGCGAGCCAGGGTTAGGCCGCCACTTTGCGGAAACGGGCCGCGTGGATTGTCGCTAGCCGCCCATCGGGCGAGTCGTGTATAAAGTGTTACTTTATATCTTTTATGCGGAGGGGGCATGCCGTTAAGCCGACGACAACTTACCAGCGGCGCTGTGGCGATAGTGGGCGTGGCGCTGCTGGTATGGGCCATACAGGTGAATTTACAGAGCGTTAGCCTTCAGCTGTTGGCGTGGCAGCGGGAGCTACACCGTAGTCTGACCCTGGCGATTACCGAGCTGTCGCGGACGCCCACCACCGCCACGTGGGTCACGCTGCTCGGCGTGAGCTTTGCGTACGGCGTCTTTCATGCGGCCGGGCCGGGGCATGGTAAAGCGGTATTGGCGACCTATTTGGCGTCCCATGGCGGTGCGACTCGCCGGGCGCTGGGGCTCTCGTTTGCTGCCTCGTTACTGCAGGGCCTCACGGCTATCGCGATGGTGGCGGTGTTGGTACACGGGCTAGGCTGGGTGACGCGACAAGCCATGGGCAGTGTGGCTTGGGTGGAACAGGCCAGCTTTCTTCTGGTAGCGCTATTGGGTGCTTGGCTCTGTTGGCGGGCGGTGCAGCAGCTGCGCCACGCCTATGCGGCTCGCCATGAGCCCGTGATGGAACATACGCATTCTCATGACCACAGCCACGATCACAGCCACAGCCACGATCATACCCACTGCTGTGGCGGGGCTCATCACGTCGAACCCGCGCAGGCGCTGGATTGGCATACGGCGTTGATGACCGTTGGGGCGATCGGTATGCGCCCCTGCAGTGGCGCCATTCTGATGCTGGGGGCCGCAAGTCTCTTGGGGCAATTTTATGTGGGGGTTGCATCGGTGGTGGCAATGTCGCTGGGCACGGGTATCACTGTATCGATATTGGCACTGGCCAGCATCGTGGCTAGAGGATGGGCGACCAAGCGGCTACACAAGCAGAGCCAGCAGCGGGTCGAGAAAGCGGCGGGCTGGGCGGCGCTCACTGGTGGGGTCGTGATCATTGCCTTGGGTATTTCCTTGGCGCTGGCAGGTGCGGCGCAGCCCGCCAGCGGCACATTACTCAACGAGCCACCCGCGCGCAGCTCTCTGCTGGGGGGCTAAGCTTAAAGCGTCAGGCTCTCGATGTGCGCCAGAAGCTGTTCACGGCGCTCACCCTGCTGGTCGAGCTCGTAAGGCGTGGCGGTGCCGTTGCCCCACACGGGCGCGGGCCAGCTGGCGTCATCGGTATAGCGCACCACCAGATGGATATGTAGCTGGCTAACCACGTTGCCTAGCGTGGCAATATTGAGCTTGTCGCCTTGAAAGCCCTCTTTCATGGCGGCGCCCAGCTGCGTCGCCTCCTGCCAAAGTTGGGCCTGCTCGGCCTGACTCAGCTCGAATACCTCACTGATCGAGGCCACGCGGGGCACGAGCACCACCCAAGGGTAGCGAGCATCGTTCATCAGCAGAGCGCGGCAAAGCGGTAGGTCAGCGAGGGGAAAGGTATCGGCCTCTAAGCGTGAATCGAGTTCGAAGGTTGCCAAGCGGAGTGCTCCTAAGCCAAACGGTTGGACTAGCATCATAGCAGGCAGTGATTATGTCAGGGAAAACAGGCGAAATGATTAAAATCTGTTACGCTGAAAACACTCCCAGGCGGTAAGGCTGCCGCCGGAGCTTCCCGATGTCGAATGACCTGTTAAGGAGAACACCATGAAAAAATTACTGGCGACTAGCTTTATTCTGCTCATGACGGCAGGCGCACTCGCGGGCTGCAACACCATTGCAGGAGCAGGACAAGACGTGGAAGAAGGCGGCCAAGCCGTTCAAGACGCCGCAAGCTAAGGCTCGGCCTCAACGGCTTGTCGTGTTTACGTGCGGGCTAGGCAGCAATGCCTAGCCCGCACTGCTTAGTGAGCCAGTGACACGTGTGAGTCAGAACAAACTTCATCGAGGAACATCAATCATGACGCCAGGAAGCACGGGGATGATGATCGC
The DNA here is from genome assembly GCF_022348135.1 of Halomonas sp. McD50-4. Classification (NCBI taxonomy): domain Bacteria; kingdom Pseudomonadati; phylum Pseudomonadota; class Gammaproteobacteria; order Oceanospirillales; family Halomonadaceae; genus Halomonas; species Halomonas sp. McD50-4. The sequence goes on along the minus strand of NZ_JAKRFG010000009.1, from coordinate 118,794 downwards.
AAAGGGCCATGTGAAACGCTTGAGCAGCGCGCTGGCCGTGCTGCTGCTTGCAGGGTGCAGCAGCGCACCCAGTGAAACGGCCGCGCCGACACCGCCAACGGTCGATCAAACGGCACCGGCTCGACCAACATGCGATGCTAGCGCCGTGCAGTACGCCATCGGTGCGCCCTTCGATGAAGCCAACGTCGAAACACTTGAAGCGCAAAGTGGCGCCAACCAAGTGCGGGTGCTGCGCCCGGGCAGCGCCGCCACCATGGATTACCGTGACGATCGACTCAATATTCATCTGGAAAGCAACGACATGATTGAGGCGCTGCGCTGCGGCTAACGCAAAATCAGCCATACGCAGGCGGCGGTGAGAACGCCCATCGTGATGTTGAACCCACGCCACGCCCGGTCGCTTTTGATCCACTGCCCAATGGCGCTACCAAATGCGGCCCACAGCGCAATGCAGGGCAGCGCCACCACTTCCGCAAACCCGGCCAGTACCAGGGCATTGACGATCGGCTGGCCGCTCTCCGGTAGAAACCCCGCCATCAGCGCCAACCCCATCACCCACGCTTTAGGGTTGGCGAACTGAAACATGGCTGCCTGCCAAAACGTCAGCGGCACCCCGTGCTGGCTGGCGTGTAAGTTGGGCGGCGGGGCGGTGGCGATTTTCCAGGCAAGGTAGAGCAAATACGCACTCCCTACCCAGCGCAGCGTGGTTTGCACCACCGGGAAGCGTTCGAACAGCACGCCTAGCCCCAGCGCAATGCTGGCAAACAGTAAGAAACAACCTCCTAAAATGCCCCACATATGCGGCATGGTGCGCCGAAAGCCAAAGTTGGCCCCCGAGGCGGTGAGCATGATGTTATTGGGCCCAGGTGTGAGCGTCATCGACATCATATAGAGCGCTGCGGGGCCAAGGATGAGCCATTCGCTATTCATTTTGTAACCATACAATTTTGATGAATTGGGTTGTTGGTGGGCATTTTTGTTAGCATAATGTGGCTATTTTTTACGTCAAAGGTTTTATTGTCACCATGACAATTTGGGTGCCTTCCATTGAACACATGACCGGCCCACGCTATCGGGCGATTGCCCAGGCCATTGGCGATGCCATTGCCAGGGGTGGTTTGGCGCCAGGAGAGAAACTGCCGCCCCAACGCCGGTTAGCGGATGCGTTAGGCGTCACCGTGGGCACCGTCACCCGGGGCTATGCCGAAGCAGAGCATCGCGGATGGGTGAGCGCCCGGGTAGGCAGCGGCACCTATGTGAAAGAGCGCAGACCAAGCCACGTCTTTGGCAGTCAGCCCAGTACGCAAGCCGGTGACGATTCGATCGATTTGAGCCTCAGCCTGCCGCCACCGCATCTTTTAAGAGAGCAGGCGCTGAGTGCGGCTCTGACCACACTCAGTACTTCGGCGGATGCGCTCAGGCGCAGCGTGGCTTACTCAAGCTCCCAGGGTAGCGACCACCACCGCGCCGCTCTCTCTCAATGGCTCACCCAGTTAGGTATGGCCCTCGACGCTGAGGAACTGCTGATCACTCAAGGCGGGCAGTACGGCATTAGCCTGGCCATCGGCACGTTGTTACGCCCCGGAGAGCTGATCGCCGCCGATGCCTTGACGTACCCAGGGGCGATCAGCGCAGCCCAACAGGCGCATCTCAAGATGGTCGCCATCCCTTTCGACCAGGAGGGGATGTGTATGGAGGCGCTGGCGGCCCAGTGCGCGCGTCAGCCGCCGCGATTGATATACCTTACGCCTGATCAAAACAATCCCACCGGCATCTGCCTGAGCGAAGCGCGCCGAGAGCAGCTCGTGGCGCTCGCAAGGCGCTACGATATATGGCTGCTAGAGGATGGCGTGCAGTACCTACCCGTCGAGCAGCGTGGCACGCCGCTCTATCGGTTAGCGCCAGAGCGCACGCTGTTCGTCTTTAGCACGGCAAAAGTGCTGGCGGGCGGGCTGCGTATGGGCGTGCTGCGCGCGCCACCTGCGCTGCTGGATCGGCTGGCGGCGGCCTTGAGAGCGCAAAGCTGGATGGTGCCACCGCTCATGGTGGATGTGGTCTGCCACTGGGTGAGCCAAAGCTCGTCACGGACCATCTGGTGGGCTACTCGCTGAGCCGTCGGCCAAACGGCAGCAACGTATGGCTAACGCTGCCCGATGGCGTAAGGGCGCTCGAGCTGTGCGAGCGGCTCAACCAGCAGGGTGTCAAAGTGACCAGCGCGGAACCCTTCTGCGTAGGCAGTGCACCGGCCCCCCAGGCGGTGCGGATTTGCATCGGAGCGGCCGTTGATCAGGCGGCGCTTACGCGTGCGCTGTCCATTGTGCGCGCAAGCCTAGAGCAGACGCCCCTTGCGACCGCAACGGTCTAGCTAGTCGTAGCGATCTTTCCAACCCTGATGGCGCACCTGCTCTTTGAGCATGTCGAGCACGTCGTAAAGCACCTGTTCGGTCACTTTGGCGCTGGTGTCGTCGACGGTCAACCAACTGTCAAAGCTGGTGTCGGCGGTGCGCTCGACGAGTTGACGAAAGGCGGGGGAGTGCATGCCTTGCGCCATTTCATCCACCAGCCGCTGGGCGACACTGCTGATAGAAGCTTGCATCGCGCTTGATGCGGTTTTTCCCATGGGTAAGCGGTGTAGTCGTTGAATGTCCGGGCTCTCCCGCAGCGTGCGGCTCACCAGATCGTCGATGGCCATCATGATGGCGGTGCGATTTTGCTGATACGCCCGTCCGGCCGTCGCCTCGAGGCGCTCGGCGATTTCATGGATCAACTGGGTTTTGCGCGGCATGATCACCCGCTCGATGACGCGTTCGGTGAGCGAGTCGCTGGACATGATCTGCTCCTGAGCGTTGCCTAGCAAACGCAGCGCTATACGGTCTGAGAGCTCCTCCAGCAAAATATCGTAATACTTGGCAAAAAATCGATAGACCGACCAACGGGTCACGTCGATCAAGCGCAGTCGATGTAACCGGTGTAGGAGCGAAATGACGCGTAAGGCACGTAGCCAACGAAACCCACTGAGTGGGATGCAGCCCAGCACGTCGTACCAGTGTACGAAGGGATAGAAAAACCAGCGGTGATAGCGCCGCTCGGCAATCGCGACGGCCCAGCCCAGGAGTACATCGGCAATGAAGACGCTGACGAAAACCAAGTCGATGGTGATGAAGCGGCTGTGAATCGTCGTATCGTAAAACTCGTGAAAGCCAGGTGCGATGGTGGCCAGCGACTGGTTGATTGGACCGATAAGGAACAGCGAGTCAAACAGCAGCAGGCTTAGGTTGAGGACAACGGCGGCAAGGATCAAGAGATCCCAGCCGATGTGCGCATACTCGACGGCCTTGGGCAGGTGGGGGTAGCGCTGCCTGATGGGCATGATGACTCCTTGTCGTCGCGGGTAGGGTAGCGCTTAGCGCTGCTGGTGATGCTGTTGAGTCAGCTCCTCTTCGCGCTCGGCCTGCTTACGCAGCTTCTTGCGCAGCGCCGCCTTTTCGAAGCGCAGTTTCTGTAGCGGGGTCTCCAACGCCAGCGGCGGCACCCGGGCGGGCTTGCCGTTGGCATCCACGGCTACCATGGTGAGGTAGCAGCTATTGGTATGACGAATCAGCTTCTGGCGAATATCCTCGGCCACCACTTTGATGCCAATTTCCATGGAGGAGCGCCCCACATGGTTCACGCTGGCGAGAAACGTCACCAACTCGCCGACATGGATTGGCTGTTTGAACAGCACTTGATCCACCGATAGCGTCACCACGTAGTGGCCGGAGTAGCGGCTGGCGCAGGCGTAGGCGACTTCATCGAGTTTCTTCAGAATAGCACCGCCATGCACTTTACCGCTGAAGTTCGCCATGTCCGGCGTCATCAAGACCGTCATGGAAAGCTCGTGCTGGCCCGGTAAGGCGCTGTGTTCAAGGCTCTGGTCTGAGGCGTTGGGTACAGCAGAGGCGTCGGACATAAAAGTCACCCTACGATTAAAAATGCCCGCCCCCAGGCGATAGGGGCGGGCGTTGACGTCGTGCTTAGCTGCTTAGAACCAGACCAAGCCTACGGAAATGATAATACCGGTAATGAATAGCTGGATCAGACAGAAGCCCATGATGTCCTTGGCTTTCAAGCCGGCAATCGCCAACACCGGCAGGGCCCAGAAGGGCTGAAGCAGGTTGGTCCAGGCGTCGCCCCAGGCCACCGCCATGGCCACGCGGGCAATGTCGGCACCCAGCGCTTCTGCGGCAGGTAGCATGACCGGCGCTTGTACCGCCCACTGGCCGCCGCCGGAGGGCACGAACAGGTTGACGATACCAGCGCTGAGGAACGACCAGAACGGCAGCGAGTTAGCGGTGGCAAACGAGACTAGCCATTCGGACATGCTCTGGGCCAAGCCCGACTGCACCATGATCGCCATGATGCCTGCATAGAAGGGGAACTGAATGACGATCCCTGCGCCGCCTTTAATGGCTTCGTTCAGGCTAGTGAGCAGGTTACGGGGCGTGCGGTGCAGCACGATCGCCAGGAACAGGAACATGAAATTCACCACGTTCAGGTTCAGACCGCCGCCACGCAGAAGGAAGTGGTCGAGCAAGAACAGCAGGCCCGGTACGCCCACCAGCAGCGCCAGCGGCATGCTGTTCTCGAGCTTTTCGGCAGGGCGCGTGAGACGGCCCACGGGCTCTGGTTCGTCGTCGAGCAGTTTGGGGTCGACGTAGACGCTGTCTTTCTCATCCGGCAGCATCATGCGGTTGACCAGCGGTACGGCGATGAACAGGCAGATGACGATAGCCAGGTTGAAGAAGGCGAAAATGGTCGAACCGGTGCCGATGACGCCGATCTGGTCCGCAGAGAAGTGGCCTTCGGTGGCGATCGTCAGCGGCACGGAACCGGCCAGGCCACCGTGCCACACCACGAAGCCGGAGTAGGCGCTGGCCACCAGCAAGCGGTAGTCGACCTTGATCAGACGGGCCAGCTCTTTGGCGAACAGTGCGCCGACCACCAAGCCAAAGCCCCAGTTGATCCAGCTAGCCGCCAGCGAGACCAGCGTGACGAGAATGATCGCGCCGCCGGGTGATTTCGCCGTACCGGCAATTTTTTGCAGAATGCGTTTCACGGGCGGAGAGCTTGCCAGCATGAAGCCGGTAACCAGCACGAGCAGCATCTGCATCGAGAAGGTCAGTAAGCCCCAGAAACCGTCGCCCCACATACGCAGCACGGCCAAGGGCGTTTGGCGCTCTACCGCGATGGCGGCGACGGCAGCAATCAGGGTTAGCAGGAGAACGAAGATATACGGGTCTGGCAAATAACGCTCGACCAGCTTGACCGCTGGTTTTGATATGAGTTTTAGCATGGAGTGCTCACTTTATTCGTTATTAGGAAGTGCGCGGCTAATATACGGTGGTGCGGTACAATTTTCATCCCTCCACGGCCAATGCGTGGGGTGCTTAACATTGTCACATCATCTTACGTTAGCGCAGTTCGCTCGCCCTGCCCGTTGTGGCGTTCAACGCTGCTGATCAAAGGTGAGAAACGCCGGATGACGGCCGCCAGCGGGTCAGCCGGTAGTGCCGATAATAGCCAATGAGCACGGCCGAGCGGGTGAGCATAAAAAGTGTGAAGGCTAGCCAAAGGCCGTGATTGCCCAGACCCTGACAGAACCACCAGGCCGGCAGGTAGACGGCAAGGCCCGCAAAGATGCTGTTACGCATCTCTCGCACTGCCGTGGTACCGATGAAGACCCCATCCAACAGGTAGCTCCACACGGCAATCAGTGGCATGACGACCATCCATGGCAGATAGGCCGCTGCGGTAGCGCGCACGTCGCTGAGCCCGGTAAGCAGGGCGATCAGCTGATTTCCCCCTAAGGCAAATAGCAGTGCCGCAGCGGCAGAGGTCCAGAACGAAAAGTGGGCCGTCGCGCGTACCGTGGCGGTAAACTCGCGCCAGTCTTGGCGGCCGTAAGCGCGCCCCACCAGCGATTCGGCGGCATGGGCAAAGCCATCCAACGCGTAGCTGGTGAGCATGATGAATTGCAGCAGCACGGCATTGGCAGCGAGCACGGTATCGCCCTGACGGGCACCTTGCGCGGTAAAAAACGCCATGGCAAACAGCAGCCCCAGGGTACGCACGAACAGGTTGGCGTTGACGTTGAACAGCGCCGAGTAAGCCTTAAGTGCTAGCAGTCGCTGGCGCTGAAAGTGGCCTTCCACATACCCTAGCTGGCGCAGCACCAAGTAGCCGCCGAAGGCCAGCGCGCTGTAGTCTGCGAACACGCTGGCTAGCGCCACGCCGTTACTGGTCATCCCCAAGCCCACCACGAACCACAGGTCGAGCAGGATGTTCACGCTGTTGGTCAGCAGCAGAATCATCAGCGTGACGCGGGCGTTCTGCTGCCCTAAGAACCACCCCAGAATGGCGTAGTTGGCCAGTACGGCAGGGGCAGACCAGAGGCGAATCTCGGCATACTCGCGGGCCAGCGGCGTGGCCTCGGCGCTGCCATCCAGTAACCACAGGCCAAGAGAGATCAGCGGCGAGCCCAACACGATCAAAAGCGTCCCGATGACGCCCGCCATGATCAACGATTGGCCAAGCAGGTTGCGCACGTCGCTCGGCGCATCGCGCCCGATGGCCTGGGCGACCAGTCCGGTGGTGCCCATGCGCAAAAAGCCAAAGCCCCAATAAAGGAAGCTGAATAGGGTGGCACCGAGGGTAACGCCGGCTAAATAGCGGGAATCGGGCAAGTGCCCGACCACGGCCGTGTCCACCAGCCCCAGCAGGGGCACGGTGATGTTGGAGAGTATGATGGGCCAAGCGAGGGTCCAAATACGCATTCAGAGTGACCTTCGCTCGCAGACGTTCAGGCACATCTTAAGTGGGAGAGTTAAGCGGCAGTAATGATGCGGTACTTCTCCATCAACTGCTCTTGGGTCTCGGGGCGCTCTGGGTCGAGGGGAATACAGTCCACCGGGCACACCTGCTGGCACTGAGGCTCGTCGAAGTGGCCGACGCACTCGGTGCACAGATTGGGGTCGATCACGTAAATCTCCTCACCGGGAGAGATCGCGTCATTGGGGCATTCCGGTTCGCAGACGTCGCAGTTAATGCATTCGTCGGTGATCATCAGGGCCATGGGCATACCTCACGAATGGCGTATCACCCGAGCAGTGAGATACCCGAGTGTTTTACTCAACAATTATCGATAGCTAGGTAGTGTAGTGCTTACGCAGCGTCTCTGCGACCTGTGGATGCACGAGCGGTGAAATATCGCCGCCCAGCTTGGCGATTTCCCGCACGATGGTCGAGGAGATATAAGAGTTTTCCACGGCGGGGGTGAGAAACACGCTCTCGAGTTCGGGATTTTGAGCGCGGTTCATGTTGGCCAGCTGCAGCTCGTACTCGAAATCGGAGACGGCGCGCAGACCACGTAAAATGATCGTAGCGCCCTGCTCGTGCATCATGGTCGTGAGTAGCGTCGAGAAACCAATGACGCTGACGTTGGGCAGCGACGCGCATACCGCTTCCGCCAGCGCGATTCGCTGTTCTAAATCCAGGCTGGGACGTTTGCCGGGGCTAGCCGCTACGGCAATCACCACTTTGTCGAACATGCGCGCGCCGCGCTCGATCAGGTCGAAATGACCGTTGGTGATCGGGTCGAACGTGCCGGGATAGACGGCGATATTCTCGCGGCGCCTGCTCATGTCGGCGTCTCCTCGTCTAGCGAACCAAACGGATTGTTGGGGGCCAGCGACACCGCCTGATCGTAGCCAGGTATGTGAATACGGTCAGCGTGTATCTCGAGTTCCGGGCCTTCGAGTACCGCGTCGCCAAACTGGTAGCGAGGGGCGTAGTGCCCCCGGTCGGCGTCGGCCAGATACGCTGCGGCGTTGGCGCGGACGGTTTCACGGCGGCCTTTCCAAGCATTGATGGCCGCGCGGCCGTGGCGCTTGACCAGCAGGCGCTCGGTGACATCGGGCGAGAGCACGACACCCGTGGCGTTATTGCCACCAAAGCCTTTGGCGTTGACGAAGGCGGCATCGGCGGTAAACGCTTGCGGTGTCGTGAAAAAGCGCAGCCGCTCGGCATATACGTCATCGGCCACCGCATCCAGCGTTGGGATGCCTGGCAGCAGGCCGTGGGCGAAGCTGCCCAAAGCGCTGGCCAGCTGGTCGCCCGCCGCCGAGCCTTGCGAGTGGCCAATGAAGGCTTTGATCGCCACCACCGGCCACTGCTCGATGCCGTTCGCGCGGGCGATTTCATCGAACACGTGGGATTCGGTGGTGCGGTTTTTCGGCGTGCTGGTGCCGTGGGCATGCAGGAAGGTGCGCTCTTTTAGCGCGGTCTCCCCCAGCATGTCTTTGACCAGTGCGGCTGCCTTACCCAAGGTGATGTAGTTGCCGATGCCGGGCGCAGAGATAGAGCGCTTGTAGCCGTCGGCGTTGACGAAGACCTCGGGCACCGCGCCGAGGATATCGGCCCCTAGCTCTAGGGCGAGGCTGTCGTCCATCAGCAGCACAAACTGGCTGGCTTCGGCCATGGTGAAACCGCAGTTGCGAGCGAACGGGCGGCACGCGCGCTGGTAGTCGGTGTCGGTAAGCAGCTCCAAGGCATCCAGCGCTTTCAGGCTGGCGTCATCGGCCAGCGCGCCCATGGCGCGGAACCCTTCGATGATCTCCGGCGTGATCGGCGCGTCGGCGGTGCCCACCATCACCACCCGGCGGCGACCCGCGCGGATATCCTCGATGCCCAGACGCAGGTTGTAGAGGAAGCTCGCGCACGCCCCCAGCGCCGCGCCGGTGCCGCCGACGCTACCCAACACGTAGGCATTGAGAAAGTCAGCGGGCATTTGCCCATAACCCAGCGGCATCTGCTTGGAGGTGGCTCGTTGACCGGTTACCAAGCTTTTCAGCAGCCCTCCCCACCCCTGGTCATCGAGCTGACCAATGGAGTTGCCCGCATAGACGGCAATGTGGTCGGGGTTGAGCTGCTGGCGCAGTGTTTCCCAAGAGAGGCCGCTGGCCCCCAGGCAATCACTGGCACCGAAGACCGCCATGGAGAGCCCGCGCGGGTGGTGAACACTGCGGTACAGACTGGCGGGATCGAAGCCGCTGGGCAACTGGGCCGCCGCCCTGACTTTGGGCTCTTGCGCGTCAGGCAACAGCACGTCGAAAGCACCGGCAGGGAGGGTGACTTCGACCTGCCGCGCGTCGATCTCGCGCACTTGCCATCCGTCGGGCAACTGATCGGGAAGCTGGCGGCGGCGCAGCGTGACGCACATCGGCTCGGCTAGGGTCATGTCGACGCGTCGATTCGCTGGCAGGCCCGGGGCCAGAAAGCGCGGGTCTTCGTTGCGGCGAATCAGCGTGTGATTAAGTACCTGATTACGCAGCCGTAGGGCAGGGGCGTCGATGGGCTGTCCTGCGCTGTCGTGCCATCCGTTGTCGGAGTGCTCGGCAAGACGCATGAGCGCCGCCAAGCCTTCCAGGGTCTGGCGCTGTTGGTCAGCAGGTAAAGCATCAAGCACGGTGCGGCGGAAGGCCTGATGGCCCGAGGTTCTGCCGGCGGGATTGATGCCGCCCATGCCGACAATCACCGGTAAGTGTGACAAGCCGGGTTCCTCGTGGTGCGGTGGTTTTTAATAACAGTTATTGTCAGACCGAGTCGATAATGGCGACCGATCCGAGCTTAATCAGTGAGCTGAACGTATGGCTCGGGCGTGATCATAGCACCGGGCGTGCAACGGCGTCATGCCGAGCGCGCGGGAGACTGATAGAATCACGCTTTTTTTAACCCAGGGGATGGCATGCAGCACACCTCACGGCCAGTGACGTCCAATCAGCCCGGGCCGCATCCCGATGTGGCCCGGCGAGTCACCCGCGCGCTCGCACATCCGCTGCGCAAACCCGTTGCCGATCACACGCGGCGAGCGTTCGAACGGGCCAACGCGTGGCGACAGCAGCGCGGTGCGCCTTTGATCCTCGACGCGGGCTGCGGGGTGGGCCTATCGACCCGACGATTGGCACTAAGGTTCCCTGAGTGCAGTGTCATCGGCGTCGATCGTAGCGAAGATCGGCTGGGGCGCGAGCACGGCGAGTTGCCGGACAATGCGCTACTGGTGCGTGCCGATTTGGTCGATTTTTGGCGGCTAGCACTGGAAGCAGACTGGGCGCCCGAGCGCCACTATTTGCTGTATCCCAACCCGTACCCTAAGTCGGCCCACTTGAAAATGCGCTGGCATGGCCATCCTGTTTTCCCCACACTATTAGCCTTGGGAGGACGGTTGGAGCTGCGCTCGAATTGGCAGCTTTACGTGGAAGAGTTTGCCCAGGCCGTGAACATCGTCACAGGCCAAGCAGCTAGCGTCACCGCGCTGCAACCTAACGGCGATTATCTCACTCCGTTCGAAGCCAAATATGACCAAAGTGGCCAAACGCTCTGGCGTTTGTGCATCGAGTTGGAGCGCTCATGACATTTATCTATCTGATTCTCGCGATCGTGGCGGAAGTAATCGCCACTAGTGCCTTGAAAGCCTCGGCGGGGTTTACCCGCCCACTGCCGAGTCTGCTGGTGGTAGGGGGCTACGGGGTCGCGTTCTATTTACTGAGTTTGGTACTGCGCACGCTACCCGTCGGCATTACCTACGCCATTTGGGCGGGCTTGGGTATCGTGCTGGTGACGCTGGTTGGCATCGTGGTGTTTGGTGAAACGCCAGACCTGCCCGCCGTGCTGGGTATCACGCTGATCGTGGCGGGTGTGGTAACGCTGCAGGTCTTTTCCAAAATGAACGTTCATTGAGGTTGCTCGACGTGACGAGTTTTCTGACTTTCTCCACACGCTGGCTACGTAACGGCGTCGTTGCCGGGGTGACGACCGCTGCGCTCTGCGCCAGTTCAGCGCTTTGGGCCGATTTCACTCGGCTGAGCCAACTCGAAGCAAAAGGCTTTGCCATCAGCGCCGAGGCGCGCTTGTTGGATGCCGATAGCGGCAGTAACCCGCTGTTGGGTAGCCTGAATCCGGAGCGTCAGCTCTCGCCCGCCTCGGTCACGAAAGCGTATATGTCGGCGGCCTTGCTGAACCGCTTTGGCCCCCAGCATCGTTTCACCAGCCAGCTCGTCAGTACTGGGCAGGTACAGGACGGCGTGTTGAGTGGCGATCTCGTGTTCGAGGGCGGCGGCGACCCTGGATTGACGACCGAAGACCTGTGGCGGCTCGTTCATCGGCTGCGGCTGGCAGGTGTTGCCCATGTCGACGGGGCACTCATCGTCAGCCAGTGGCGCTTTGGCCCGGTGGAGTGCATCACCACGGACCGCTGCAATGCCCGTACCCGAGTGACCAACGCTTATAGTGCGCCGCTCTCCTCGGCGGGTGTCAACTTTGGCACCTGGTGCGTCAACGTCGCCCCGGCGGCCCAGCCGGGGACGCCTGCGCGGGTGGGTCTGTGCGACAGCCAAGATCCGCTGATCGTCATCGATAATCAGGTCGTCACGCGTCCGGCCAATAGCGGCACCGAGATCAGCGCAGAGCGCCTAACCGACGAACGCGGTGATGTCATGCGCTTGACGGGGCAGATTTCCACCAACGCGGTGGCGCGGGATGTCTACCGTGGTGCGGGCGATGCCGCAGAGAAGACGGCCCAGGTACTGCTCAGTATGCTCAACCAGTCCGGTATCAGTGTGCGCGATCCGTGGCGCGTCAGCGCCAGCCAGCCGCCGAGTAGCGCCCAGCGCCTAGCCGCCGTGGATAGCCAGCCGCTCCAGGAGCTGCTGCTACGCACCATGAACTACTCCAACAATTACATGGCCGACGTGCTGGCGCTGAACTTGGTGGAAACACCCCAAGCGCAGCTTCGTCAAGCAGGGCAGGCCATCGAAACCTATGTGCAGAGCCTGCCCGGGCATGGCCCGATCACGTTACACAGCGGCAGTGGGCTGACCACTGACAATCGCACCTCGGCTCATGGTGTCAACGTGATGCTGGAGGACATGTTCCGTCAAAGCGCACTGTTCCCGAGCTTCGTAGCCGCGTTCCAGTCGCCCGCCAATGGGGTGATGCGCTTCATTCGTCGCGGCACATCCACGTTCCAACATAACGTCATGCTGAAAACTGGCACGCTCAACCAACCGTTTGCCGTGCGCGCTGCGGCAGGCTATTTCCGCACGGCCCAAGGGCGCTGGGGCGTGTTCAGCGTGCTGGTGAATGGTAGCGGCAGCACGCCTTATCTCAGCTGGCCCGAGGTGCTCGACCCACTGTCGTTAGATCTCGATGCAATGATACTGGCCAATTAATGAAACGCTTAGCTGAGGCACAACGGGCATGAAACCACGTCACACGGGGTTAACCCATTTATTGCACTCCACACGCTACTCCTGGAAAGGCCTGAAAGCAGCGTTTCGTAATGAGTCTGCCTTTCGCCAGGAGCTGGCGATTACTGCCGTGCTGCTGCCATTTGCCTGGTGGATTGGCGAAGGCCCGATCAGTTGGCTGCTGCTGGTCGGCAGTCTGTTTCTCGTGCTGATTGTCGAGCTGCTCAACAGCGCCATCGAAAACGTGGTCGACCGTATCGGCACCGAACACCATGAGCTGTCAGGGCGTGCCAAGGACATCGGCTCGGCCGCGGTGATGCTGTCGCTGATGATGGCGGGGCTGACCTGGGGGCTGTTAGGCTGGGAAAAATGGATGGGCTAGTTGGCCTAGAATGTCGTTGAGAATCATAACAATCGCTTGGCAAAGAGGTGCTTATGCAGTCCCACGATGCGTTATTTCCCACGGATACGCTCCCCAAGTCGCTCGCACCGGCGGCCGCCCAGGCCCACCAGCGCCTGAGTGAGGCACTGAGCCAAGCGGATAACATCGCCTCGATGACCAAACAGTCGCTACCCTCCCGTCATTGGGACGCTCTAGCCCCTGCCCGCCGCAAGGCGTTGGCGCGGGTGGTGACGATTTCCACCTTTGCTATCGATACGCTCGCTCGGTTTCCCCACTGGCTGGCCGAGTTGGATGCTGCCGGAGAGTTGGATAGCGTCCCCAGTAAGGAAGCGCTGACCCAGTGGTTGGATGAAGCCCTAGAGAGCGCCGAGGACGAAGAGGCGCTGCACCGGGTCCTGCGCCGTTTTCGCCGTGCGCGCATGCTGGGTATCGTTTGGCGCGATCTTGAACGCCCCGACGGCGCCTCCATGTGGGACACCGCCCGGTCGGTCTCTTGGCTGGCAGAAGTATGCACCGACGCAGCGCTGTGTTGGCTGGAGCGTTTCTACGCCACCCGCTGGGGCACGCCTGCTCCGCGCCGCGACGGCTCGCCCCAGCGCCTCGTCGTGTTGGGGATGGGCAAGCTAGGGGCTGGCGAGCTCAACCTCTCCTCGGACATCGACCTGATTTTTGCCTTCCCTGAAAAGGGCGAGACCGAAGGCGGCCGTAAGCCTTTGGAACATCAAGAGTACTTCACCAAGTTGGGCCAGCGTTTGATCGCTGCGCTGGATGCCATGACGGCGGATGGCTTCGTGTTCCGCGTGGATATGCGCCTGCGTCCGCTGGGCGACGGCGGCCCGCTGGTGGGCAGTTTTTCGATGCTCTCCAGCTACTATCAGGACCAGGGCCGAGAGTGGGAGCGCTACGCGATGCTCAAGGCGCGGCCCATTGCCGGGGACCTCGACGCCGGGCATGAGCTGCTGGCCAGCCTGCGGCCGTTCGTCTATCGCCGCTACCTCGATTTTGGCGCCATCGAATCGCTGCGCGAGCTGAAGGCAATGATCAACCGCGAAGTGAAGCGCAAAGGCATGCAGAGCAACATCAAGCTGGGGCCGGGAGGCATTCGCGAGGTGGAGTTCGTGGTGCAGGCGTTCCAACTGATTCGTGGCGGCCGCGATACCGAGCTGCAGGTCACCTCGCTGCATACGGCGCTCGAGCGCTTACCGGAGCTTGGGTTATTGCCCCAAGCCGTGGTGGACGAGCTGCTGCCGGATTACGCCTTTCTGCGCGACGTGGAGCACGCTCTGCAGGCACTCGAAGATCGCCAAACCCAAACCCTGCCCAGCGATGACGAAGATCGCGAGCGCGTGGCGTTGGCCATGGGGCACGAGGATTGGCCTAGTCTCATCGCCCAGCTCGACGAGGTGCGCGAGCGCGTTCGTCAGCATTTCGATGCAGTGATTGCCGACCCGGAGGAGGACGCAGAGGAGCAGCAGAGCGAGGCCGGCCTTGCCCAGTGGCGGCTGCTTTGGCGCGGCGAGCTGGAAGAGGGCGAAGCGCTGGCTCTGCTTAGTGACGCGGGGTTTCAGTCGTCCGAGCGGGCGCTCAAGCGTGTGCAGAGCCTCTACAGTTCCCGGGCCGTGCAGAGCATGCAGCGCATCGGCTTCGAGCGTTTGGATGCGCTCATGCCGCTCCTACTGAGTGCCGTTGCCGAGAGCGATATGCCGGATACCGCGCTGGCGCGGGTGCAGCCCCTCATCGAGGCCGTACTGCGGCGTACCGCTTACTTGGCGCTACTGCGGGAAAACCCTCAGGCGCTGGAGCACCTCATGCGACTCTGTTCGGCGAGCCCTTGGATAGCCGAGCAGCTTGCGCGCTACCCTATCTTGCTGGACGAGCTATTGACCCCCGACACGCTCTACACGCCCGCCGACAAGGCGCGTTTGGGCGACGAGCTACGCCAGACACTCAACCGGATACCCGAAGATGACGAAGAGGCACAGCTAGAGGCGCTGCGGGTCTTCAAGCATGCCCAGATGCTCCACGTCGCCGCCTCCGATATCGCCGGTACCCGCCACTTGATGAAAGTCAGCGATTACTTGACCTACATCGCCGAAGTGATCTTGGAGGCGGTGCTGGCCATGGCGTGGAAGCACGTGACGCGCAAGCACGGCGCCCCTGCCGGATGTAATAGCCGTGAGCCTGCTTTTTTGATGATCGGTTATGGGAAGCTCGGCGGTATCGAGCTGGGTTACGGCTCGGATCTGGATTTGGTCTTCCTGCACGACAGTGACGGCAAAGGCAGTACCGACGGTCCACGTCCCCTGGATACACCGGTGTTCTTCACTCGCCTGGGCCAACGCATCATCCACCTGCTCACCGCCGTGACCCCCGCAGGCAGCCTGTACGAGGTGGACATGCGTCTACGACCGTCAGGCAATGCGGGGCTATTGGTCACCTCGCTGGATGCCTTCGCCGATTATCAGCACCAAAACGCCTGGACCTGGGAGCATCAGGCGCTGGTGCGTGCGCGCGTCGTGGCAGGTAACGAGGCGCTGGCCAAGAAATTCGACGCCCTGCGCGGCGATATTTTACGCAATGAGCGCGATCCCGACGCACTGCGCGACGATGTGGTCAGCATGCGCCATAAGATGCGTGACCACTTGGGGACCAAAGGGCCGCTGGAGAGTGGTCCCGACGCCACCTTTAACTTGAAGCATGACACCGGTGGCATGGTGGACATCGAGTTCCTGTGTCAGTACGCCGTGCTGGCGCTTTCCCACCAAACGCCAGCGCTGATCACCTATAGCGATAACATTCGTATTCTGGAAACCCTGGCGGAAAGTGGGCATATCACACCAGAGGAGGCCGAGCAGCTGCGCGAGGCGTATTTGGCCTACCGCAGCCGAACGCACCGCGCGGCGTTGACGGGAGAGAAGGCGTTGGGCCAAGTCAGCGAGTTTGCAGAGCATCGCCAAGTGGTGACGGCGCTGTGGCAGCGTTTTTTGGAGCCTTGATTGGCGCGCCAAGCATTTTTCAGTAGCATCGGTAAAAAGCTAGCCTGTTAACGACTGCTCCAGAGCGGCTATTCCAATAAAAACAAGGATGAACGTATGCGCACTCACCCATCCGCGCGGCCTCACCATGAGGCGGCTTGCCAATGATTGGGCAAATTATAGCCACGCTGCTGCCGGTCTTTTTGATTGCTGGAAGTGGCGCCGCCTATGGACGTTTCCGATCGCCTGATATCCGCAGTCTGAATACGCTCAATATGGAGCTGTTCGTTCCACTGCTAGTATTTGCCGTTCTGGCTGACCGCCAAGCGCCGCTGGCAGAGTACGCGTGGCTCGCCAGCGCTGCCGCATTGGTGGTCCTGGGGTCAGGAGTCGTACTGTGGCCCGTGGTGAAGTGGCTTGGGCTGGAAAGTAAGGTCTTCCTGCCGCCGATGATGTTCAATAACTCTGGCAACATGGGAGTGCCGCTGCTGGTGTTGGCCTTCGGGCCAGAAGCGCTACCGGCAGCCGTGGTGGTCTTCATCGTGGAGATGCTGCTGCACTTTTCGGTGGGCCTTTATATGCTGGACCCGCGCACGTCGCTGTGGCGGATGCTTAAAATGCCTATCGTCGCGGCCAGTGTGGCGGGGCTACTGGTCAACGTTGGAGGCGTGCCGCTGCCGGGGTGGCTGCTAGAGGCCATGCATATGCTCGGTGGCGTATGTATCCCGCTGATGCTCTTCGCCCTGGGCGTACGCCTGCTGGAGATCGACTTTAGCGATTGGCGTACGGGCTTGTTGGGGGCAGTGCTCTGCCCGCTCTCCGGGGTCATCATTGCGCTTCCGCTGATGTGGCTGCTGCCGCTGACGCCGCTGCAAACCGCCACATTACTCGTGTTCGCAGCGCTGCCACCAGCCGTGTTGAATTACTTGGTCGCCGAGCAGTATCGACTTGCACCGCACAAGGTCGCATCGCTGGTGTTGATTGGTAACCTGGGGAGCTTGATTGTCATGCCGCTGACCCTGGCGGCGGCCTTTGCCTGGATCCAGCCGCCACCCTGACAGCGGCTGGTGCAAACAAGGGGACACACTCAACAGGGTACGGAGTAAGAAAAACGGATTAGTGGCGCGGGTCGTCCTTGACTTCGTAACTGCCTTCGAGCGCATCACGCTGCCCCGTGGACTCCTTGCCAGCGTAGCTACCGCCGATGTCTTGAGCTTGGTCGGCGCGCATCTGCTCCATGCGTTTTTTCATCTTATGGCGCACGAACGGCATCATTGCCCAGCCAACGAGCAAGAAAAATAGCCCTAAGACGACGCCAACGATCATCAGCACGCCAAACGCAAGCCATGTCAGTAAAAGCTTTAAGCTGCCCACGAGCCCGGTCGGCTGCGTTTGGGCAGCCCGGGCACGCCACTGGTGCGCGGCTTGCCAAGCGGCATTACGTTGTTCGCGATTCATCTGTGGCATGAAAGCCTCCATCGTTCGTTTGCCCCCTTTGGAGCTTGTTCAGGCAGGCAAGTTCACTGCCGGTCGAATTTTCCACTCGACTTCTTTTAAAGCGTCATCAATCAGAGGTGGCTAAATGGGCTCTCTTGAGCGCTCGACATGCGATGACACGCGCTGAATGTTAGGCTTTACATGAAAACACTAACATGATGCGTCATGTTTTTATGAGCTAATGTTTTAAGAACAGCGAATGAGGGATCTAAATAAACGAACGCACTATATGCGTATATTTCGTTCATTAACCAGGGTGGTGCTATGACAAACCATGGAGGTAAGTCGGTGTTTATCGCATCGGCGGTGATCATTTTTGGCTTAGTAATCGTAGGGGCCTCTTTTCCCGATGCGTTTGGCAGCGCCGCAGAGACGGCGCTGACGTCCATTACCGAACTGTTTGGCTGGTTCTATCTCTTCTCGGTGTTCGGTTTTGTCGTTTTTCTGATCGGTCTTGCGCTCAGCAAATACGGCAAAGTGCGCCTTGGGCCTCAGGACAGTACACCCAGTTATAGTTTTTTTTCCTGGATCAGCATGCTGCTGGCCGCGGGGTTTGGAGTCGGCTTGGTGTTTTACGGCATGGCGGAGCCCATGACGCACTACATCAATCCGCCCTACGGGGATGTGCCTGCCGAAAGCGAGGCTGCCGCGCGCTATGCAATCCAATACAGCTACTTCAACTGGGGGATCCACCAGTGGGCCGCTTTCTCGGTGGTGGGACTGATCATCGCTTACTTTCAATTCCGCAAAGGGCAAGCAGGGCTGGTGTCGTCCGTTCTCTCATCGGTGACAGCCAAACATCCGCGTATTCGTCCCTATGCGTCTTGGCTGGATGTTTTTGCGGTAGTGGCGACCGTCATGGGCGTGGCAACGTCGTTAGGGCTAGGCGTCCTGCAAATGAATGGTGGGCTCAATGCGGTGTTTGGCCTGCCTGAGAACGGGCTTTGGCAGTTTGCCATTCTATTCGTGATGTTTTGTGCTTACATGGCCTCGACTTGGTCAGGGCTCGACAAGGGCATTAAACGGCTCTCGAATCTTAATATGGCGCTGTGTATCGGTTTGATGCTCTACGTGCTGTTTACCGGCCCGACCATCGCGATTCTCGAAACCATTACGCTGGGTATCGGCGATTATCTGCAGAACTTCATTGGTATGAGCCTACGAATTTCGCCCTACAGTGATAATCAGTGGGCCAGTAGCTGGACCATTTTCTACTGGGCCTGGGTCATCGCTTGGTCGCCCTTCGTCGGCACGTTCGTTGCCCGCGTCTCGCGTGGTCGTACCATCAAGGAGTACGTGTTCGGCGTACTGTTCGTGCCGCCGCTGCTGGCGTGTCTGTGGATCGGCGTATTTGGCGGGGCCGCGCTCAATTTGGAAATGAGCGGGAGCGATGTGGGCCTCGCGGCTGCAACGGAAGCCAACATCACCGTCGCCCTGTTCGAGATGTTCGATCTCATGCCGTTCTCTGGGGTACTGTCCGTGGTGGCCATGCTGCTGATTTTCATTTTCTTGGTGACGTCGGCAGACTCCGCTTCATATATCGTCGCGCAGATGACCGACAACGGCTCGATCAATCCGCCGCTCTACAAGCGCGTGGCATGGGGTGTACTGATTGCAGCGATCTGCTTGACGCTGATCGTCGCTGGCGGTCTTTCTGGATTACAATCTGCCGCCGTGCTGTCAGCTCTACCGTTTACCTTTATTCTGTATATGATGGTCATCGTACTGGTACGTGAGCTGCGTGCTGACCGTAAAGCCATGCTGACCCAGCTCTATCGTCGCCACGGCGAAACGCCCGTAGGGGCCGACGCCTTCGAGGCCGAGCAGCTGGGTGAAGAGGAGCGGTTGCGTCGTGCCCCTAGCGTGGTCAACCGGCGTATCAATAGCTAAGCAATGGCTTCAATAGAGGAAGCACTCATGGAAACAGCGTGCTAATGGCTCGACAAGGACGCCACGGAGCCACGCGAAGACAGCCCAAAGGCGCTGCTTTCGACCGCTGGCTGGATCGCTTGGTCACCGTGGCGGTGATCACGGCCATGGTGGTGGGCATCTCGGCGGTGATGGCTCACTGGCTGTTATGATGCAGTGTCCAAGGAGAGTGTGATAACGCCCGGCTATGCCGGGCGTTCGTGTATCTCGACTCGGTTACGGCCACGCCGTTTGGCCAAATAGAGCTGTTGGTCGGCAAGGCTCAGCAGGTCGTCGGTACTCAGCGGCCGTTCGGCGGACATGCTGGCTACCCCCATACTGGCCGTCAGATGTGAATGTGTGCTGGAGTAAACGTGAGGAATGGCGAGTGAGAGCACTGCTTGGCGAAGACAGTTGGCGACGTCCAGCGCTCCAGCGCTCGCGGTGCCTGGCAGCACACAAATAAACTCTTCTCCGCCGTAACGTGCCAGCAGGTCGCGGCTGGGGTCGATGCACTGGTTGAGCGCCGTTGCGACCGCCCGCAGCGTGTCATCTCCCATGGCGTGGCCATAGTGGTCGTTGAACTCTTTGAAATTGTCGATATCGATGAAAATCACCGACAGGGGCCGTTTGGCGCGATGCGCCCACTGCCACTGTTGGGCGATGAACATATCGAAGTGACGGCGGTTGGCCACGCCCGTCAGTCCATCGTATTGAGAAAGCTGATGAAGATGATCGCGCTGCTCCAGCCCTGATTGAAAGGCATTGAGGAGGTGGTCCAAGCTCTCGACCAAATGGCCCAGCTCGTCGTCGTGATGGCCTTTCAACGATGGTTTGGGCCACTGTCCTGGCCGTGCGGGGTCGGTTTGAGTAATTGCGGCGTGCACTTTCAAGAGCGGACGGGTAATGAAAATATGGAACAGCGCAATGACTAAGCCGCTCAGTAAAAAGGCTTCCACCACGCTTCGTCCCACGACCTCGTAGCTACGCTCTAAAAACTCTTGTGTCAGGTAGTCCGCATCCAGCGTGAGCGAGATATCGCCCACCGTCGCGTCGGGCATGTCACTGCCGATGTAGTAGCGTAGCGGCATGTCATGATTGACGATGTCGCCAAATAACCGCTGACTGAGCCAACTAGCGGCGGCTGGTCGAGTGGGGTAAAACTCTGCCAGAGCACGACCAAAATCGTCGCGAATCGCCACGTGAGCAATGTCGCTGTTACTGAACAAGCCAAACGCGATTTGATGCGCTAAATCGGGATTGAGCTGAAAAGCGGCTTCGGCCGCTGCGCCGTTGACGATGGCCAATTGCTGTAAGGTGCGTTTTTGTACGTCTTCGCGCATGCTACTGGCGTGACCGAGTAGCTCGATGCTACCGGATACCAAGCTGATCAAAATGGCGATTAACAGCGTTAGCAGGGCTTGCTTGAGCGTCAAGCGACCGCTGGCGAGATAAGGCTTGGTGATACTCACGACAGTGGCTCCCTTTTCGGGGTGGGCGGCGTGTCTAGGTGGCGCTGCAGTCGCTCGATCACGCTGCGTTCGACGCTGGGGTGACAGGCGAGATAAAGCGGAGCGTAATGGAAGGTAAACAGGTGCTCGATGGCAACGCCTTCTTCTGCTGCCAGTCGCTCTGCGGTCGCTCGTCCAGTGACGATGACATCGATCAACCCTGCCCCTAGCCTCACCATGTTTTCACGCTCGGTGGGCGCGCGCAGCACCTCGACCCCTTGGTTAGCCACGTAATCTCCCACGGCATCTTCACGAAAACTGCCTACCCGCCACTTACCCAACTGATCAAGCTCTGTAAGCTCCCAGTGTCTCGACAATAGGCCGAATGCCGACCACTCGTTGATGACCAGTGGTCCAACCCAGTGAAACAGCGGCTCTCTTTCAGAGGTACGGGTGGTGGAGTAGACGCAGTGGTGCTCGCGTAGCCGTGCTTCGGTATACGCCCGCGCCCAGGGTAAGAGGCGAAAGCGAGCGTCGATCCCGGCATGCGTCAATGCATGGCGTAGCTGTCGTGTGGCAATCCCGTCGATGTCGCCCTGAGGCGTCTGATAATTGAACGGTGGATACTCTTCGGTATTGATCGTGAGCAGCGGTGATTGAGCACGGCTGGCGAGACTGATACCGATGAGCAGCAAGCCGATTGCAACGATCACCCCGTAGGGCATCACGTACAAGAGCGTTCGATTAACCATCGCTACCTGCCTGTATGGCCACCGGGAGAGTCGTGACGTGTTCGAAAGCCTGCTGGAGTTGGGCAACGAGGCGTGAGTCCGTCTCAGCGTTGAGCGCGAAGTAGAGATAAGATTCGCTCAGGGTATAGAGAGGTACCACGATCTCGGCGGGATAGCCTGCTTGCTCGGCAATCCACTGGGCGACATCGCTGCTGTAAGCCCACAGGTCGACGCGCTCGTGGAGCAGCATATGCAGGGCGCTGCGATTATCCATGGCTGGTCGTATCAGTGCCTCTGGGTAGCCTGCCTCGGTTAGGGCTTGGGCACCAATGTCCTCGCGTATGACCGCCACGCTCAATCCCTGTTCGATGGCATCGTCCAGTGAGGACACTCGAATGTTCGCTCCCTGACGTGCAAGCAGCACGACATGGTCTCGCGCGATGGGACCTACCCAGTGAAACCGCGATTCTCGGCTCGGCGTGCGGGTCGTGGAAAACAGGACGGTGTTGGGCCGATGCAGGGCGAGTTCGTAGCCGCGTACCCAAGGGTAGTAGCGGATGTCATCCCTGCCCAGGGGAGAGCCCGCATGGGCCAGCATGGCTTCAAGCAGCTCGACGGAGCTGCCCATCAAGCGGTCCCCGTCTAAGTAGTTGTAAGGCGGATACTCTTCCGTGATAAACGTCAGCGATGCCAGGGATACCGTTGAGTCGTCCGCGAACACACGGTCGTCAAAAAGAGAGGCGGTGACGTCAGCGCACCCTAGCAGTAGAAAAAGGGTGGCCAGTAAACGCTTTTTTATAACGTTGCCATGCGCCATCTAATAGCGTCCCTGTTATTAATTTAATCTAGCAAAGTTAGAGTAACTTTGTGTGTCTGTCACCTCTAATCTGTTAACGAACTGGATAGCGAAGCGATACGGCGAACTGATACTCTTATGGCTCTTTTTAAGAGAGCGCTGATATGTCGTCTGCCCCCGTCATGCCCAATGCCACTGTTTATGCGACCCGGCGCGAAATTTTCGGCTGGGCCATGTTTGATTTTGCTAATCAAGCCTACACACTGCTCATTATTACCGTGGTATTTGGCGAACTCTTTACCACGGTTATCGTGGGCGAACGCAACGATGGTTATCGGCTCGCCAACTTTTTATGGAGTCTTGCGCTTGCCATCAGTTATTTGATGGTCGTGATCAGTGCCCCGCTATGCGGTGCCGTTATGGATTATCGCGCTGAGAAAAAACGCTTTCTGCTGTTTAGCTATTTGGCAACGGTGGCCACGACGGCGATGCTCTACTTTGTCGAGCCTGGCTACGTGGTGCTGGGCCTGTTATTGATCGTGCTCTCCAACTATGCCTACTCCATGGGAGAGTCGTTCATTGCCGCCTTCTTACCTGAGTTGGGTCCGCCGGATGCACTGGGGAAGATTTCTGGCTTTGGCTGGGCACTGGGCTATATCGGAGGGTTAGTCGCTGCTGGTTTTACGCTCATCGTGCTGGGAGAGGCGACGGCCGACAACTTCGAGCGCATCCGCTGGGTGGGTCCATTTGCGGCTGGCTTCTTTTTGGTGGCTGCCATCCCAACGTTTTTGTGGCTAAAAGAGCGCGGTGTGCCCAAACCCCACGGTGTCTCTTATCGCCAAATCGCTCAGCAGCAAATAGTGGGCACCTTCAAGGAGCTGCGCACCTTCAAGGATTTGAGCATCTTTCTTGTCTCTCTGCTGTTTTCCATGGCGGGGGTCTACATCATCATCGCCTTCGCGTTCATTTACGGTGCTCAAGTCATCGGATGGGATGAGAGCGTGCGCAATATCATGTTCATCATCGTGCAAGTCACCGCTGCTGCTGGTGCGATCGGATTTGGCTTTCTGCAGGATAAACTCGGGGCCAAGCATACGTACCAAATGACCCTGGCCCTGTGGGTGGCTGCTATCGTGGCCATCTGGGCGACCCCCGAAGTGACCGCATGGCTCAATCGGCAGTTGGGTTGGCAGTGGCAAGCGCAGCATGTATTTCTAATCGTGGGCTGCCTGGCTGGTTTGAGCTTGGGCTCCAGCCAGTCGGCCAGCCGCGCGCTGGTGGGTGTTTTCTCGCCGCTGGAGAAGTCAGCAGAATTCTTCGGCTTCTGGGGGTTGGCCAACAAGCTCGCCGGGGTGCTAGGCATCGTCATGCTGGGCATACTGCAAACGCTAATTGGACTACAAGCGTCTATTCTTCTTTGTGTGGGGCTGTTCATGGCGGCCATGCTGATCTGCTTAGGCGTCAACGAGCGCCGCGGGCGTCAGGCGGCGGTGGCCTGGAAAAGTGTCTAATGCCACGAGGTGAGCGATGATGACAGGCCGGGCACAGCGCGGCGGCATCGTCATGATGCTGCTCTTCTGGGTGCTGCTCATGGCAGTGGGCACTTGGTGGATCCAAGGCGGCCTGGAGCAGATGTGGCAGCCAAATGTACATCTGATGAATACCGCTCCCGACAATGCGCCGGTCACTCTCAAACGAAACCGAGCGGGGCACTTCGAGGCACCTGGCCGTATCAACGGAGAGCCCGTTACGTTTTTGTTGGATACCGGGGCCACCTATGTGGCGGTGCCCAGCGAGCTAGCCGAACGCCTGCGTCTGGAGCCAGGGCGGCGTGCTTGGTTCAATACGGCCAACGGGCGCGTAGAGGGGAACCTGACCCAGTTGGAAGAAGTCGCGCTCGGTGGAATACGCATGAGCAACGTGCAAGGCTCCATCAGTCCAGGCATGGAACGGGATACGGTGCTGTTAGGCATGAGTTTTCTGAATCAGTTAGCCATCGAGATCCGTGGCGGAGAGATGGTGCTTAGACTGCCAGAACCTTAATGCTGGTTTGTGTTAAGCGCACTCATGTGCTTAGCTGAAGGCTCATGGACGCTTAAACGCAAGGAGTGACAATGGGTATCGAAGTCGGCGGTTTATTAGGTTTGATCTGGCTCGTCATCGTCGTATGGGCCATCGTAAAAGTCGCTAAAAGCTCGGCCGGTGGGTTGGCCAAACTGCTCTGGATCATCGCACTACTGGTCTTTCCCCTTGTCGGGCTAATCGCTTGGTTCTTATTTGGCCCTAAGGGATAGCGAGTGTTAGTCAGTAGAGATATAAAAAGGCAGGCCGTGAGGGCCTGCCTTTTCTGTATTGAGCATCATGAATAGCGGCTATTCATCCATTGCGCTATTGGCATCGGTAGGCGGTGCCTTGTAGTGCCCGGGGATCTTCAGCTTCTCACCGTTGGGCAGGTCACGCACCTGTGTCGGCACATAAACACGTTTAATGACACTTTTGGCTTTGCCATCTCCCATGGGATCTCCTCCTGTCAGATTGTCGACAGTCTGCCACCTCACATTAGCGCTTGATGTTAGAAGAATCAAGCCGACCCAAGCTGCCCAGTAACGAAAGCCAGGGAACATTGATCAAAGGGCAGGCGCTGGCGAGGTTTTGAGGTATCCTGGGAGCTATCACGACCTGCTTTTGCATCGGGTGAGCGGGTGATAATACAAACTGCCTAAGCGGAGTGAAGAAAAAGGATGGTAGATCACTTGGAACAGCAATTTCAAGCACTTGGGGAACAGGATGCGGTCACCCCCGACTACCCCGACCAGGATCACGTGCTTATCATCGAAGACGATCAGCGCTTGGCGGAGCTCACCCGCGACTACCTGGAGGCAAACGGCTTTCAAGTCACGTTAGAAGCGGATGGCGCCAAAGGAGTCGACCGTATTTTGACGCTGCAGCCTGATCTCGTCATTTTGGATCTAATGTTGCCGGGGGAAGATGGTTTAGCGATTTGTCGCCGTGTTCGGCCCAATTTTGTCGGCCCCATCATGATGCTAACCGCCCGAACGGACGATCTCGATCAGGTATTAGGACTCGAAATGGGCGCGGACGATTACGTGCCTAAACCGGTGCAGCCGCGGGTGCTGCTAGCACGCATGCGCGCGTTGCTGCGGCGTGCCGATGGCCCTGCTCCAGATGGCGAAATGCGTCTTAAGTTCGAAAATTTGGAGATCGACAACGCCACCCGTGAAGCTTGGCTCTCTGGTGATCGCATCGACTTGACCAGCGCCGAATTCGATTTGCTATGGCTGTTGGCGCGGAATGCGGGTCGTGTGCTGACCCGTGAAGAGATCTTCAGCGATCTTCGCGGTATCAAGTACGACGGTCAGGACCGCTCCATCGACGTGCGGGTGTCGCGGATTCGTCCCAAAATTGGCGACGACCCCAATCAGCCGCACCGCATCAAAACCGTGCGCAGCAAAGGCTACCTGTTCGTCAAGGACAGTTAAGAGAGGTTGTGGCATGCGGCGAGTGCTGAGTCACGGCACGTTTTTGCGTTTCTACCTGCTGCTGGGGTTAGCGCTTTGCGTGGTGTTTTTCATCGCGCTGGGCGGGCGCTCTTTTATCGAGCAGGTGCGCCGTGAGGATTACCGTGAGCAGCTCGCCGCGCTGCCCATGTCGCTGATGACTCAGCGGTTAGCGGACGTGCCCATGGAGAGGCGGGAAGCGCTGCTGGGGGAGTTTTCGGAACAGTTGGGAATGCAGCTCGCGCTGCGTAGCCTCAGCGACGCGTCCCTTGGCTATTTTGAGCGGGCGCGCATCGAGCGTGGCACGGTGCTGGTGTCAGAGCCGCCGTGGCAGCTTCGTCAGCGCTTACCGACGACCGGCAGTGGAGAGCAGTGGCTGCTGGAAGCCACCTTTGGTGCCTGGAGCGAGCGCCAATGGCAGGGCAGTATGGTGCTGTTAGGTGATTGGCTGGCCGGTATGCCCGCCGAGGAGCGGCTGACGGCGCTCACGCGTTTGCGGCCGGGCAACTGGCCGCTGAGCCTGCTCAATGCGCTTCCCGACGATCTAACCACCGAACAGCAGTTTCAGCTCACCCTGGGCGGGGTCATTACCCGGCTCGTCTCGGACAAACTCTCCATTACGCTGCTTTATCAACTGCCGAATGAGACAGGAGGCGCGGAGCAGTGGTTGCAGGCAGGCCCCATTTCCCGGGGGGACACCCTGCCGCTGAACCTGCATCTGCCGCTGCTTGTCGCACTGATGGTGGTCCTCAGTCTGATCATTTATCTGATCATGCGCAGTATCGAGTCGCGGATGGCACGTTTGGAATTGGCCGCAACGCGGATCGCCAGCGGTCGTCTGGAGACGCGGGTCAAAGTAGAGAGCGGCGACTTTCTGGGACGCTTGGGGATGGCCTTCAATGGTATGGCGAACCAGGTGCAGAGCCTGCTGCGCGGTCAGCAGGAGATGATTCGCGCGGTATCTCACGAGCTGCGCACGCCGGTAGCGCGTATCCGCTTTGCGGTGCAGATGGTCGAAGACATGACCGACCAACCCGCCATTCAGCGTCAGCTACAGGGTATCGATGCCGATATCGCCGAGCTCGATGAACTGGTGGACGAAATTCTAACGTACGCCCGCTTGGGCGGTGAAACGGTTAACGGCGCCGAACTCGAAATGGCGCTGGTCGAGTGCCGAGCCATGGCCGAAAGGGTGATCGACACGCTGGCGCCGCTGCATGCTCGTCAGCAACTGACCCTGGTGCCAGGGCCGGATATCGAGCTGCTGGCAGAGCCCCGCTACCTTCAGCGGGCGCTGCAGAATCTGGTGGGTAACGCCTGTCGCTACGGCAAATCCCAAGTGGTGATTCGCCTGTGGGATGAGCCGCACTTGGTGCGTATCGATGTCGAGGATGACGGGCCGGGGATTCCTTTCGAGGCGCGGGCCGATGTCTTCAAGCCCTTTGCGCGGCTGGACGATAGCCGCGCTCGTAGCTCCGGTGGTTACGGCCTTGGTCTGTCGATCGTACAAAAAATCATGGCGGGTCACGGTGGCAGCGTTACCGTGGACAGCAGTCCCACGCTGGGCGGCGCGCGCTTTACGCTGCTGATCCCTCGTCGCGAATCGCCGGTTTAATGCCAGAGAGTACCGCAAAGGACGTCTCCTTGGCGGTGCGTAAAAAGTCCTGCATCCACGGCGCCTCGGCGCTCTCTTCCCGAATGGCCGCATGAAGTGTGCTCCAAATGCCTTGATCGCCGAGCTTTACGGCGCTGACATAGTCGCGCTCCAAATACTCGGTGAGCGCCCAGTTGGGCAGTGCACACACGCCGCGTCCGCTGGCCACAAGCTGCATCATCATGATCGTCAGCTCCGCCGTGCGGATCTCTTTGGGGCGCACGTTGGCTGGCGCCAGAAACTGCGTGAAGACATCTAGACGCGACTGTTCCACCGGGTAGGTAATGAGCGTTTCATCGGCCAGTGCCTCAGGCTCGATATAGGCTTGTCCCGCGAAGCGGTGCTGACGGGCAACGGCAAGCAGGCCCTCATAGCGAAACAGTGGTACATAACGCACACCTTCCAACGGCTGCGGATCGGCGGTAATCACCAGGTCGAGCTGTTCACGCGCCAGCGCTGGTAGGGGGTCGAAATGGTGCCCGCTGGGAATGTCGATCTCTACTTCCGGCCAGTGATCACGAAAGTAATCCACCGTCGGCATTAACCACTGAAAACAGCTATGGCACTCGATGGCCATGTGTAAGCGCCCCTGTTCGGTGCCAGCTAGACGGGCCAAATCCCGTTCGGCTTTGCGCACTTCGGGCAAAATCTCATCGGCCAGCGCTAGCAGCCGTAGCCCGGCGCGAGTGAACTCCACCGGCCGGGTTTTGCGGACGAACAGCGGTCCGTCCACGCGGCTTTCCAAATCTTTTAATTGATGTGATAGGGCCGACTGCGTCAAGTGCACCCGCTCAGCAGCTTCGACGAGCGAGCCGGTCTCGCGTAGGGCCAGTAGTGTGCGCAGGTGGCGTAGTTCAATCATTGTGACTAATTTTCATGGTTGGTATTAGAATCTTTAGTTTGATTCACGTTTGTGCGGTGCTCAAACTGTGTGAAATCATTCACGTTGGAAGGATTCATCATGACAGTGTCGCATATTCTCGGCTATCCCCGTATCGGAGCACAGCGCGAGCTGAAAAAAGTCACTGAAGCCTACTGGAAGGGCGAGGTCCGTCGCGATGAGCTGGAAGCCGCAGGTCAAGCACTGCGTCTTGCCCACTGGCAAGCCCAGCAGGCGGCCGGCTTGGACATGGTCAGCGTGGGTGACTTCGCCTTTTACGATCAAGTGCTAAACGTCTCCGTGTTGCTAGGGGCGGTGCCTGGCCGCTTTCAGGCTGAGGATGAAGTGAACGCAGGCTGTATCGACCTGGATACCGCCTTTCGTATGGCCCGTGGCCGCGCACCGAGCGGTACGCCAGCGGCCGCTTGTGAAATGACCAAATATTTCGATACCAACTACCACTACCTAGTGCCGGAACTGCATCGTGACCAGACGTTTACCTTAGCCTCCTCGCGGCTGTTTGACGAGGTGGATGAAGCGTTGAAAGCGGGCTTTACGCCCAAAGTGACGCTAATCGGCCCACTGACTTGGCTATGGTTGGGTAAAGCCAAGGGGAGCGAGTTCGACCGCCTCGACCTGCTCGATAGCGTTTTGGACGTTTACAGCGAGGCACTGTCCCGCCTAGCGACGCAAGGCGTCGAGTGGGTGCAACTCGATGAGCCTGCGCTGGTACAGGATTTGCCGCTCTCCTGGCAGCAGGCTTACGAGCGTGCCTACTATCGCTTACAGTCGACACCGCTGAAGCTGTTGGTCGCCACGTACTTCGGTTCGCTGGGCGATAACCTTCCGCTCGCGACGCGGTTGCCGGTGGAGGGGCTACACATCGATGCCGTGCGAGCTCCTGAGCAGGTGGCGGATGTGATTGATCGGTTGAGCCCCCAGCAGGTACTGTCGGTGGGGTTGGTCGATGGACGGAACATCTGGCGCGCTGACTTGGCCACGCTGCGCGAGCGGTTGCTACCACTGAAAGTGCGGCTAGGTAAGCGGTTGTGGCTCGCGCCTAGCTGCTCGCTGCTTCACGTGCCGGTCGACCTGCGTCAAGAGACCGAGCTGGACGCCGAGCTTTTGAACTGGCTGGCGTTTGCCCGCCAAAAGCTGGATGAGGTGGTGACGCTAGCGCGGCTGATCGATAACCGCGCCACGCCGGAGGATGAGCAGCGGTTGAGCGATGCCACCCGTGCGCTGGATGCACGGCGCGAGTCGCCGCGTACCCGCCAGCCCGCCGTGGGCGAGCGTTTGGCCGCCGTGACGTCCGCAGATAGCCAGCGTCAGTCACCCTACGTCGAGCGCACACAGGCCCAGCGACGGCTGCTGGCACTGCCTCTGTTTCCCACCACCACGATTGGCTCCTTCCCGCAGACGGATGCCATCCGTGCTGCACGTCGGGCGTTCAAAGCGGGTGAGCTCAGTCAGACGGACTACGAAGCGAAGATGCGCGAAGAGATCGCCCACGCGGTAGCGCGCCAGGAAGCGCTCGGCTTGGACGTGTTGGTGCACGGTGAAGCCGAGCGTAACGACATGGTGGAGTACTTTGGCGAGCAGCTCGACGGTTTTGCGTTTACCCGCTTTGGCTGGGTGCAAAGCTACGGCACCCGTTGTGTGAAGCCGCCGATCATCGTGGGCGACGTATCGCGGCCTACGCCGATGACCGTGCGCTGGAGCGAGTATGCCCAGTCGCTGACCCAAACGCCGATGAAGGGCATGTTGACTGGGCCGGTGACGATCTTGCAATGGTCGTTCGTGCGCGACGATCAGCCCCGTGCGACCACCTGCCGCCAAATTGCTCTGGCCCTGCGGGATGAAGTTTGCGATCTGGAAGCAGCGGGCATCTCTATTATTCAAATCGACGAACCGGCGCTGCGCGAGGGGCTGCCGCTTCGCCAGAGCGAGTGGCAAACGTATCTGAATTGGGCCGTCGAGAGCTTTCAACTGAGTGCTGCCGGGGTAGCCGACAGTACCCAGATCCATACTCACATGTGCTACTCGGAATTCAACGATATCATCGGCGCCATTGCCGCGCTGGATGCCGACGTAATCACCATCGAGACATCGCGTTCGGACATGCAACTGCTGGATGCGTTTCAGGACTTTGCCTATCCCAATGAAATCGGGCCAGGTGTCTACGATATACACTCGCCGAATATTCCCGATATAGCGTGGATGGTGTCACTCATGGAGAGAGCGTTGAAGAAAATCCCAGCCGAACGGCTATGGATCAACCCGGACTGCGGATTGAAAACCCGCCGCTGGGCCGAAGTCGAGCCTGCATTGGCCAATATGGTCGAGGCTGCCTTGCAGCTACGCCAGCGCTACGCCTAGATCCAACACCTCTCACCTTCGCCCCGCTGCGTACCACAGCGGGGCGTTGTCGTCAGCTCTTCGACGCGTAAGCGTATAGCAACGTTTCCTGAGCGCTAATCGCGTCGCCGCTACCAGGGTCCTGTAGCTGGTAGCTGCCGTCACTCTGTAACAGCCAGCTCTGGCAGTTATCCACGAGGTACGTTTCCAGGTCTTTGCGTACCCGGGTGGCCAGTTTCTTATCCAGCAGCGGAAAGCAGGTTTCGACCCGGTGGAACATGTTGCGCGACATGAAATCCGCGCTGGAGCACCAGATTTCCGGTTTGCCGTCGTTGTGGAAGTGAAATACTCGGGTATGTTCGAGAAAACGACCAATGATCGAGCGGACGCGTATGTTGTCCGACACGCCCGGAATACCCGGTTTCAAGCAGCACATGCCACGAATGATCAAATCGCACTCCACGCCCGCTTGCGATGCGCGGTACAGCGCCTTGATCAACTTGGGCTCGGTCAACGAGTTGCATTTGATGATGATATGGCCACGTTTACCCTTACGCGCCACCTGAGCCTCGCGGTCGATCATCTCGACGAGGCGTTCGTGTAGCGTAAAGGGTGCGTGTAACAGCGTATCGATCTTACGCGCCCGGCCCATACCGGAAAGCTGCTGAAAGACTTTATGCACGTCGGCACACAGTGTCTGGTTAGCGGTCAGCAGGCTGTAATCGGTGTAGAGCTTGGCCGTCTTGGAGTGGTAATTGCCGGTGCCCAGGTGCGCGTAGTGACGCAGCTCGCCTTTTTCGCGGCGCACGATATGCAGCATCTTGGCGTGGGTTTTGTACGCCATGATGCCGTAAATCACGATCGCACCCGCTTCCTGCAGGCGTGACGCTAGCTGCAGGTTATCCGCCTCGTCGAAGCGCGCCCGCAGCTCGATCACCACAGTGACTTCTTTGCCCTGGCTGGCGGCATCCACCAGGGCACTGACGATGGGCGATTCGGAGCCGGTGCGGTAAAGCGTTTGTTTGATGGCCAATACGTCGGGGTCACGGGCTGCTTCGCGCAGCAGGTCTTCGATAGGCGAGAAGGATTGGAAGGGATGGTGCAGCAAGATATCGTTTTTAGCGATGGCGCTGAACAAGCTGCCGCCTTTCAGCACCTTGGGTACGCTGGGGGTGAACGGGCGGTAGAGCAGTTCGGGACGGTCGACATCGCCCAGCACGGCCATCATTCGGGTCAAGTTTACGGGTCCCTGGACGCGATAAAGATCGCCGCTTTCTAGGTCGAATTGGCGCAGGAGGAAGTCGATCAAATCGTCTGGGCAGTTGTCGGCGACTTCCAAACGCACACCGCTGCCGTAGCGCCTGGCCAACAGCTCACCGCGCAGGGCTGAGGCTAGATCGGACACTTCTTCGGGGTCGACCGTCATGTCCGCGTTACGGGTCAGGCGGAACTGATAGCAGCCCCGCACGCGCATACCGGGAAAGAGCTCCTCGGCGTGTGCATGAATCATCGATGACAAGAAGACGTACTCGGAGAAGCCTTCGGCGCACAGCTCTTTGGGCAGTGCCATCAGTCGCGGTAATGAGCGCGGGGCGGGTAGAATCGCCATGCCCCCTGAGCGGCCAAAGGCATCTTTGCCTTCCAGCTCGACGATGAAATTGAGGCTCTTGTTGACCAGTCTCGGAAAGGGATGGGAGGGGTCGAGGCCAATGGGGCTGATGACCGGCATGATTTCGTTATCGAAAAAGTCACGTACCCAGGCCTTTTGCTTGTCATTCCACTGATCGCGACGGCGAAAACGCAGCCCCTGAGCCTCCAGCGCGGGCAGCAGCGTGTCGTTGAGAATCTCGTACTGACGGGCAATCTGCTGGTGAGCGACCTCGGAGATCTCGGCCAATACGGCTTTTGGTAAGCGGCCATCGGCGGCGGTGGTGTCGTCGCCCAGGGCCATCTGGTGCTTGAGCCCGGCGACGCGAATTTCGAAGAACTCATCCATGTTGGAGGAGAAGATGAGCAGGAACATCAGCCGGTTGAGTAGCGGGTGGGCGTCGTCCAACGCCTGCTCCAAGACACGGATATTGAACTGTAGGTGTGACAGCTCGCGATTGAAGTAGAGCTGCGGGTCGTCCAAATCGGCTTCGACATGCGACTCTTTGGCCTGTACACCCGTGGGGGTGCGGTTGATGCGCAGCGGCACGATATCGACGTCGCTGCTCGATGTCTCACTGGGCGGTAACGTCGACGATAGTGTCGACGTGGAATCTGTTGCGTTGTCGTCCATGGTTGCCCCCGCAGTCGTGGTACTGGCCCATCATAGCGTTATAACGTTCATTAAAGCAGTATGCGGGGGAAAGATGACAAACGAGTGTCACTCGGTTGCCATCTAAAGGGCATAAACGTCGCTCAGCGCTGCAGTAGACGTGCGGCCTCCAATGCAAAGTAGGTCAAAATACCGTCGGCCCCCGCCCGCTTGAAGCACATCAGCGACTCCAGAATCACCGGCTCGGCCTCCAGCCAGCCGTTGTCGAAGGCGGCTCGGTGCATGGCGTATTCGCCACTCACTTGGTAAGCAAAGGTGGGCACCTGCAGCTCGCTTTTGACCCGACGCACCACGTCTAGGTAGGGCATACCCGGCTTGACCATCACCATATCGGCACCTTCGGCGATGTCCATGGCCACTTCGTGCAACGCTTCGTCACCGTTGGCGGGATCCATCTGGTAGGTGCGTTTGTCCGCCTTGCCAAGGTTGGTTGCCGAGCCGACCGCATCGCGGAAGGGGCCGTAGTAGTTTGAGGCGTACTTGGCGCTGTAGGCCATAATGCGCACGTTGTGCAGGTGTTCTTGCTCTAGCACTTGGCGAATGGCACCAATGCGACCATCCATCATATCGGAGGGTGCGACTACGTCAGCGCCTGCTTCGGCATGGGAGAGCGCTTGTTTGAGCAGCGTATCGACGGTGCGGTCGTTTTGAACGTAGCCGTGCTCATCGAGAATGCCATCCTGACCGTGGCTGGTGTAGGGGTCCAGGGCTACATCGGTAATGATGCCCAGCTCCGGTAGCGCCTGCTTGAGTGCGCGCACGCTGCGCTGAACTAGCCCGTTGGCGTTGTAGGCTTCTTCGGCCAGTTCGCTTTTTTGCTCGGCGCCAATGACGGGGAATAGCGCCAGCGCGGGAATGCCCAGCGCATACGCCTCTCGGGCCTGCTCGATGAGTAGATCGATCGAGAGCCGCTCGACGCCAGGCATGGAAGCCACCGCTTCACGCTGATTTTCGCCTTCCAGAACGAAGACCGGTAGGATCAAGTCATTGGGCGTCAGCGTCGACTCTTGCATCAAGCGGCGCGAAAAATCGTCCCGGCGCATGCGGCGCATCCGGGTGGCGGGGAAGTGGCGTGGGGTTGAGGTAGTCAACGGCTCTCTCCAAGCAGTAGCTATGTGGGTGCCTTGTCTAAGGCTTGCTGTGAGTATATCAGCCATGCCATGCAGCGAAAGCCGCCTTGTGGCGGCGATGGAGACTGTCTAAAGTGAGCCATTCAGCCGCACGAATGGCTCACGCAAGGAGATAAACATGACAAAGCAGGTAGCGGTCGTATTGGCGGGGTGTGGCGTCTTCGATGGCTCGGAAATCTATGAGACGACGCTGACGCTGTTGCGTTTGGATCAATTGGGTATCGGCTATCGCTGTTTTGCCCCGGACGTAGCGCAACATCATGTGATCAACCATTTGGACCAGTCGCCAGTGGAGGGGGAGAGCCGCAACGTGCTGCAGGAATCGGCCCGTTTGGCGCGTGGTGATATCAGCCCGATTAACGAGCTGGAGGCCGACGATTTCGATGCGGTCATCGTGCCGGGTGGTTTTGGGGTCGCCAAAAATCTCTCTGACTTTGCCACGCAGGGCGACAGCATGCAGGTCTTGGAGAGCGTGAAAGAAGCGCTTGCTGGCTTCAAAGAAGACGCCAAGCCCATCGGCTTGATGTGTATTGCTCCGGTAATGGTGCCGCGCCTGTTGGGCGATGGTATTGCCGTGACCGTTGGCCATGATCCGGGCGTGTCGGGGGCGATCAGCGCTATGGGTGGTCTGCATCGTAGTTGCGGCGTGGAAGATATTGTCGTGGATCACGAGCACCGGGTGGTCACGACCCCGGCGTACATGCTCGCCACGCGTATTAGCGAAGCCGCGACGGGGATTTTCAAGCTGGTGGATCGTATCGATGAAATGATGGAGTGAGGGGCACACTAGCGCATGCGCGGGGCCACTCGTAGTGAAAAAGCCTCTGTCATCGTGGGATGGCAGAGGCTTTTTAGTGGAACGTCGCAAGGGCGATGACGCCTACTCGTCGGTGTCGGCCTCTGCGCGACGTTTGCGTACCAGGCGGCCAAACAGCAGGCCGACTTCGTAAAGCAGATACATGGGAATGGCCAGCAGGCTTTGTGAGATGACATCCGGCGGCGTCAGCAGCATGCCGATCACGAAGCAACCCAGCACGATATAAGGACGCTTTTTGGAGAGGCTCTCGACGGTGGTAGCGCCGGACAAAATCAGTAGAAACGTTGCAATGGGAATTTCGAAGGCGACCCCAAAGGCAAAGAACAGCTTCAAGACGAAATTGAGATACTGGTTGATGTCGGTCATCACCGCGACGTTTTCCGGGCCGGTTTGCGTGAAGAACTCGAACAGCAGCGGAAACACCACGTAGTAGGCAAAGGCTGCACCGGCATAAAACAGCGCCACGCTGGAGACCAAAATGGGAATGGCCAGCATTTTCTCGTTGTCGTACAGCCCCGGCGCCACGAACGCCCAGGCTTGATGCAAGACGAACGGAATGGCGATGAAGACGGCCACCACCAGGGTCAGCTTGAACGGCGCCAAGAACGGCGACGCCACCTCGGTGGCGATCATCTGCGAGCCTTCCGGCAGCAGCGACATTAACGGATCCGCCACGAAGCTGTAGATGTCATTGGCAAACGCGTACAGCCCGAGAAACACCACCAGGATTACCACGACGGCTTTCATCAAACGCGAACGCAGCTCGATCAGGTGCTCAATGAGAGGCGCTTGGCTTTGGTCGTTGTGCGGCTCCTGAGAATCGCCAGACATGCTCATTGGGGGTTGCTATCCTTATGATGATCGGCTGTTTTAGTGGCAGGGGTATCTTCTTCTTCGCGCACCGTTTTGAGCGCGTCGTCCAGCCGGGCGCTGGCGTTAGCCACGCGCTGCTCGGTTGCCTGTTGGCGCTTGGTCGTCTGACCGCTAGGCTCGGGAGACTCGGCAATGCTCTCCACGTCCTGCTTGGCTTTCTTCAAGCTATCATCGAGCTTTTTCTGCTGCTCGTTCAGCTTTTGGCGCAGCTCTTCTGCCTCCAACTGGGCGCTGATCTCACGCTGCATGCCGGATACCGTACGCTTGATCTTGCCGATCCATAGCCCCGTCGTGCGTGCTGCTTTGGGAAGCCGCTCAGGGCCGAGCACCAGCAGCGCCACGATGCCAATGAGCATGAGTTCAAGGAAACCGATATCCAGCATGGCTTATTTGCGCTCTTCGTCGCGGTCGGCAGCGGCGCGTTTCTCTTCGGCCTGCACGTCGTAGGTGTTGCCGGTGTCTTCGTGGCTCACCTTGGCTTGAGGCTGATCGGCATCCTTCTTGTCGCCCTCTTTCTCCTCTTCGTGCATGGCTTTCTTGAAGCCTTTGACGGCACCGCCTAGGTCGGTGCCCACGTTACGTAGTTTTTTGGTGCCGAAAATCAGGATGATGATGCCCAGAACAATCAGCAACTGCCAAATACTGATACCACCTAACATATGCATTTCCTCATGGGAGCAGGGTTAACGTTGTGATCGGGATGCTTTCTCGTCGTGACCTGAGACCCCGAACCGTCGAGCGAGCTCATCGAGTACTCGCTGGTGGTCGAGATCCAGATGCGACAGCATGACAAGGCTATGAAACCACAGGTCGGCCGTTTCGGCGATCAACGCTTCACGGGCCTCGTCGCTGCCGTGCTCGGCGTCCTTGGCGGCCAGCAGCGTTTCGGTCGCTTCTTCACCGACTTTTTCGAGTATCTTGTTCAAACCCTTATGATGCAAGGAGGCAACATAAGAATCTTCTGGATTGGCGTGGCGACGCTGCTTTAAAACCTCAGCAAGGGCGTCGAGTACGGGAGCGTGGTTAGCGTCGGTCATGGTGTTCTCTTTATCGATCGGCGGCGTCGTTTCGTCAAGTGATGTCAGCGTATCAATGCCATAACAGGAGGAGTAAGCCCGCTCCAGCGGCGGCTAGGATCGGCCAGTCCTGGGTAGCGGCCCAACTGCTGAGCGGCTGCCAGGCCAGGGCAATGGCGACCAAGGCCAAGCCAATGCGTAAACGGTGCTGACGTTTGCTTTGCTGGCTCATTTGGCGGCGCATCTGACTAATCGCCGTGACCTGCTGATGGCGCTGGCGGTGTTCGTGCTCCATACGGCTCAGCGCTTGATGGGCCAGCACCGGCAGCTCGGGCAGTTGATGCGACAGCTCTGGCGCTTGGCGCTTGAGCGATTGCCACAGGCCACCAATGCCTGCCCGCTCTTTCATCCACTTTTCTAGATAGGGCTTGGCGGTGCTCCAGAGATCCAGCTCCGGGTAGAGCTGGCGGCCCAGACCTTCGATATTGAGCAACGTTTTTTGTAGCAGCACCAGCTGCGGCTGCACTTCCATATTGAAGCGTCGGGCGGTCTGGAACAGTCCGAGCAGCACCTGTCCAAACGAGATGTCCTTGAGCGGCTTTTCCAAAATGGGCTCGCATACCGTACGAATGGCGGCGGCAAACTCGTTGGCGCGGGTGTTTTCACCGACCCACCCCGACTCGATGTGCAGCGCGGCGACTTCGTAGTAATCCTGATGAAAAAATGCGAGCAGGTTACGCGCCAAGTAGTCCTGATCTTCCCGAGTGAGGCTGCCGACGATACCGCAGTCGATGGCGATATATTGCGGATCCTCTGGGTCGTCGCAGTTCACGAAGATGTTGCCGGGGTGCATGTCGGCATGGAAAAAGTTATCGCGAAATACCTGGGTGAAGAAGATTTCCACCCCGCGCTCGGCGAGCTTTTTCAGGTTCGTACCCCGTGCGATGAGCGTCTCCAGGTCGGCGACCGGGACGCCGCGAATACGCTCCTGCACCATGACGTGGCGACGGGTGTAGGGCCAATAGATCGTCGGTACGAATAGCAGCGGTGAGTCTTTGAAATTACGCTTGAGCTGGGAGGTGTTGGCGGCTTCTTTATAGAGATCCAGCTCGTCGAACAGCGTGGCCTCGTAATCGCGGATCACTTCGACCGGCCGTAAGCGTCGGGCGTCGGGCACTTTGGCCAGCAGCTTGGCCACTTGGTACATCAAGCCCATGTCTTGGCGCATGATGCGGTCGATGCCGGGGCGAATGATTTTGACCACCACATCCTCGCCGCTGTGCAACGTGGCGGCGTGGACTTGGGCAATCGAGGCCGAGGCCAGTGGAACGCGTTCGAAGGCGGCAAAGGCCTCCGGCAGCGTCATGTCGAGCTCTTTCTCCACCCTTGCAGCGGCCAGCTCGCCAGGGAAGGGCGGCACTTGGTCCTGCAAACGCTTTAGCTCGTCGGCGATGTCTTCCGGCAGCAAGTCCCGGCGGGTAGAGAGCATCTGACCGAACTTGATGAAAATCGGTCCCAGCGCCTCCAG
The DNA here is from genome assembly GCF_022348135.1 of Halomonas sp. McD50-4. Lineage (NCBI taxonomy): Bacteria > Pseudomonadati > Pseudomonadota > Gammaproteobacteria > Oceanospirillales > Halomonadaceae > Halomonas > Halomonas sp. McD50-4. The sequence continues at coordinate 80,658 of NZ_JAKRFG010000009.1, read as the reverse complement.
TGCCAAACGCAAACGCTCGCCACGGCTTCGCTGCCCAACGGGTACCAACTGCAGCGGGGACAGTTTGAGCAGTAGGCGTATCCATAGCGGCAAGCGCTCGGCGGGAATCAAGGTATCCAATCGGTGCCGCGTGACGACCCAGACGATTTTAAACAGCCGCAGGCTCATCCGCGCTGCTCCTTAGGCGTTGAAGGCTTAGGCGTTGAGGGCGCTGCTGGTTGGGTCAGCCGCTTATGCAAGCGTGCTAGCCGTGCTTCCAGTCGGTCGGTGGCGATCTCTAGTTCGGTCAGATGGTCGCGCAGCACGTCGCGCTGTTGGCGGCCGGGCAGTAGGCGAGCCTCCTCAAAGACATACTCCGAGACATCCTGCAGCAGCTCGTCTTTGGCACGCAGTCCCCAGCGTGCGGCGCGGCGAATCCCTTCTGCCAGCGAGTGGGCGGGTATATCGCCCAGCCAGTGGGCCAGCTCGCCCTCCCAGTCGATATCCAGATCGAACAGCAGATCGCGCGTTGCCTCCAGCAGATGGAGACGGCCGCGCACGGCGAGCTTGCCATCGAACATCAGCCGTTCGATGGACGCGCCGCTCAGCCATTCGGAGAGCGTTTCGGGGGTCAGTTCCACCACGGCATCGACATCGGTTTCCTCCACCTCATCGCCGTGCTGTAGGTCGATGCCTGACACGTGATAGCAGATCAATAGCGCGAGGTGGGGCTTCTCCAGTCGAATCAGCAAGCGGCTGCCCGCTAGCGTCGCCAAACGGTTAGGCGCCGCAGGGTCTCGGGAAAGCAGGGCATTGATCGTGCGTTCACATCCGGCCAACAGCAGGGTCGGGGTGACTAGCATACTGACCTCATGTTCCAAGGGGTCATAGTTTGATGCCACGGTGGAGGGCAACGATACCACCGGTCAGGTTGGTGTACTCCACCCGCTCCAGGCCAGCGCTCTCCATCATGCCCTTGAGCGTCTCTTGATCCGGGTGCATGCGAATCGACTCGGCCAAATAGCGGTAGCTCTCGCCATCTCCCGCGACCAGTTCGCCCATTTTGGGGAGCAAGCGGAAGGAGTATTCGTCGTAGGCTTTGGAGAGCAGCGGGTTATTGGGTTTGGAGAATTCCAGCACTAGCAAGCGCCCGCCTGGCTTGAGTACCCGCGCCATGGAGCGCAGCGCCGCATCTTTATCGGTGACGTTACGCAGGCCAAAGGCGATGGTGATGCAGTCGAACGTGTTGTCGGGGAAGGGCAGGCACTCGGCATTGGCCTGCACGTACTCGACGTTACCCCCCACACCGTTATCCATCAGTTTATCGCGACCGACGTTGAGCATGGAGGCGTTGATGTCGGCCAGCACCACTTTGCCACGTGGGCCGACGAGACGGGAAAACTTGAGGGTAAGATCGCCGGTGCCGCCCGCAATGTCGAGCACCTGATGCCCTGGGCGGACGCCTGCACGCTCGATGGTCAGCCGCTTCCACACGCGGTGGATGCCCATGGACATCAGGTCGTTCATCACGTCGTAACGAGCGGCCACCGAGTGAAAGACGTCAGCCACGCGGGAGGCTTTTTCGTCGACCGGCACCTCTTGGTAGCCAAAATGGGTAGTGCGCTTTTCCGTGGGGCTCATGGGGCTCTGGCTCCCGAGTTCGAGGCGTTAGTTGTCGACCGTTAGGTCATCGCAAGTCATGGTTGGCAACATTGTAGCCTTCTCGACCCCGATTTGTCTGCGCTGCACCTGGGGCACCGCGTCACAGCTGTTTGAATTGAATGCCTGCAGGCTCACGGGAAGCGCCTGCCGCTTCCAAGCGTTCGAGATAATTTTGCCAATAAGCGTCTTGGTGGGTGGCCAGGTCGAAGAGGTAGTTCCAACTGTACAAGCCGCTATCGTGGCCGTCGTCGAAGTGCAGCTTGAGGGCGTAATTACCAGCTTGGGTGATATTTTGTAACCCAACGTCTTTTTTGCCTACCTGCAGAATGGCCGTATCGCCGCCGTGACCCCGCACTTCGGCAGAAGGGGAGTAGACCCGTAACAGTTCAACGGGGAGCCGGTACGTCTCGCCACTGGCGTAGCCAAGCTCCAGCTCACGTGCCTGCTTATGGTAGTGAACCCGAGTGGGTGTGGGGGCGTTCATGGATATAGCACCTCGTAACGATCAATCGCAAAGGCCGCCTACCCGTCAAGCGGGAAGGCGACCGGGGCTCTACCGATAGTGGCGCTTACAGAATGTAGCGCGACAGATCCTCATCGACCGCCAGTTCGCCGAGCTGAGCGTTGACGTAATCGCTATCGATCACCAGCGGGCTATCCATGTCGCCTCCCTTGAACGACGCCTCTTCGAGCAGACGCTCCATCACCGTGTGCAAACGGCGAGCGCCGATGTTTTCGGTACCTTCGTTCACTTGCCAGGAGATCTCGGCAATACGCTCGATGCCGTCGGGCGTGAATTCGACGTCGAGCCCTTCGGTGGCCAGCAGCGCTTGATACTGTTTGGTCAGCGAGGCGGAAGGCTCGGTGAGAATTCGCTTGAAGTCGCCCGGTGTGAGCGCATCCAGCTCGACGCGGATGGGTAGGCGACCCTGCAGTTCTGGAATCAGGTCCGACGGGCGCGACAGGTGGAAAGCCCCAGAAGCGATGAACAGGATGTGGTCGGTTTTGACCATGCCGTACTTGGTCGATACCGTCGAGCCTTCGATCAGTGGCAGCAGGTCGCGCTGCACGCCTTCACGAGATACCTCGCCACCGCTGGATTGACCGCTGCCCTTGGCGACCTTGTCGATCTCGTCCAGGAAGACGATGCCGTGCTGTTCGACGGCTTCCACCGCGCGGGCTTTGATCTCTTCTTCGTTGACCAGTTTGCCGGCCTCTTCATCACGTAGCAGCACCAGCGCCTCTTTGACGGTCACGCGGCGCTGCTCGCGCTTCTGCTGCCCCATGTTGGAGAACAGGCTCTGCAGCTGGCTGGTCATCTCTTCCATGCCCGGTGGGGTCATGATGTCGATACCCTGGCCTTGCGACGAGATTTCGATATCGATCTCTTTATCATCCAATTGGCCTTCGCGCAGCTTTTTGCGGAAGCTCTGGCGCGTACTGCTCTCTTCGCGCGACTTGTCTTCCTGGCCACGGGGCGGCGGTAGCAGCGCGTCGAGCACACGGTCTTCGGCGGCGTCTTCGGCGCGATGGCCCACTTCCTCTTTGGCGTGCTCACGAACCATCTTGATGGCGGCTTCCATCAGGTCGCGGATGATCGACTCGACGTCGCGGCCTACGTAGCCCACTTCGGTGAACTTGGTGGCTTCTACCTTGATGAACGGCGCACGGGCCAGCTTCGCCAGACGGCGAGCGATTTCAGTCTTGCCGACGCCGGTGGGACCAATCATCAAAATGTTTTTCGGCGTGACTTCCGGGCGCAACTCGTCATCGAGCTGCATGCGACGCCAGCGATTACGTAAGGCTATGGCCACGGCGCGCTTGGCATCCTGCTGGCCGATGATGTACTGGTCGAGCGCATGAACGATTTCGCGGGGTGTCATCTGAGTCATAAAGGGGCCTCAACGGTCGTTGATATTCAGCTCTTCGAGCGTCACGTGGTGATTGGTGAATACGCAGATGTCACCCGCGATGGCGAGGGATTTTTCGGTAATCTCACGTGCCGAAAGCTCGGTGTTTTCGAGCAGCGCACGGGCGCTGGCCTGAGCGTAGTTGCCGCCGGAGCCAATGGCGATGATGCCACGCTCGGGCTCGACCACGTCCCCGTTCCCAGTAATGATCAGCGAAGCGCTGTGGTCGGCGACCGCCAGCAGCGCTTCCAAACGGCGCAGGGCGCGGTCGGTGCGCCAATCTTTGGCGAGCTCGACTGCAGCTTTGGTCAAGTGGCCCTGGTACTTCTCGAGCTGCGCTTCGAAACGCTCGAACAGGGTAAACGCATCGGCGGTACCGCCGGCGAAACCGGCCAGCACCTTGCCGCGATATAGGCGGCGTACTTTGCTGGCATTACCCTTCATGACGGTGTTGCCGAGGGAAACTTGGCCGTCGCCTGCCAGGGCAACTTGATTACCGCGGCGAACGGAAACAATCGTGGTCATGGAGATAACTCCTTGGGGGAGGCGCGCTCCCGATGACTGATCGGCCGCACTGGGCGGCCGCATAAAAAGCGATTCCCAACAAAATGCGGGCGGCCGATAAAAAATCAACCGCCCGCAGGCGAAAGCCACCCAATAAAGCGTGGAGAGAGGCGAATAGCGCCTTGGGAATTAGTTCTGTAGCTGAATCAGCAGCGGCTCGATGCCTTGGGTGCTCATCAGGTCTTGGGCGCGGTTGAGCTCGCGAGTGTCGTCGTAAGGGCCGACCTGAACCCGGTGCCAGGTATCGCCGTTGGCTTGCACCTCGCTGATTTGCGCCAGCAAGCTCAGGTTGCGTAGGCGGCTGCGCAATTGTTCGGCATCACTGAGCTCTCGAAACGAGGCCGCCTGCAGCATGTAGCGGTTCGTTGCGCTGGCCGGTGATTGTTGGACGGCTGAGGCCTGGTCACTTGGACGCGTGTTGGCTGCAATGACCTGGGCAATGGGGTCGTCCGCCGCGCTTCCTGGGGTGCTTGCGGTACTTTCTGATGGGTCAGTAGTGGCCGTATCGCTCCCGGTGTCCTCGTCACTGGCTGCCACGGTGGGCGGTGTGACGTTGGAGGGAATGGCCCCGCCCGGCGCGATGACTTCGGTCTCGGGCAGCAGCGTGTAGAATTCGAAGGTGGGCATTGCCTGCTCGGCGGGCGTTTCCGTTTGCCGCGCGGCGCTGCGCTCATCGCTTCCTGCCGGTTTAGGCAGTACCGTGGCTTGAGGGGCTTCGCGCTGCTCTTGCCAAGGGGCCGTGCCGTGCTGATGCTGCGCCAGGAAGAAACCAGCGGCCACCCCGGCAATCCCCCATAGCCAGCCGGGTAGTCGTAGCCCGCCGCCGGAGCGGCGGGCCGACTTGCGCTGCGTAGTGGCTCCGCGGCGAGCGGGTTTGTTACGCGGGCTGGCCATGACTTACATCTCCTCTGGGGCGCTGACGCCCATCAGATCGAGACCGTTGCGCAGCACCTGGCGCACTGCCAAGCCCAGCGCCAAGCGGGTGTTGCGCAGGGTGTCGTCGTCGACCATCACTTTGACCGCGTTGTAGCAGGTGTGGAAGTCACCGGCCAAATCCAAAAGGTACTGGGCGACTTGCTGGGGCTCGCGGTTTTTGGCGGCGTGCTCTACCACCTCGGGATAGCGGGCCAAGCGGTTTAGCACCGCCTTTTCTTGATCGCTGTCGAGCAGTGCCAAATGGGCCGTGGCGATACCGTGATCGAAGGGGTGGCCAGCCTCTTCGGCTTTGCGCAGCATGCTGCACACCCGCGCGTGGGCGTACTGAATGTAGTAGACCGGGTTGTCGTTCGACTGCGAGCGGGCGAGGTCGATGTCAAAGGTCAGCTGAGAATCGGCGCGGCGCGCCGCCAGGAAGAAGCGCGTGGCATCGCGGCCGACTTCGTCGATCAGGTCGCGCACGGTGACGTAGCTGCCCGCCCGCTTCGAGAGCTTCACCTCGACCCCTGAGCGGGTGACCATCACCATTTGATGCAGCACGTAGTCGGGCCAACCCTTGGGGATGCCGACTTTGAGTGCCTGTAGACCCGCCCGCACCCGCGTCACGGTGGAGTGGTGATCGGCACCCTGCTCGTTGATGACGGTAGTGAAGCCGCGCTGCCACTTGTCGAGATGGTACGCCACGTCGGGAAGGAAGTAGGTGTAGCCCCCTTCGCGCTTGCGCATCACGCGGTCTTTGTCGTCACCGAAGTCGGTGGTGCGCAGCCACATGGCGCCGTCTTCTTCGTAGGTGTGGCCATTGGCAACCAGCTTCTCGACGGTGGCCTCGACCTTGCCGTCGTCGTACAGCGAGGACTCCAGGAAGTAGACGTCGAATTCGACGCCAAAGGCTTTGAGGTCGAGATCCTGCTCGCGACGCAGCCACGCTACGGCGAAGGCCTGGATGGCCTCCAGATCGTCGGCGTCGGCTTTGGCGGTCACTTCCCGGTCGTCGGCGGTGACGGTCTTGCCGGCCATGTAGTCGTTGGCGACGTCGATGATGTATTCGCCGCGATAGCCATCTTCTGGCCAGCTGGCATCGTCGGGGCCAAGCTGTTTGGCGCGGGCCTGAACGGAGAGCGCCAGGTTTTTGATCTGCGCGCCCGCGTCGTTGTAGTAAAACTCGCGGGTGACGTCATAGCCGGTGGCTTCCAGCAGGCGGCAGAGACAGTCGCCAATCGCTGCGCCACGTCCATGGCCCACGTGGAGCGGGCCGGTGGGGTTGGCGGAAACGAACTCCACCTGCACTTTTTCGCCCTTGCCGATCAGGCTGCGGCCGAAGGCGTCGCCGCTGTCCAGCACCTGCGCAACGATCTGTGCAGCGGCGTCGGCGGCGGCAAAGAAGTTGATGAACCCGGGGCCGGCAATCTCGGTTTTTTGAATGGCGTCGCTGGCGGGTAGGGCGGCGACGAGGGTGTCCGCCAGATCGCGGGGCTTCATGCCGGAGGGCTTGGCCAGCATCAGCGCGAGGTTGGTGGCGTAGTCGCCATGGGCCTTGTCTTTGGTCGGGTCCACTTTGATGGTGGGCGTTAAATCGTTGGGCAGCACGCCTTGGTGCTTGAGCGCGTCAACCGCGCCTTCGAGCAGAGAAATAATCGTATCTTTCATGTAAACATCCGGATGTCGTCGGTGGCGGCGTGTGCAGTCGCTAAGAGAATGCAGCGATAAGGCGGTCATTATCGGCAATTGGCGCGCAGTTTCAAAGCCGTATTCCCTTAGGCCAGGGTTTGTGGGTCGATGTCGATCGACCAGCGCACTTTGCGCGCCTCGCGGTGGGCGTCGAGCCACTGTACTAGCCAGTTGGCAGCGGCATGACGGTGGCTGCGTTTGTCTGCTACCAGCATGACATGCAGGTGATAGCGGTTTTGGCGGCGCTCCATGGGAGCGGGTACCGGGCCCAGGCAGCGGACCGGTACTCTGGCGTCGTTTAGCCACTGGCGCAGCGCTTGTGCCGCTTGCTGAGCCAGCGCAAGTGCTGCCTGCTCTTGGGGGCTCTCGATGCGTAGAAGCGCCATGAAGCTAAACGGCGGCAGTTTGGCGATACGTCGCTCCTCCAGCAGGCTGCGTGCCAGCGCGCCATAGCCGTGCTCGGCTAACTGGCCCAAGTGCGGGTCGTCGGGATGTAGGGTTTGCACCAGCACTCGTCCAGGGTGGGCCGCGCGGCCAGCACGACCCGCCACTTGCTCCAGTAGCTGGGCACTGTGCTCCAGGGCGCGGAAGTCAGCCGCATAGAGGCCGCCATCGGCGTTGACGACGACCACTAGCGTGACGTGGGGCAGATGATGGCCTTTTGCGAGCATTTGGGTGCCCACCAGCAGGCAGGGCTCGCCGCGCTGAATCTCTTTGAGCACCTGCTCGAAGCTCTCTTTTTTACGCGTGCTGTCGCGGTCGATGCGATGGACGGGCGTGTCAGGGAATAGCCCTTGAAGGGTCTCTTCGGTGCGCTCTGTACCGCTACCCAAGGCGCGTAAGTCGCCACTGCCGCACTCCGGGCAGGCATCGGGCAGCGCTCGGCGGCTGTCGCAGTGGTGGCAGGCCAGTAGCGGCGGCTGGCGGTGCAGTGTCATACGCGCATCGCACTGGCCGCATTCGGCCATCCAGCCGCAGCTATGACAAGCCAGGCTCGGCGCGAAGCCACGCCGGTTGATGAACACCAGCGCCTGTTTGCCCGCCGCAAGCGTGCTTTTGATCGCTTTGATGGCGCTGGGCAGCAGCCCGCCCTGACGGCGCTGGTGGCGCAGATCGATCAACTCCAGTTTGGCGGGCGGGTGGCGGCTGGGTCGTTGGGTCAGCCGTAGGTGGCGGTAAGCGCCCGTAAGCGCCTGCTGGAGGCTTTCAAACGAGGGCGTCGCACTGCCCAGCAGCAGCGGAATGCCGTGGTAGTGCGCTCTGGCAACGGCAAGGTCCCGTGCGTGATAGCGCAGCCCGTCATGCTGTTTATACGAGCCATCATGCTCTTCGTCGACGATGATTGCCCCAGGGTTCGCCAGCGGGGTGAAAATGGCCGAGCGGGTGCCGATGATCACCAGTGCACGGCCGTTGGCAGCGGCCTCCCAGACATCCAGACGCTCGGGGTCGGTAAGCCCGGAGTGAAGTGCCACCACCGGCACGCGAAAGCGGTTTTTGAAACGTGCAAGCGTTTGCGGCGTGAGGCCAATTTCGGGCACGAGCACTAGCGACTGTTTGCCTTTGGCGGCGAGCGCTTCGATGAGCTGTAGGTAAATCTCGGTTTTGCCGCTACCGGTCACGCCTTCCAATAAACAGGGGTGGTAGCCGTCGAGTTTTTCATGCAGTACGGCAAGCGCAGCGGCTTGTTCACGGTTGAGCGGCAGCGACGGGGAGGCGAGCAAGCTTCCGCCGGTGGGTTGCGCGGCAGTCAGAGTGATCTCCTGCGCCTCGGCAAAGCCCTTTTTGTGTAGCGCCAACAGCTGTTCCCGAGTGAAACCGTGGGCGTTGACGGCACGGCCAGGCAGGCCGTGCGGGTGCTGGCGAAGCAGAGCGTAGAGCGCCGCCTGCTTGGGCGCGCGCGTTAGAGCCGTGTCATCGTTGGGAAGCGGAAGCCACAGCGTTTGGGTACGGCCCGCCATCGGGTGTCCCTGGCGCAGCCTCGCGGGCATGGCGTGTTGCAACGTGTCGCCCAGGCTGTGCTGGTAGTAACGCGCCGCGAAGTGGCAGAGCCACTGCCAGTCGCTGGGCAGGGGGGCGTCATCCAGCGCCTCGCTGATGGCCCGTAGCTGCGCGCGGGGAAGTTCGCTGCCGGTAGCAAGCGACACCACCACGCCCACCACCTCTCGGCGGCCAAACGGCACTCGCACTCGAAGCCCTGGCTGCCAGCCACAGGCGGGCGCACGCGGTGCGGGAAGATAATCGAACAGGCGGCGCAGCGGCGAGGGTAGCGCCACTTTTAAGACCTGAAAAGCGCCTTGAGGCTGCCCCCATGTAGAGGACTTTGAAGAAACAGAGTCGGACAATTGGCCTCCGGCGATTAGTTTGCTAGAATGTGCGGCCGCTCTGAATCTATCGGATGGAGCGGTTAACCGGTTAGCAGTTTTTTCAAACCCGTATGCGGTGCCTGGCAACGGATCAGGTGGCGGCATATAGCTCATGAGGCTCAAGATGAAACAAGGTATCCACCCGAATTACAACACGGTCACCGCCAACTGTTCTTGCGGTGCAAGCTTCCAGGTCGGTTCTACCTCTGGTCAGGACTTCGCACTGGACGTGTGCTCTAACTGCCACCCGTTCTACACCGGCAAGCAGAAGCAAGCGACCACCGGTGGCCGTGTAGAGCGCTTCAACAAGCGTTTCGGCGCTGCTATCAAGCGCGGCTAATCCTAACGGATTCAGTCTATCGCAGGCACTTCGCGTGCCCTGTGCAAAAGCCCACGCTATGACGTGGGCTTTTTGCCCCTAGAGAACTAGGCTTTCATGGCAACGGCGAGTTCTTCGTTTACCCCCCCCGTCGCCAACCTTCAAAACGATTGATCTTCTTCTCCCCCGCGCTGTCTGCCCCTTTTCACGCTCTTCCCTCTGTCTCTCTTTTCCACAGGGTGCTCTTGCTGCCCGGGTGTGGATAACTGGTTTGCGCTGTTTGCTGGAATTAATTTCCAAAATTACTGCGATGCATCAATAAGGAAACCTTTATGGCTAATAGCGAGAAGCATAAGTTGCAGCAAATATCGCTTAAAAGTTCCGAAGTTGTTGGGAATGTAGCTAAAACGATCGTTTCGTAGGTAAGTTTACTACGTGCTTGAGACGCCTAGGTTTTTTCTATATTCTGATACGACTTTTCTACTTTAGGCTGATGAGACCTTGACCATGACGGATGCAAACAAACAGGCAGCTTTGGATTATCACGCTAAACCGATTCCCGGTAAGCTCTCCGTGGAGCTGACCAAGCCCACTGCGACAGCGCGGGACTTGGCCCTGGCGTATAGCCCAGGCGTTGCCGAGCCGGTTCGCGAAATCGCCCGCGAAGCGGAAAATGCGTACCGCTATACCGGCAAGGGCAACTTGGTTGCGGTCATTTCGGACGGTAGCGCGATTCTTGGCTTGGGCAACCTGGGGCCGCTGGCCAGCAAGCCGGTCATGGAGGGCAAAGGCGTCCTGTTCAAGTGCTTTGCGGGCATCAACTCGGTGGATGTCGAAGTGGATGCTGAAAGCCCGCAGGCGTTCATCGACACCGTGGCGCGCATCGCCGATACCTGGGGTGGCATCAACCTGGAAGACATCAAAGCGCCCGAGTGCTTCGAGATCGAAAAAGCCCTGATCGAGCGTTGCAACATTCCTGTCTTTCACGATGACCAGCACGGCACGGCCATCGTCACCGCTGCAGGTATGCTCAACGCGCTGGATATCGCGGGCAAGCGCATCGAAGACGTGAAGATCGTCTGCATGGGGGCGGGAGCGGCGGCGATTGCCTGTATGCGCCTGCTAGTCTCTTGCGGCGCCAAGAAAGAGAATCTGGTCATGCTGGACCGTCGCGGTGTGATTCACACTGATCGCGATGGGATCAACGAGTACAAAGCCGAGTTTGCCCGCGATACCGACATGCGTACGCTGGACGATGCCATCGACGGTGCGGACGTGTTCATCGGCCTCTCTGGCCCGGGCCTGCTCTCGGCGGAGCAGGTGAAAAAGATGGCCGCTGACCCGGTGATCTTCGCTTGTACGAACCCGGACCCGGAAATTCACCCGGATGTAGCCCGCGAAGCGCGCCCGGACGTAATCATGGCCACCGGCCGCTCGGACTTCCCGAATCAGGTGAACAACGTGCTGGGCTTCCCGTTCATCTTCCGCGGTGCGCTGGATGTTCGCGCCACGCGTATCAACGAAGCCATGAAACTGGCCGCCGTTCATGCGCTGAAAGATTTGGCGCGCGAGCCTGTTCCCCAGGAAGTGCTCAATGCCTACGAGCGTACCGAGATGAGCTTTGGCCGCGATTACATCATCCCCACGCCGGTGGATATCCGCCTGCTGGCCCGTGTGTCATCAGCAGTGGCCCAAGCAGCGGTCGACTCCGGCGTGGCCCGCAAGCCGTATCCGGCTCACTACCCGCTGAAAACTATTAATGATGTGTATGGTGGATAATCAACAAGGCCACTTAGGTCAGGACAGACCGTAACGGGGGGCTTTCGCCATGGCCGAAAAATGCTCCCTGCAATTTCGGCATTTCCACCATCCATGGCGGTCAGATGGCGAAAGTAGCGCCCAAGGATGGGTTTACAGCGCCCCCGTCTAGGGTTGTGCTGACCGGTATTTTACAACGCCCGCTCATCGCGGGCGTTGCCGTTTTTGGGACAGTGGTTCACGAAGTTGGATAGCGTACCAGCCCCTCTTGCGCCGTCGATGCCACCAAACGCCCATCGCGGCGATAGATATGACCGCGGGCCAAGCCCCGCGCGCCGCCTGTCCAGGGGGAGTCGATGGCGTAGAGCAGCCACTCATCCAGCCGCGTATCTTCATGCAGCCACAGGGCATGATCCAGACTGGCGATGCGCAGTTTCGGATCGGTGTACTTGATGCCGTGAGGAATCAGGCCGGTGGTGAGCAGATTGAAATCCGAGGCATACGAGAGCAGGTGACGATGCAGCGCCGGGTCGTCCGGCAGCGGCCCGCCAGCAAAACGGAACCAAAGACATTGGCCCGCCGGTGAGGCGCTGTCTGGATTGTCCTTCAAGTGTAAAAATTCGATCGGGTGGCCGGGGAAGCGCGCGTGCTTGGCATCGCCACTCTCGATGAGTGCTTCCGGTGTAGGCACCTGGGGCATGGCTCGCTGATGGTGGAGGCTCTCTTCAGCACTCTGGAAAGAAGCGCTGCAGAAGAAGATCGGTCGACCTTTTTGAATGGCCGTCACACGACGGGTGGTAAAGCTGCCGCCGTCGCGGATGGTATCGACCTGATACACCACCGGGCGGTGGGGGTCGCCGGGCCGCAAAAAATAGCCATGCTGGGAGTGTGGGCGGCGCTCGTCCGGCACCGTGCGCGCCGCTGCGGCGAGCGCTTGGCCCAATACTTGGCCCCCATACAGTTGAGGAAAGCCCAGATCCTGGCTCTGGCCGCGAAATAGCGTCTCCTCTAGGGTTTCAAGCTCTAACAAGTCAACCAGTGACTTCAGCGCATCGTTCATTCTCTGTATCCTTGCTGCTGTCTGTGATCCCACCGATGATTGCAAGCGCACCCAGTGCGGCCATCACGCTATTAAAACGATCGTTTTGCTACCTTAGCGGAGTTTGCCTTGATACGCAGCGATGAATTTTACATGCACCGCGCCATGGACCAAGCGCACCTGGCATTTGCCGCCGGGGAAGTACCGGTGGGCGCGGTGGTGGTGGATGCCCATGGGGAGATCATTGGCGCTGGCCATAATGCACCGCTGGCGAGCTGCGACCCTAGCGGCCACGCTGAGGTGCGCGCGCTGCGTGAGGCGGGCCAGCAGCTGGGCAACTACCGCCTGGAGGGCTGCACGCTGTTCGTGACCCTAGAGCCCTGCATGATGTGTGCAGGCGCCATGGTGCATGCGCGTATCGCCCGGCTGGTATACGGCGCGCCTGAGCCGCGCACCGGCATGGTGGAGTCGAAGGCCAACCTGCTGGCGCAGCCCTGGTTCAATCATCGTATCGTGGTGACGGGCGGCGTGTTGGCCGCGCCCGCCAAGCGGCTGCTCAAGCAGTTCTTCGCCGAGAAACGCTAGCCGGGCTATGGCTCGATGGGTGGCACGATATCGAACAGCAGCAGCGGCTCTTCGCTAGCAGGGGCCTGCTCTAGCTGAAAGAATTGCTGTCGGCTGCGCTCCACGTACTCGATCATCTCGTAGTAGCGACGGATGTTGCGCACGTAGATCACCGGCTCGCCGCCCCGCGCATAGCCGTGGCGGGTTTGGCTATGCCACTCCCGCTCTTGCAGCAGCGGCAGCGCTGCGCGAACGTCCTGCCAGCGATCGGGATCGCCGCCACGCATCTCGGCAATCTTACGGGCATCGTAAAGGTGGCCAAGCCCCACGTTATACGCCGCCATGGCCATATAGAGTCGATCGTCTCCCGTAATGCTGTCGGGCAGACGATCTTTGATGCTGCGCAGGTAGCGCGCGCCGCCGTCGATGCTTTGTGCAGCATCGGTACGGTCGGCCACGCCCATCTCGCTGGCGGTGGGATTGGTCAGCATCATGAGGCCACGTACTCCGGTGGGGGAGACGGCGGTTGGGTCCCAGTGCGACTCTTGATAACCCACGGCAGCCAGCAGTTTCCAATCGAACCCCGTGTCCCGGGCAGCCTGTTTGAAGAGCTCGGTGTAGCTCGGTAAGCGCTCATCGAGATGGGCAAGAAACGTCCGTGTGCCGACGTATTCGAGGTAGTCATCGTGACCAAAATAGCGGCTCACGAGCCCGTCGAGCGTGCCGTTTTCCTGCAGCTCTTGCAGGAACTGGTTGGCGGCGTCGAGCAGCCCTAGCCCCCGGCCGCTGGGTACGGCCCACGCCAACGAGAGCGGCTCGCCTAAAAAGAAACCACGCTCGACGTTAGGGAAAAACAGCCGGTTCAAACGAAACTGGTGATCGAAAATGATCGCGGCATCCAGGGTGCCGCGCTCGACGCGGGCCAGTAGTTCGGCCACTTCGAGCTCGTGGGACTCCTTCCAGCTCAGGTTGGGGTAGTCGCGCTGCAGCGAGCGTAGCGCTTGGCTGGTGCCCGCTTCGCTCAGCGTGCCTAGCTCCAAGCCAACGAGGTCGGCGGGTTCGTCGATACCGTTGAGCCCACGTCGGTACACCACCAAGGGCTGCATGTGAATGATCGAGCGGGTGTAGTGGATGCCTGGGGAGTCCGCCAGCAAGGGCAGGGCGGCGGCGCCCAGGTCGCCCTGTTCGCGCACGGCGGGTAGCACGCTCTCCGGATGGTGGCTCGCGTTCAGGTTGAGACTGACCCCCAGGTAGTCCGCAAAGCGGTGCATCAGCTCGTACTCGAAACCGGTAGGGCCCTGACGGCCTTCATAATAGGTGGTGGGGGTGTTGCGAGTGTGGATCGTGATGAACTCTTTGGCTTGGATCTGCGCGAGATGTTCACCGCTCGTCATGGATGCACTGCGCGGCACTAAAAATAGTAAAAGCGTCGCGATCATCGCGAAATACGCCCGGTAATAGGCAAGAAAGTGTTGGGTAATCGATGTCGGCATGGGGGCTTGTCAACATGGAACAGTCTGCCACGATACCCAGCCTGTTAGACGCTGTCACCTTGTTGATTTCGTGTGAACGCCGCTTTCCAGTATCATAGCGGGATTGCCGCACAGCGGCCCGGTGATTTCCTGCTCGAACTCTTCCTGCTTTAGAGGCTCCCAGATATGCTCGAACTGCGAGGCGCACCCGCCCTTTCCGCCTTCCGCCATGAACGGCTGTTAACGGTGTTGCGTGACCGTGTTCCAGAGGTGGAGGCACTGTCTGCCCACTACGTCCACTTCATCGACCACCACGACGAGCTCGATCAGGCTGCTCAGGAGCGGTTGGCGGAACTGCTGGCGTACGGCAGTCGCGAGCGCCAGGCAACCCCCGATGACGCACAGCGTTTTTTGGTCGTGCCGCGTCTGGGTACCCAGTCACCGTGGTCCTCTAAAGCAACCGACATCGCCCATAACTGCGGGCTAAGCCAGATAAGCCGCATCGAGCGCGGCATCGATTACCGTATAGGCCTGCGCGGCACCCCCAGTGCCGAACAGCTCGAAACGATCAGCGCGCTGCTGCATGATCGGATGACCGAAAACGTGCTGGCCGACGCGGCCGATGCCAGCAAGCTGTTCGCTCACCACGCGCCGGCGCCGCTGGGCAGCGTCGACATTTTGGAAGGCGGCCGCGAGGCACTGGTGGTCGCCAACCGTGAGCTGGGACTGGCGTTGGCAGACGATGAGGTCGATTATCTGGTAGCCGCCTTCATCGAGCTTGGCCGCAACCCCAGCGACGTAGAACTGATGATGTTCGCCCAGGCGAACTCGGAGCACTGCCGTCACAAGATCTTCAACGCGGATTGGATCATCGACGGAGAAGCTCAGAGCCATTCGTTGTTCAAGATGATCAAGAACACGTTCGCCACGTCGCCGGACAACGTGCTCTCCGCCTACAGCGATAACGCGGCGGTGATCAAAGGCAGCCATGGCGGTCGCTTTTTCCCCACGCCGCTTACCGGGGCCGAGGGAGAGCGCGCCCGCTACGACGCCCACCAAGAGCCCATCCACATTCTTATGAAGGTGGAGACCCACAACCACCCCACGGCCATTGCCCCCTTCCCCGGTGCGGCCACCGGCTCTGGCGGTGAGATTCGTGATGAAGGCGCGACCGGTATCGGCGGTAAGCCAAAAGCAGGCCTGGCGGGCTTTACCGTCTCCAACCTGCGTATCCCCGAGTTCGTGCAACCCTGGGAGGCCTTCGATTACGGCAAACCCGAGCGTATGCAGTCGGCGCTCACTATCATGCTGGACGGCCCGATTGGCGGTGCGGCCTTCAATAACGAGTTCGGCCGACCCAATTTGGCCGGCTACTTCCGTACCTATGAGCAGGATGCCCTCAGTGCCGAAGGCATCGAGCGTCGCGGTTACCACAAGCCGATCATGATTGCCGGTGGCTACGGCAACATTCGTGCCCAGCACGTCCAGAAGGGCGAGATTCCGGTGGGCGGCAAGCTGATCGTGATGGGCGGCCCGGCGATGTTGATCGGTCTGGGCGGCGGTGCGGCGTCCAGTATGGCGTCCGGTGAGTCCAGCGCGGATCTGGACTTTGCCTCTGTGCAGCGGGAAAACCCGGAAATCGAGCGTCGTGCCCAAGAGGTCATCGACCGCTGCTGGGCGCTGGGCGAGAAAAACCCCATTCGCTTTATTCATGACGTGGGCGCGGGCGGGCTGTCCAATGCCCTGCCGGAGCTGGTCAAGGACGGTAACCGTGGCGGCCTGTTCGACCTGCGCGCGGTGCCCAACGCCGAGCCGGGTATGAGCCCGCTAGAGATCTGGTGCAACGAAGCCCAGGAGCGCTACGTGCTGGCGGTTGCTCCAGAGGATCTCGATACCTTCGACGCGCTGTGCAAGCGCGAGCGTTGCCCCTACGCGGTGGTGGGTGAAGCCCAGGCGGAGCACCATCTGGAAGTGCGTGACGGCCACTTCGAGACCAAACCCGTCGATCTGCCCATGAGCGTGCTGTTTGGCAAGCCGCCAAAAATGACCCGTTCGTTCGAGCGCCAAACGCCGGAGCTGTCGGGCGTGATGCTGGATAACCTGGACCTGCGCGAAGCGATGGACCGGGTACTACGCCTGCCTACGGTGGCTTCGAAAAGCTTCCTGATCACCATCGGCGACCGTTCCATCACTGGTCAAGTCGCCCGCGATCAGATGGTCGGCCCCTGGCAGGTGCCGGTGGCCGATGTGGCGGTGACCACCGCGAGCTTCGATACCCACGCCGGTGAAGCCATGGCCATGGGCGAGCGCCCGCCGGTGGCGCTGATCGATCCTGCCGCCAGTGCCCGTTTGGCAGTGGCCGAAGCGATCACCAACCTCGCCGCTGCGCCAATTGCCAAACTCTCGGATATCAAGCTTTCCGCCAACTGGATGAGTGCCGCCGATCACCCCGGTGAAAACCAGGCGCTGTACGACGCGGTTCATGCCGTTGGCATGGAGCTGTGCCCCGCGCTCGGGATCGCCGTGCCGGTGGGCAAGGACTCCATGTCCATGCGCACCGCGTGGCAAGAGGGCGGCGACGCCGAAGAGAAAAGCATTACCTCGCCGCTGTCGCTGGTCGTGACCGGGTTTGCACCGGTGACCGACGCGCTAGCGACGCTGACGCCGCAGATCAATCTGGAGCAGGACGAGTCCGACCTGATTCTGATCGACCTGGGGAACGGCCAGAACCGCCTCGGCGGCTCGGCGCTGGCGCAGGTGTACGGGCAGGTGGGTGACGAGTGCCCCGATGTGGACGACCCGGAAGATCTGAAAGCATTTTTCGAAGTGATCCAGGGCCTGAACCGCGACGGCAAGCTGCTGGCTTATCACGACCGCAGCGACGGTGGCCTTCTGGTGACGCTGCTGGAGATGGCCTTTGCCGCGCACGCCGGGCTCGAGATCAAGCTCGACTGGCTGATCGATGAGCCGGTGGAAGCCTTCAGCGCGCTGTTCTCCGAAGAGCTGGGCGCGGTGATTCAGGTCAATCGCCAGCACACCGAAGAGGTGCTGACCCAGTTCGCCATGGCGGGTATCGAAACCTGCGGGGTGATTGCCCGCCCGCGCTACGACGACCAAGTGCGGGTGACGCTGTTCGAAGAGCCGCTGTTGGAGACTACGCGTCAGCTAACCCAGCGTACCTGGGCCGAAACCAGCTACCGCATGCAGGCGCTGCGGGATAACCCCGAGTGCGCGAAAAACGAGTTCGATAACCTGCTCGACGTGCGCGATCCAGGGCTTAGCGCTGAACCGACCTTCGATATCAACGACGATATCAGCGCGCCGTATATCAACACCATCAAGCCCGCCGTGGCCGTGCTTCGCGAGCAGGGCGTCAACGGTCAGGTCGAGATGGCCTGGGCCTTCCACAAAGCGGGTTTTAACGCGGTGGATGTGCACATGAGCGACATCCTCGAAGGTCGTGTCTCGCTGGAGGAGTTCAAAGGCTTAGTGGCCTGTGGCGGTTTCTCCTACGGCGATGTACTCGGCGCAGGCGGCGGCTGGGCGAAATCGGTGCTGTTCAACGAGCGCGCCCGCGAGCAGTTCGAGGCCTTCTTCACTCGGGACGACAGTTTCTCACTGGGCGTGTGCAACGGCTGCCAGATGCTTTCGCAGCTCAAGACGCTGATTCCTGGGGCTGAAAGCTGGCCCGATTTCGTGCGTAACGAGTCTGAGCAGTTCGAGGCGCGCGTATCGATGGTACGGGTAGAAAAGAGCCCCTCGATTTTGCTGGCGGGCATGGAAGGCTCCAAGCTGCCGATTGCCGTGGCACACGGAGAAGGCCGCGCCGAGTTCCGCGATACGGCGCACCTGCGCAGCATGCAGTCGAGCAGCCAAATTGCCCTGCGCTATATCGATAACTACGGCCAAGTCACTACGCGCTACCCGGCCAACCCCAACGGCTCGCCGTCGGGTATCACGGGCCTGACCACCCCAGATGGCCGTGTGACCATCATGATGCCGCACCCCGAGCGAGTGACTCGTGCGGTCACCAACTCCTGGCGTCCGGCGGAGTGGACCGACGATGGTGCGTGGCTGCGCCTGTTCCGCAATGCGCGGGTGTGGCTAGGCTAACGTCATGTGACCAACCCGACAGGTGATGGATGACACATTCTGAAAAGGCGGCCTCCGGGCCGCCTTTCTTGGCTAACGCGGCAGCGCCTTCGCTGCGCCCCTATCAAAAAGAGGCGGTGAAGCGGGTGGTCGCCCACTTTCGCGCTACCAGCGCCCCCGCCGTGGTGGTACTACCCACGGGTAGCGGCAAGTCACTGGTCATCGCCGAGCTGGCAAGGCTCGCCCGTGGGCGGGTACTGGTGTTGGCTCATGTGCGCGAGCTCGTGGAGCAGAACCACGGGAAATATCAGGCCTACGGACTGAAAGCGGATATCTTCAGTGCCGGGTTAAAGCGCAAAGAGGCAAACCGCCAAGTGGTGTTTGGCTCGGTGCAGTCGGTGGTGCGCAACCTGGGGCAGTTCAACGACGCCAGCTTCACGCTACTGGTGATCGACGAGTGCCACCGTGTGTCGCTGGAGGAGGACTCCAGCTATCGGCAGGTGATTGAACATCTTCAGAGCCAAAACCCACAGCTGAAGATTTTAGGGCTAACCGCGACGCCGTTTCGCCTAGGCCAAGGATTTATCTACCATCGCCATCACCACGGCATGGTGCGCGGTTCGGAAGAGAGCTTTTTTGCCGACTGTGTGTTCGAGCAGCCGCTGCGGCTGATGGTCAAGCAGGGCTTTTTGGCCGCGCCCAAGCGGCTGGACATGGCCATTGAGGGGTACGACTTCTCGGCGCTTGCGCCCTCGACCAGCGGCCTGTTTCGGGAGGAGGAGCTCAACCGCGTGGTGGCGGGCCACCGCGCCACGCCGGGCATCATTGCCCAGGTGGTGGCGTACGCCGCCGACCGTCAGGGGGTGATGATTTTCGCCGCCACGGTCGCCCATGCCGAAGAGATCATGGGCTATCTGCCCGCCGATCAGGCCGCGCTGATTACCGGCGCCACGGCCTCGACCGAGCGCACCTCGCTGATCGAGGCCTTCAAGGCGCGCCAGTTGAAGTATTTGGTCAACGTGGCGGTACTGACCACCGGCTTCGATGCTCCCCACGTCGATCTGATTGCGATATTGCGGCCCACCGAGTCGGTCAGCCTGTATCAGCAGATCGTGGGTCGCGGGTTGCGCCTCTCGCCAGGCAAAGAGGAGTGCCTGATTCTCGACTATGCGGGCAACCCGTGGGATCTCTACGCCCCGGAAGTAGGCGAACCCAAGCCGGATGGCGACAGCGAACCGGTGCAGGTGCCCTGCCCGGAGTGTGGTCACGCGAACCTGTTTTGGGGAAAGCGCGACGGCGAGCTGGTGATCGAGCACTTTGGTCGCCGCTGTCAGGGGCTGATGGAGGATGACGCAGGTCGGCGCTGCCAGTGTACGTTCCGCTTTCGCTTCAAGGTCTGCGATACGTGCGGCGCCGAGAACGATATCGCTGCCCGCCGCTGCCATGGCTGCGAGAAGCTGCTGGTGGATGCCGATGACAAGCTTAAGGATGCGCTGAAGCTAAAAGATGCCAAAGTACTGCGCGTCAGCGGCATGCAGTTGGAAGCGACCACCAATGGCCGTGGCCTGCCGCGCCTGAAAGCCACCTACCACGATGAAGATGGCGACAGCCTGAGTGAATGGTTTGCCTTGGAAACTCCGGCCCAGCGCCGCGCGTTTTATGCCGTTTTTTTACGTGCCCACCTACGGGCGCCGGGCGGCCAATGGCAACCGACGACGCCTGATGAGGTCGTCAACGAGCAGCGCCGATTGCGCCACCCGGATTTCGTGGTGGGGCGAAAGGTGGGTCGTCACTTTCAAATCCGCGACAAGCTGTTCGACTATCAAGGGCGCTATCGTAAAGCCGCCGATGCGGGCTAGATGCCGTGCTAACAGCGCGCTGTTACACTGTCTTTTTTCAACTCATCAATCAAGGATTCGACCCGCGTGAGCGAGACGCCCAGCGCAGCGCCAGAGCAAGACCAAGACGTGGCGGAAGCTACTGCCGAGCCGGTGGTGGAGGCGCTTGGGCGCCTGTTTGATGAGCCCATTACGCAGTTGCCGGAGGATCTCTATATTCCTCCTGAGGCGCTGCGGGTCTTTCTGGAAGCCTTTGAAGGGCCGCTGGACCTGCTGCTCTATTTAATCCGGCGCCAGAACCTGGATATTCTGACCATCAACGTGGCGACCATCACCCATCAGTACATCGAGTACGTGGAGTTGATGAAAGCCATGGAGATCGAGCTGGCGGGAGAGTACCTGCTGATGGCAGCCATGCTGGCGGAGATCAAATCCCGGACGCTGCTACCGCGCCCGCCTAAAGCGGAGGGCGAGGAAGAGGAGGACCCCCGTGCCGAGTTGATTCGCCGCTTACAGGAGTACGAGCGTCTAAAAGAGGCCGCCGAAGCACTGGATACCCTGCCACGCGTCGGCCGAGACTGGTTCAGCGTGCAGGCGGGGTTGCCGCCGCTGGAAACGCGGGTAATCCATCCCGATGTCGAGCTGGACGAGCTGCTAGAGGCGCTGTCCGATATTCTCAAACGCGCCGAGCTGGCTCAGGCCCACCAGATCAGCCGGGAAGTGCTCTCCACCCGCGAGCGAATGCTGAAAATCATGGAGCAGCTCAGCCAGGATGGAGAGAGCGGTCGTTATACGCCTTTCGAGGCGCTATTTACTTTAGATGAGGGGCGGGCCGGGGTGGTCGTCACCTTCATGGCGCTTCTGGAGCTCGCCAAAGAGGCCATGATCGAGATCGTTCAAAACGCACCGCTGTCGCCCATTCACGTGCGCGCCCGCCAAGCGGCGCTGGCCGATGAGGAAGAGGGTGCATTCGAGCGTTTGGAAGAGGAGCAGGGCGATGCCGCCTCGACATTCGAAGAGTCTGCGTTTGAACCTGACGAGGAGTCGCGGTGAGAGACACCACGTTAGATGACATCATTGAAGCGGCGCTGCTAGCGGCGGGGGAGCCGCTGCCGGTCGAGCGCCTGGAAACGCTCTTTTTAGAAGAGGAGTGCCCCACCCGAAAAGCGCTGAGGGAAGCGCTGTCGCGGCTGGCGCTGCGCCACGAGAATGGCGCGCTGGAACTGGTCGAGACTGCCTCGGGCTTTCAGCTACGTATTCGTCCACGCTTGGCTCACTGGGTCTCGCGGCTGTGGGACGAGCGGCCCCAGCGCTATTCGCGAGCGTTGCTGGAAACCCTTGCGCTGATCGCTTACCGCCAGCCGGTGACTCGTGGCGATATCGAAGACGTGCGGGGCGTGAGCGTCAGCAGCTCGATCATTCGTACATTGATGGAGCGCGGCTGGATACGTGTGGTAGGCCACCGGGACGTGCCGGGTCGCCCCGCAGTCTATGCCACCACGCGCAGTTTTCTGGATGACTTCGGTTTGAAAACCCTGGATGCGCTGCCGCCCATGCATACGCTGGTCAACGGCGACGATCACGAAGAGCGCGCCGTCGAAGAGGCGTCGGGTGAACAAAACCCGCCCCCACCACTGGACGAAACGACGGAAAGCGTGCAGGATGCGCCACCCCAGCAAGATGAGAACACGTCGGCAGCGAGTGCCGATCACCACGCCGAGACGGCGTTAACCCAGCCGCTTAGTTTTGCCGATTTAGAGGCACGGCTAGCGGCACGTGCAAAGCGTCAACACGAAGACGCTAGCACGCAGACCAACGATGTGAGGTCAGACGACCATGAGTCAGAGTAACAACACCACGCCCCCCACCAGCGAAAAGCTGCAGAAAGTCCTCGCCCGTGCGGGCCTTGGCTCCCGCCGTGAAATGGAAACCGCCATTGCCGACGGCCGGGTGAAGGTGAATAGCCAGGTCGCCAAACTGGGTGACCGGGTGGAGGCCCGGGACAAGGTCAGTTTCGATGATCGCCCTGTGACGCTGCGCCCGGAAGAGGACGTGCCGCGCCGGGTGATCATGTACAACAAACCGGAAGGTGAGCTGTGCACTCGTAAAGACCCGGAAGGCCGCCGCACGGTCTTTGAGCGCCTACCGCGCCTGAAAGGCGAGCGCTGGATTGCGATTGGCCGCTTGGACATCAACACCAGCGGCTTGTTGCTGTTCACCACCGACGGTGAATTGGCCAACCGCTTGATGCACCCGTCTACTCAGGTGGAGCGTGAGTACGCCGTGCGGGTCATGGGCGACGTCAAGCGTGAGCATATCGTCGCCATGGTCGACGGCGTCATGCTGGAAGATGGCCCGGCGCGCTTCACCGACGTGCAGGAGTTCGGTGGGGAAGGCATCAATACTTGGTTCCACGTGGTGATCTTGGAAGGGCGTAATCGCGAGGTGCGCCGTTTGTGGGAGTCCCAGGGACTCACCGTTAGCCGCTTGAAGCGCGTTCGCTACGGCAACATCTTCCTCGACAAGCGGGCGAAAGCCGGTGAGTGGGTCGAACTCTCTCAAGACGAGGTGGACGACTTGGCGACGCTTGCCAACTTGGAAACCCGTAAAGTGCCTGAGCTGACGCCAGATGAGAAGAATCGCTGGAGCCGCGACAAGCACAAGCGCCGTCCGGTGCAGGCGATGCGTAAGCCAAAGCCCAAGCGCGGCTAAGTAAGTGAGCTCTGCGGCGTTGGCGCTTACAACGCCGCAGGGAGCGGAATATAGACGAAAGATAAAAAAGGGCTTGCTATTCAAAAGCCATATCCGTACTATATGCATCCGTTCGGACGGGTCGTTAGCTCAGTTGGTAGAGCAGTTGACTTTTAATCAATTGGTCGTAGGTTCGAATCCTACACGACCCACCATACGAACCAAACAATTGCATCAAACCGTCTTCGATTTAATGCGTTGTTTTTAATGCCAGTCGATGCGTCCTTCATGGATACTGGCGATAGTCCTGACGCAGCAAATTTGGGTCGTTAGCTCAGTTGGTAGAGCAGTTGACTTTTAATCAATTGGTCGTAGGTTCGAATCCTACACGACCCACCAAATTACGACGCCCTTGGTAGCTTGCTGCCAGGGGCGTTTTGCTATGCACATCGTGGTGCATGGCGAAGTGACGTTGTGCTTGCAGCAACGAAGGGTTGTCCACCACAATGTCTTAACAACGAATGTCATAACAACGACGTTATTGTCCTGACTCTCAGCAGTCAGGTTGGCAGCGTGCCACCGCGAGAGACGCAGCGGCCGCTGCCCTGAGTGCGGCGCATGCGGAGTGCATACGCCGTGACTGGTGTTTAACAGGGGGATTCCCTGTTCGTCACAGTGGTAGACACGATGACTATGATGACCTCTCAAGCGGCGCTAGACGCGCCGCTGCCAAGCCCGTACTGCCCTACCCGAATTCCAGCGGAAGACGAAGCGCGAGTCGCTGAGATCAAGCAGTTACTCAAGGCGAACAACGCCGTGCTCGTGGCGCATTACTATACCGACGACGCCATTCAGCAGTTGGCCGAAGAGACCGGTGGCTGCGTAGCTGATTCCCTTGAAATGGCCCGCTTTGGCGCTCGTCACGATGCCACCACGCTGGTGGTCGCCGGGGTGCGCTTCATGGGCGAGACGGCCAAGATCCTCTCCCCCGAAAAACGGGTGCTGATGCCGACGCTGGAAGCGACATGTTCCCTGGATGTCGGTTGCCCCATCGAAGATTTCAGCGCGTTTTGCGATGCTCATCCTGACCGCACGGTGGTGGTGTATGCCAACACCTCGGCGGCGGTGAAGGCGCGTGCCGATTGGGTCGTGACCTCGTCGATTGCCGTCGACGTCATCGAGCATTTGCAGGCAAAGGGCGAAAAGATTCTCTGGGCGCCGGACAAGCACCTGGGAAGCTACATTCAGAAGAAAACCGGTGCCGACATGCTGATGTGGGACGGTGCCTGCATCGTGCACGAGGAGTTCAAGGCGAAAGGTATCGAGGATCTGAAGCGCCTCTACCCCGACGCCGCCGTGCTCGTGCATCCGGAATCGCCGGAGGCCGTCGTCAAGCTGGCCGATGTGGCGGGTTCCACCTCGCAACTGATCAAGGCGGCGAAAACCCTGCCCAACGAGCAACTGATCGTGGCGACCGATCGCGGCATTTTCTTCAAAATGCAGCAGGCGGTGCCTGGTAAAACGCTCTTTGAAGCGCCCACTGCTGGAAACGGTGCAACCTGCCGCAGCTGTGCCCACTGTCCGTGGATGGCGATGAACGCGCTGGATAATTTGGCGAGCGCACTGCGTGAAGGCAGCGGCGAAATTTTCGTCGACGACGCGCTACGTCAGCAGGCGCTAAAGCCCCTCGAGCGTATGCTGAATTTCAACGCTTAAGCCACCGCACGACCTCCCTATCGTCAGCCAAACGCCCGAACGCTATGCTCGGGCGTTTGGCATGTCTTGATAGGTATTAAAACTTCTCCAGCGCCTCCCGGTACTCAAGAAACGCTTCTCGGCGCTGCTCGATGCGCGCGAGCGCTTGGGCGTCGTTCTCCTGCTGGGCAGCGTCCTTGGCAATACCCAGCTGGCGGATGGCGCGGTCTATGCGACCGGTGAGCTGGAGGTGTTCGGCGCGCGCCAAGTGCCCCCAACCGTTAAAGCCGCTGCGCCCAGCAGCCTCCGCAAGCAGGTTGAAGCCCTGCGGATTCTCCGGGTGCTGCGTAGTAATCCCCCGGAGCAAATCGTAGGCGGCGTTAGGATCACGCTGTAACTGCGCTTCCGCCAGGGTGAGTTGAGCAGGCAGATAGTGGGGCATCAGCCGCAGCAGCCGCTGGCTGCGCTCGATGGCGTCGTCGTAGCGCTGTGCTTCCAGGGCTACCTGCGCCGCCGTGGCGGGCAGCATGCCGTAATCAGGCAGTTCGTTGGCTAGCTGGTCGAGGGTTTGCAGCGCGCGGTCGGTTTGGCCGTTTTGCGCTGCGATCAGCGCGTCGATGTAGCGTAGTGCAGGCGCCTCGGCACCTTCTTGTGCCAGCCGCGAGGCCGCCTGCTGGGGGGGGTTGCGATAAATGCTCAGCAGCGCTCGTGCGCGCATCATGTCGTACAGCGTATCGCTGGTGTAACGACTGGCGACGCTAAGTTGAGAGGCTCGCGCTTGGGCGTCGCTCAGGCGGCTGTCCGAGACCGGGTGAGTCAGCAAGAACTCAGGCGGTGTACCACCTTGAAGGCGTGACAGCCGCTGCATGGTATCGAACATGCGCACCATGGCCTCTGGATCGTAACCGGCGTCGGCCATGGCCTGCAGGCCGATACGGTCGGCCTCCTGCTCGAAGCGCCTTGAGTAGGCAAGCTGGTCTTGAATCAGCGCCGCTTGAGATCCCATGGCGGTGGCAATGCCCGCATCGCCGCCGCCGCTGGCGGCAATCAGCATCCCAGCGAGCATGGCCGCCATGGCGGGCAGTTGGGTTTGCTCCGCGCGGGCGCTACCGCGGGCGTAGTGTCGTTGGGAAAGGTGGCCAAGCTCATGGGCAATCACCGAAACGAACGACCCTTCATCCTCGGCGAAGGCAAACAGGCCAGAGTTGATGCCGACGACTCCGCCGGGAACGGCAAAGGCATTGAGCGATCGGTTATCGACCATCACCGTGGTGGTTTGCAGGCTGCCCAACTGACTGTAGGGGGCCAAGCGTGCGACTAGGCTTTCCAGGTAATCACTGACGATGGGGTCCTGCCATTGCGGTGCCTGAGCGCGAAACTGGCGTAGCCACGCGCGACCTAAACGAAACTCTTCGTTGCTCGCGGAGGCCGATGCACCCCCTAGCGTGGGCAGCCGATAGTCATCATACCCGTGGCTGGGCAAGCTCGCGCACAGGGTGCCAAACGACAGTGCTAGCGCACAGGCCCAGCGGGCGTTGGTGGGTCTAAAAAGCAGCATGACGTCCCCATTCGTTCAAGTAGTGGGCGCGGCGAACAGCGGTGTGACATTGATTCGGGCCAGGAAGTGCCGTTAAATCATCGTCACGATGGGCATCGCAAAAAAACAGTTTATGCAACAATGCGACGCTTATGTAGCCATCGAACGATCGAGCACCATAAAAGCTGCCTTTGGGGAGAAGTATGTCTGAGCAAATAGCGTCTGGGTTGGCCGAAGGGGTTCAGCCTGACCAATTATTGGACGCCACTGGATTGCACTGCCCGCTACCGCTACTGAAAGCCAAGCAGGCACTGGCTGGCTTGGCTCCCGGTCAGCTGCTGGAAGTAAGCGCCACCGATGCCGGGTCTTGGCGCGATATGGCGGCCTTTACCGAGCTAAGCGAGCATGTCATGGAAGCGCGGACGCAGCGCGGCGATGTGTATGTGTTTTGGATTCGTAAAGCAGGGAACGCTCGCTCATGACCATGCGCAGCATTCTGAAAAGCTGGGTCGAGCGCTATTTTTCAGACGAAGAGGCGTTGATTCTGCTGCTCGTTTTGGTGGGCGGTTTTGCCGCGATCATCTGGTTCGGGCGTATGCTCGCGCCTTTTTTCACCGCTCTGGTGTTGGCGTTTCTGCTGCAAGGCGTGGTCAGCGCCCTGACGAGGCGGCGAGTGCCGCATTTGCTGGCCGTCATTTTGGTGTTTGTGGCGTTCGTTAGCGTCCTGCTGGCGCTTGCCTTCATTTTGATGCCGCTGATTTGGAATCAGCTGGTGGGACTCGTCCAAGAGACACCGCGGATGTTTGCTAGTGGTCAAGGTTGGCTGGATCAGTTGCAGGAGCGCTTTCCCAATATCGTAACGCCCGATCAGATACAGAGCTGGATCGGCGTGGCCGGGCGGGAGATCAGTCAGCTTGGCCAGCGTGCCCTAACGCTTTCATTGACGTCGCTGGGCAACATCATGTCACTGATCATTTATTTGGTGTTAGTCCCCATTTTGGTCTTTTTCATGTTGAAAGATCGTGAGGCGCTGGTGGGTTTTACGCTCTCGCTGCTGCCGCAAAAGCGGACGCTGTTGACCCGCATTTGGCACGAAATGGATCGTCAGATCGCTAATTATATTCGCGGAAAATCCATCGAAATCGTCATCGTCGGTACGGTGGCGTACATCACCTTCGCCTTTTTCGGGCTGCCCTACACGGCGCTGCTGGCGGTGCTGGTCGGTTTTTCCGTCCTGGTGCCTTACATTGGTGCGGCGGTGGCCACGCTCCCCGTGGCAGCGGTGGCCGGGTTTCATTTTGGCATTAGCGAGCAGTTCGTGTACGTGCTGGTGGCTTACGGGATATTGCAGGCGCTGGATGGTAACGTGCTGGCCCCTGTGCTGTTCTCGGAGACCAACAACATTCACCCGGTCTCGATTATCGTCGCCGTACTGTTCTTTGGCGGTATTTGGGGGTTTTGGGGGGTGTTCTTCGCTATCCCGCTGGCCACGCTGCTCAAGGCGTTGGTATACGCCTGGCCACGGGGGCTCGAAAGCCGACAGGCAGTGCAGCCACCTCAGTTGGAGCAGGAGTCGCCCTAAGCGCGGTGCCCCCCGAGGGGCACCGCGTTGAGCGCCGTGATTACTGGTTGTGAAGCGCCTGCGCTGTGTTCAGCACGTCCTCTGCATGGCCGGGCACTTTGACGCCGCGCCACTCCTGGGCCAGTTTGCCATCCTGGTCGATCAAGAAGGTGCTGCGCTCGATGCCCAAGTGCTCTTTGCCGTACATCTTCTTGAGTTTGATGACATCGAATAGCCGACAAACGGTTTCGTCTTTATCTGATATCAGCTCGAAATTGAAATCCTGTTTGGCTTTGAAATTCTCCTGGGAACGCAGTCCGTCGCGTGACACGCCAATGATCACGGTGTTGGCCGCATCGAAGGCGGCTTTGCGGTCGCGAAAGTCGCCGCCTTCGGTGGTGCAGCCTGGCGTGCTGGCTTTCGGATAAAAATACACCACCACTTGCTTACCGCGTAGTTCGGACAGCGTAATGGTGGTGTCGCCGGTGGCGGGGGCGGAAAAGTCGGGGACGGGCTGGCCAAGTTCAATGGTCATAAAGGCTCCTTTCAAGGGTGACTTTCATAGAGAATTACACGCAAGCGCCGCGCAACTGTCAAAGCGTTCGATAAACTCACAGCGCTTTACGCTGTACAGGCTCGAATCGCCTGAGTACCATTTGCTGTTTGTGGGCGGGGGTGACGGCGCTCCTTCAAGGCATCAACGCTGCGTCTTGTCGCAATGTACGTTATTGCATCCCACGTGGCAGCTTGATTTCAACTTTTTGCAGGTGAGGAAAATACGGATGATCACAGGCAGCATTGTCGCCCTGGCGACGCCGATGAAGGTCAATGGCGACATCGACTGGGAGGCGCTTCGTCGTCTGGTGAACTTCCACCTCGACAATGGTACCGATGCCATCGTCGCTGCGGGCACCACGGGTGAGCCCACCACCATGTCATTTGCCGAACACTTCGATGTGATCCGCAGCGTAGTGGAAGAGGTGAACGGCCGCATTCCGGTGATTGCCGGTACCGGGGCGAACGCGACCTCGGAAGCCGTCGAATTGGCGCGTTACGCCAGTGAAGTGGGTGCGGATTACTGCCTGTCGGTCTGCCCTTACTACAACAAGCCTACCCAGGAAGGCTTGTATCAACACTTCAAGGCGGTGGCAGAAGGCAGCAAGCTGCCGGTGATTTTGTATAACGTACCGGGCCGCACCTGCTCCGACCTTTATAACGAGACCGTGGTGCGCTTGGCCGAGGTGAACAACATTATCGGCCTGAAAGACGCGACCGGGAACCTTGAGCGTGCTGAGGATCTAATCTCACGCCTGAAAGGCAGCGACTTCATGCTCTACTCCGGTGACGACGCTACGGCCTGCGATTTCATGCTGATGGGCGGCCACGGTGACATCTCCGTCACCGCGAACGTGGCCCCAAAAGCGATGCACGATCTTTGCGTGGCCGCTGTGGCCGGTGACGCTGACAAGGCGCACCAAATCAATACGCGCTTGATGCCGCTACATACCAATCTGGGCATCGAATCCAACCCCATTCCCGTCAAGTGGGCGTTGCACCGCATGGGCTATATGGACGCCGGTATTCGCCTGCCGCTGACCTGGCTGTCGGAGAAGTACCACGGCACGGTCAGCGAAGCGCTACAGCTGGCGGGCGTCGTAGAGGAGTAGTCCGGCGCTCGAAACCCTTTTGCTACCCGGTGAAGGCAGTGCCTGCCGGGTAACCGATCTGTTGACTGTTAAGGTGGCTTGATGAGCTCTGTGCTTGAACAACGTGCGCTTAAATGGATACCGCTGGCACTCGCAGCCGCTGTCACACTGGCAGGTTGCGCGCGCGATGGTTACTACCACGACCGCAACTTGGACTACACCGAAGCGGCTCCTGCGCCGCCTCTCGTGCTGCCTGACACCCGCGACACCCAGCGTTACCGCGACGCAATGCCGGTCCCCCAGGTGGCCATGCAGGGCACGCGGCTCGATGAGCCGGCCGAGATTCAGCCGCCGCAGTCACTGGCCATTGGCAGCGGATTGGAGCCCGACTACGTCGAGCGTCGCCAAGTCGGCGATCAAAGCTGGCTGGTCGTGGCGGCAGACCCTGGCAGCGTGTGGCCACAGCTGGAAGCCTTCGTGCGCAGCCGCCAGCTTCCCGTTCAAGACAGCAGTGCCAATCAAGGCGTCATCGTAACCCCACAAGCGACGCTAAGGCTGCAAAGCGCTCTGCGTGCCGGTAGCAGCGAAGTACGCTGCGACCAGAACGGCCAAAGCGTCGAGAGCTGTCTTGCTGCCCTAGAACAGTATTTGGGCGCACGCAGTGCCACTGCCAGCTCCTCTTCGTGGACTGCCCAGCGTTTGGCCAATGAGCAAACGCTTCAGCTACGTCAGCAAGGTGAGGAGTGGGAAGTCGTCATTCCGCAGCCCATTGACCGTGTATGGGCCGAGCTGAACCACTATTTGTCGCTCGATTTCACCCAAGAGGGTCAGCGCGACCTGCTCGCGACCTCCGCTGATGACTACGAGTTCTTGGTGGAGTACATGACCGAAACCGAGCGTGGACGTAACCCGTTGCAGATCGTCTTTAGCCCAGACGTACGCCGGATGTCCCAGCAGATTCGTTTGGCGCTCGAGCCCAACGGCGACCAAACCGTGCTGCGTGCCATCAACGCCAGCGAGCGTAATTTTAGTGCTGATGATCAGCGCGAGTTGCTTGAGCGTGTCTCCGGCTACTTACGTTAACCTTTTGATTCTCACTTTCTCACGGAGCCTCCATGGAAAAGCGCCAAGAACTCTATGCCGGCAAGGCAAAATCCGTCTACACCACTGACGATCCTGACCTTCTGGTACTGCACTTTCGTGATGACACCAGCGCTTTCGATGGAAAGAAGAAAGAGGCGCTCGCCCGCAAGGGGATGGTGAACAACATCTTCAACGCCTTCATCATGGAGCGCTTGGAAGAGGGGGGTATCCCCACGCATTTCGAGAAACAGCTTTCCGATAACGAGAGCTTGGTCAAGAGAATGCAGATGATTCCGGTCGAGTGCGTGGTGCGCAACATTGCAGCGGGCGGTTTGGTGAAGCGTTTGGGAGTGGAAGAGGGGATCGCCCTTAATCCGCCGACTTTCGAGTTGTTCTTGAAGAACGACGAGAAGGGCGATCCGATGATCAACGAGTCGCTGGCGGAAACGTTTGGCTGGGCAACGCCCGAGCAGCTTGCCAAAATGAAGGCATTGACGTTCAAAGTGAACCACATTCTCAAGCAGCTATTTGCCGAAGGCGACATGCTGCTGGTGGATTACAAATTGGAGTTCGGCGTATTCAACGGCGAGGTGGTACTGGGCGATGAGTTCTCACCGGACGGTTGCCGCCTGTGGGATGCCAACACCCGCGAGAAGCTGGATAAAGACCGCTTCCGTCAGGGCTTAGGTGGTGTGATCGAGGCCTACGAAGAGGTGGGTCGTCGTCTAGGCATTACCTTTCCCGCCTAGGACCGTTTCGTCAGTCAGCGGATCAATTGCCACCACCTTGAAGGTGGTGGCGTCGTTTCCAGAGGCGGCATTAGTCGCCTGAAATTTGACGTCCACATCCCGCAGCCGTACGCCGTATATGCGCTCGCTCTGGAGGTCTTTCTGGTAGGCAGGGCGGGGGTCTTGGCCCAATACTTGCTCTATCAGCGCATGGAGTGACGCCCCATCGGCACGAGCGGCAAGGCTTGCTTGGGCGGCCTGGCTAAAGTGCACGGGCAGCAGTGTCGGTGCATGGGGAGCAAACCCGCCCCGTGCTTCAGGCTTGGCTTCGGCCCACGGCAGATAGGGCTTGATATCGACCACGGGCGTACCGCTAATCAAGTCACACCCGGCGAGGTGCAGGCTCACGCCTTGCCGAGTGTCGATGTGCGACAGCTCGATCAATGACAGCCCAAGTCGATTGGGACGGTGAGTGCTGCGGCTAGCAAAGACGCCGACTTTGCGGTTGCCGCCCAGCCTGGGTGGGCGCACCAAGGGCGTCCAGCGGGTCGGGCTGTGATGAAAGATAAACGTCACCCACAGGTGGCTAAACGCTTCCAAGCCTCGTACGGTGAGAGGATCATCGAACGGTGCAGTCAGTAGCAAACGCGCGTTGGCCGCTGGCGCGAGCCCAGGCTGGCGGGGGACGCCGAACTTATCCGGATAGTCGCTGACGATATGGCCAATGGGCGTCAGTGTAAACGACGCGCTGTCCGAGCGATCATGCATAGCACTGCCTTGTGGTTGACCGACACCGACGGGGTCGACGAGGTGGTACTTTCGTAACGTGGCAACGAGTATAAAATAGCTCGCTGGTGACCGACAGTCCGCTATCGTTAACAGCCGCTAAATCGCATTGAGGCGAAGCATGTTGAAAACGAACGAACGCGCACCCTCTGCTGCGCCGACGGCCCGTGTGACCTACCGCGCGGCGCTAGCCAAAGATGCCGCTGACCAGGCGGAAGTCTTCTATCATGCGGTCATGCAGGGGGCGGCCACTCACTACGGGTTGGATGAGCGCCGCGCCTGGGCCAACGCGCTACCTCGCGAGGCGAGCGCTTGGGCGGCGCGCCAAGCGCTCTATACCACGCTGGTGGCGGCTTGCGATGGCCGTTGTGTTGGTTTCCTGGAACTCAACATTAGCGCAGGTCGTATCGAAACGCTCTACGTCTGGCCATCGCTGGCGGGGCGAGGGATCGGTACCACGCTACTGATCCACGCCGAGCGCATTCTGCTTGAGAACGGCGTGTCTAGCATAGAGATCGAGGCGAGCCTGGTCCTCTATGAGCGCCTGCTGCGTCGAGGCTTCGACAACCTCGGCGAGCAGTGGGTGGAACGCAGTGGTGAAATGCTGCGTCGTTACCGATTAGTGAAGCGGCTCAGCGCAATAGAAACGTAGCGCGCTAAACGTTGAAGGTTTGGGTGATCCGCATCGACAGGTCGATGGAGGTGACGTCTTTCGTCAGTGCGCCGCTGGAGATGCAGTCGACCCCTGTGTCGGCAATCGCCCTTAGCGTGGCATCCTTTACGTTGCCAGAGGCCTCTAGGGTAGCTCGCCCGCCGTTGATTTCGACGGCCACGTGGAGATCCTCGATGGCGAAGTTGTCCAGCATGACGATATCCGCCCCGGCCGCTAGCGCTTGGTCGAGCTCCTCAAAGGTTTCGACTTCTACCTCTACGGGCAGGTCGCTGGCCACTTTGCGGGCTTGCGCTACGGCCGCCTGAATGCCACCGCAGGCGGCAATGTGGTTCTCCTTGATCAAGAAAGCGTCCCATAGGCCGATGCGGTGATTGTGGCCGCCTCCACAGGTGACCGCGTATTTTTGAGCCAGTCGCAGGCCGGGAAGGGTTTTCCGAGTATCCAACAAGCGTACGCCGGTGCCTTCGAGCAAGTCGACATAGCGTCGCGTCGCACTCGCGGTCGCCGACAGCGTTTGCAGCACGTTGAGCGCGGCGCGTTCGCCAGTGAGCAAGCTACGCGCCGGACCTTCTAATTCGAGAAAGCACTCGTCGGCCGCCAAACGGTCACCGTCGGCGGCTTGCCAACGCAGCGTGACGCGGGCATCCAATCGGCGAAAAATCTCGTCGACCCAGGCAACACCGCAGAGCACGGCGGGCTCCCGGGTCACCACCTTGGCGGTGGCCCACTGGTTCTCAGGAATCAGCTGAGCCGTGATATCGCCCGCTCCTACGTCTTCTGCTAGCAGGCGGGCGGCACAAGCGCGAATCTCTTCAGCAAGAGCAGTTTGATAATCCATAGCGGTGAGGTCTCTGGGCGTCGTCTTCGATGACGGGCATTATAGTGAAAGGGAACGCCAACGTAGAGGAGTGCGTGCGCGCATGAACCAAGAAAACCGGCCGGGGGAGTGGGCCAAGGCGCGGCAGCTGCCATCGCCTAACCAGGACGCACGCCCTCAAAACGAGGTCTCGCTGCTGCTTTTGCACGCCATTAGCCTGCCGCCTGGGCAGTTTTCAGGCGATGCCATCGAGGCGCTGTTCACCAATCGGCTCCATCCAGGCGAGCACCCTTTTTTTGCCGAGATCGCCCATTTGCGGGTGTCGGCACATCTTTTGATTCGCCGCGACGGCGCGTGCGTCCAGTTCGTCGATACCGACCGTCGCGCCTGGCACGCAGGACGCTCGTTGTGGTGGGACCCAGCGCTGAGCGAATGGCGATCCAGGCTCAATGATTTCTCGGTGGGCATCGAGCTCGAAGGCGATGACGTCACCCCGTTTACCCGGGCGCAGTATACAGCGCTGGTGGAAGCGGTGGGGTGGCTGATGGCCCGCTACCCCAATGTGACGCCACAGCGTATCACCAGTCACGCCAAGGTGGCGCCGCTGCGTAAGACCGACCCAGGGCCCGCTTTCGACTGGGCGTATTTTCGCCAACAGCTGACACTTGCTGCCTTTTAATTAGAGTAAGCCCGTTGGTTAAAAAGCCATGTTAAGTGATTCTTGAGACAGGTAATAAAACGGTAGTTTAATTACATTTTGTGGGTTTTAGTCGTAGCGACAAAGGTCTTATAAAGCGCTTATGTTGCAGTGCAATAGTTTGTTTTGGATAGCCTTTTACGTTTCACTGGAATTGGCAGCGTGGCGACTTTGCGGTATCTTCGCATATACAAAAGGCTAACTTTCACTCTATACGTGTAGCTTTACTACATCAAGGCGAGCGTAGCTCGTTGAATGTAGAACGAAAACCCCCGTACGATGCAAACGCGTCGTGCCAATGTATGGCCTGTGGTGGCCCAACACCGCAGCCGCCCCAGGCCCGAAGGGTTGGCGGGGCTCATTGTCATTTATCGTCATTCGGAGAGACCTCTATGAGTCTGGAGACAAGAGAAGATCTCGATCCGGTCGAAACCACGGAGTGGCTGGAATCCCTGGAATCGGTACTGGATCGTGAGGGCGAAGATCGTGCCCGCTACCTGATGACCCGCCTGGCGGATCGCCTGCGCCGGGACGGGATGAAGGTGCCCTTCTCGGTGACAACCCCCCACCGTAATACGATTCCGGTTCACCGCGAAGCGCCCATGCCTGGCGATCTGTTCATGGAGCGCCGTATTCGCTCTTTGATCCGTTACAACGCCATTGCACAGGTCATTCGTAACAACCGGGCCAACCCGGGCTTGGGTGGTCACATTGCAAGCTTCATGTCGTCTGCCACGCTATATGATGTGGGGTTCAACCACTTCTTCCGTGCCCCTAAAGGCGATTTCGAAGGCGATTTGATTTACATTCAGGGTCACGTAGCGCCGGGTATCTACGCGCGTTCGTTCCTGGAAGGTCGCCTGACCGAAGAGCAAATGGACAAGTTCCGTCGCGAAGTCGACGGCGACGGCCTCTCTTCTTACCCGCACCCGTGGCTAATGCCGGATTACTGGCAGTTCCCCACGGTGTCCATGGGTCTAGGCCCGATTCAGGCCATCTATCAAGCCCACGTGATGAAGTATCTGCATCACCGTGAGCTAAAAGACATGCACGACCGCAAGATCTGGTGCTTCATGGGCGACGGCGAGTGTGACGAGCCGGAATCCCTGGGCGCGATCTCGTTGGCGGGCCGTGAGAACCTCGATAACCTGATCTTCGTCATCAACTGTAACCTGCAGCGCTTGGACGGCCCGGTACGCGGTAACTCCCGCGTCATGGACGAGTTCGAAGGCGTCTTCCGCGGTGCCGGTTGGAACGTGATCAAGGTCGTTTGGGGGCGTCACTGGGATCCGCTGTTCGAGAAGGATAAGAAAGGCATCCTTCAAAAACGCATGGACGAGGCGGTCGACGGCGAGTACCAGAACTACAAGGCGAACGGCGGTGCTTACACCCGTGAGCACTTCTTCGGTAAGTACCCGGAAACCGAAGAAATGGTCAAAGACCTCTCCGACGAAGATATCTGGAAGCTCAACCGTGGCGGTCACGACCCGTTCAAGGTCTACGCGGCCTATCACGAAGCGGTCAATACCTCCAATGGCAAGCCCACCGTCATCCTGGCGCACACCATCAAAGGGTACGGCATGGGCAGCGGCGATGGCGAAGCGGCCAACGAAGCGCACCAGGTCAAGAGCATGGAGTACGAAGCGCTGAAGAAATTCCGCGACCGTTTCGGTATTCCGCTCACCGACGAGCAGCTCAAGGACGTGCCGTACTACAAGCCGGAGGAGGACTCTCCCGAGCTGAAGTACATGCATCTGCAGCGCGAGCGTCTCAACGGCTACCTGCCGAGCCGCCGCAGCACGTTCGAGCCGCTGGAAATTCCGACCCTGGAAGACAAGACCTTTGCCTCGCAAATGGGCGGCTCCAAAGGGCGCGAAGTGTCTACCACCATGGCGTTCGTGCGTATTCTGAACGGTCTGGTGAAAGACAAGAAACTGGGCAAACAGGTCGTGCCGATCATTCCGGACGAAGCGCGTACCTTCGGTATGGAAGGTATGTTCCGCCAGCTCGGTATCTACACCTCTGAAGGTCAGAAGTACGAGCCGGTCGATAAGGGCCAGATCATGTACTACCGCGAGGACCAGAAAGGTCAGGTTCTCGAAGAGGGTATTTCCGAAGCAGGCGCGATGTCGGCGTGGATTGCCGCTGCGACCTCCTACAGCAACAACAACGTCACGCTGCTGCCGTTCTACATCTACTACTCGATGTTCGGCTTCCAGCGTATCGGCGACTTGGCCTGGGCCGCAGGCGACTTGCAGGCGCGTGGCTTCATGGTCGGCGGTACCGCCGGGCGTACCACGCTCAACGGTGAAGGCCTGCAGCACCAGGATGGCCACAGCCTGATTCAGGCGTCCACCATCCCTAACTGCCGCAGCTACGACCCGACCTACGGTCACGAGGTTGCGGTCATCGTTCAGGATGGTTTGAAGCGCATGTTCACCGATCAAGAGAACTGCTTCTACTACCTGACCGTGATGAACGAGAACTACGAGCACCCCGAACTCGAGGACGTACCGGCCGACGATATCGTCAAGGGCATGTACCTGCTCAAAGAGACGAAGGGTGACAAAGGTCGCGTTCAGCTGATGGGCTCGGGCACCATTTTGCGCGAAGTGGAAGCCGCCGCCGAACTGCTGGCCAACGACTGGGGCATCGGTGCCGACATCTGGAGCGTGACCAGCTTCAACGAATTGCGTCGTGAAGCGCTGCTGCTGGAGCGTGAAGCGTTCCTCAACCCGGATGCCGAGGCCAACAAGCCCCACGTTACCCGGTGCCTGGAAGGTCGTGATGGTCCGGTGATTGCGTCTACCGACTACATGAAGCTCTACGCGGATCAAGTACGTGCTTGGGTGCCCGGTGATTACACCGTGTTGGGTACCGACGGCTTTGGTCGTTCCGATACCCGCGAGAAGCTGCGCTACTTCTTCGAAGTAGACCGCTACTTCGTCACCGTTGCTGCGCTGCGTGCGCTGGCCGACCGTGGTGAGCTTGATCGCAAGCAGGTTGGCGAAGCGCTGAAGAAGTATGGCATCGATGCCAACAAGCCGAACCCGCTGACCAGCTAAACCGCTGCCCGGCGGACAGATGTCCGCCGGCTCGATCCGATTTGGAAGGAGCGCGACCTTGAGTAGCGAAATCATCAAAGTTCCCGACATCGGTGGGGATACCGATGTCGAAATCATCGAGATTGCGGTGTCAGAAGGCGACGTCATCGAAGCGGAAGACACCCTGATCACTCTGGAATCCGACAAAGCCAGCATGGACGTACCGGCCCCTAAAGGCGGCAAGGTGATCAAAGTGTTGGTCAAAGAGGGCGATAAAGTCTCGGAAGGCGACGATATCGTCGAGCTGGAAGTGGAAGGTGGCGGTGAGAGCGATGCCGAGCCAGAAGCGGAAGCCGACGAAGCGTCGTCGTCAGACGAAGCGCCCGCCAAACAGCAAGAAGACGCCGCTCCGGCGCCGAAGAAAGCCAGCGGTGGCAAGCAGACCGTCGACATCAAGGTGCCTGACCTTGGCGGCTCCGATAACGTCGAAATCATCGAAGTCGCCGTGAGCGAAGGCGATGACGTCAACGCCGAAGACCCGCTGATCACCCTGGAGTCTGACAAGGCCTCCATGGACGTGCCTAGCCCGCACAGCGGTAAGATCGTGTCGCTAACGGTGAAAGAGGGCGATACCGTTTCCGAAGGTGACGTGATTGGCCAGATGGAGATCGCGGGCGAAGGTGACGATACCGACGACGCGGACGCGCCTGAGCAGGCTGACGAGTCTGCCTCCGCTAACCAATCTGCCGACGCCGAAGACGACGCGGCTGACGACGATAGCGGCAGCGGCGAGCCCGAACGCAAAGAGATTCGCGTGCCGGATCTGTCGGGCTCTTCCGACGTGCCGATCATCGAGATTGGCGTTGCCGCCGGTGACGAGGTCGACGTCGAAGATCCGCTGATCACCCTGGAGTCCGATAAAGCCTCCATGGACGTGCCGAGCCCCTTCAAGGGCAAGATTCTGGAGCTCACCGTCAAAGAGGGTGATACGGTTTCTGAAGGTGACGTGATCGGCTATATGGAAGTCGCGGGTGCCAAGAAAGCCGCACCCAAAAAAGCGGCTCCTGAAAAGTCGGACAGCAAGCCGCAGAGCGCGCCCAGCGCCAAGCAGGCGTCTCCGGCGGGTTCCCCCAGTCCCGAAGCGCAAATGGCGTCTCACAAGCCTCGCGACGGCAAGCTGGTGCATGCAGGCCCCGCCGTGCGTATGCTGGCCCGTGAGCTAGGCGTCGATCTGGGCCTCGTGAAGCCCAGCGGCCCGAAAGACCGCGTGCTGAAAGAGGACGTGCAGGCCTACGTCAAACAGGCGATGGCCAATCAGGGTAAAGCCCAGGCCGCCGCTCCTGCGGCCAGCGGTGGAGCAGGCATTCCCGCCGTGCCGGACGTCGACTTCAGCCAGTTTGGTGAAGTGGAAGAGAAGCCGATGGGTCGCCTGCTCAAGATGGGCGCGACGAACCTGCATCGTAGCTGGCTCAACGTGCCCCACGTGACCCAGTTCGACGAAGCCGACATCACCGAGCTCGAGGACTTCCGCAAGGCCATGAAGGCCGAGGCCGAAGCCCAGGGGGCCAAGCTCACGCCGCTGCCCTTCCTGGTCAAGGCGTGTGCCTTTGCACTGCGTAAGTTCCCGCAGTTCAACGTCAGCTTGAAAGGCGACGGCGATACGCTGGTGTGGAAGAAGTACGTCCATATCGGCATCGCGGTGGATACGCCGGACGGCCTGATGGTGCCCGTGCTGCGCGACGCCGATAAGAAATCCTTGATCGAGATTGCCAAGGAGATGGCGGAGCTAGGCAAGAAAGCGCAGAGCAAGAAGCTCAAGCGGGAAGAGATGACCGGTGGCTGCTTCACCATTTCGAGCCTGGGCTCGATTGGCGGCACGGCCTTCACACCGATCGTCAACGCCCCCGAGGTCGCGATCTTGGGTGTGTCGAAAGCGCAGATGAAGCCGGTTTGGGATGGCAACGCCTTCCAACCGCGCTTAATGATGCCGCTATCGCTCTCCTACGATCACCGCGCGATCAACGGGGCAGATGCAGCGCGCTTCACCGCCTTCCTGGCGGACGTGCTCACCGATATCCGTCGCTTACTGCTGTAAGCGGTCGACCGAGCAAGCCACAAGCGGCGCCCTGAGGGGCGCCGCTTGTGTTTATAGCTAGGTCACTTAAACGATAGTTTGATTAAAACAGGGTGACCAAAGTACTAACGCTGGCCACTTTGCTGTTTTTACTCAAAAAAACACAAAATAATCGTGCTCTCAGGCTTTTGGGGAGTTGTGTCGCCTGAACGGCACGGTTATTGTCGATTCATTGATTTCAACGATCACTATCATTCAAGACGATCATTCAAGGAGCAGTGCCATGCGTTTAATCCTGTTGGGTGCCCCCGGCGCGGGGAAGGGGACTCAAGCTCAATTCATCTGTGAGCAGTTCAAGATTCCCCAAATTTCCACCGGGGATATGCTGCGCACCGCCATCAAAGACGGCACCGAGCTGGGCCTGAAGGTCAAAGAGATTATGAACAGCGGGGGACTGGTGTCGGACGACATCATCATCGACCTGGTCAAGGAGCGCATCAGCCAGCCGGACTGCGAGAATGGGTTCTTGTTCGACGGCTTCCCGCGGACCATCCCCCAAGCAGACGCCATGAAAGAGGGCGGCGTCAAACTGGACCACGTGCTGGAAATCGCCGTGCCTGACGAAGAGATCGTCAGTCGCTTGGCGGGTCGCCGCGTGCATCCGGCCTCTGGTCGTGTGTATCACATCGAGCACAATCCGCCCAAAGAAGCGGGTAAAGACGACGTAACCGGCGAAACGCTGATCCAGCGTGAAGACGATCAGGAGTCCACGGTGCGTAATCGCCTGTCGGTCTACCACGACCAAACCGCTCCGCTGGTGGACTACTACCAG
The DNA here is from genome assembly GCF_022348135.1 of Halomonas sp. McD50-4. Taxonomy (NCBI): domain Bacteria; kingdom Pseudomonadati; phylum Pseudomonadota; class Gammaproteobacteria; order Oceanospirillales; family Halomonadaceae; genus Halomonas; species Halomonas sp. McD50-4. The sequence continues at coordinate 40,630 of NZ_JAKRFG010000009.1, read as the reverse complement.
CAGTGGGCGAAAGAGGATCCGGCGACTGCACCGCAGTATCACCGCGTCGAAGGCGTAGGCAGTGTGGCAGACATCACTCGTCAGGTGAAAGAAGCGCTCAGCTAAGCGCGCCTCAGTGTTACGTGCCTCGATGGCCCGCAGGTTTCCTGCGGGCCATCGTCGTTTCAGGCGTGCGGCGGTATACTAGAGGCCTATTTTTACGGAGTGCAATACCGCTATGTCGTCGTTATACCTTCTGGCACTGGATGCCTCCTCCAGCGCCTGCTCTGCGGCACTACTCCGCCAAACAGGCGGCCAACGTGACTGCCTGGCACGCTTCGAGATGACGCCACGCGCGCACACCAAGCGCTTGATGCCAATGGTGGATGAGCTGCTTGCCGATGCGGGCATTGCCCCACAAGCCTTGAATGCCGTCGCCTTTGGGCGCGGTCCCGGCTCGTTCACCGGCCTGCGCATTGCGGCCGGTGCCGCGCAAGGATTGGCGTTTGGCTTGGACTGCCCATTGCTCGGCGTGTCGACCCTGGAAGCGCTCGCGCTTCAGGCGCATCGGCGTTATCACTTTCGCCATGTGGTCACCGCGCTGGATGCGCGCATGGGCGAAGTGTATGCCGCTACCTGGCACTGCCTGAACGATACCCTAAGCTTACAGAGTGACGAGGTCGTCATCCCGCCCGGTGCATTCCGTTTGCCAGCCGGTGAAACCGATTGGGTGGGCGTGGGCTCGGGCTTTAATCTGTGGGACGAATTTGCCGTCGGCGTGCAGGCCAGCTTGTCGCAACATCTCACGGATCTAGAGCCACGCGCGGAGGAGATGGCGTGGCTGGCCGCGCGCGACTTGGACGCAGGTCTGGGCCAGGCGGCCCATGAGGTACAGCCGGTGTATCTGCGAAATGACGTGGCTTGGAAGAAACCGGCATGAGCCAGGCAGTACCGGAGGTTTTGCTACCACCTGGGCTGACGCTGGGTTACATGGAGGGTCGGCTTGCCCTGGCGGGAGACGAGCGCGAGTACGGCAAACCGCTCAGCGTCGACTTCGTCTCGGGCAAGGCCGCGCACCGTCGTCAGTTCGGTGGCGGCCGTGGACAGCTGGTGGCAAAGGCCTGCGGGCTAGCCAAAGGCGTGACGCCGAGCGTGGTCGATGCCACGGCGGGCCTGGGTCGCGACGCCTTCGTACTGGCCAGCCTCGGGGCGCCGGTACTGATGATCGAGCGGGTCGCGGCCATCGCCGCCTTGCTCAGCGACGGCCTAGCGCGTGCGGCGGCCGCAGAGGACACCGCCGCGATTGCCGCGCGCATGTACTTGCGTCATGGCGATGCCGCCGAGCGGTTGGCGAGGCTGGTGGCGGACGCCGAGTTTACGCCCCAAGTCGTCCACCTGGATCCCATGTTCCCCCATCGCGACAAGTCCGCGCTGGTGAAAAAAGAGATGCGCGTGTTTCGCGAGCTGGCCGGAGACGACGACGATGCTCCTCGCTTGTTGGAAGCCGCGCTCGACGTGGCGACCCACCGGGTGGTAGTGAAACGCCCCCGTAAAGCGCCGCCTATTGCAGGGCCCGCGCCGCAGCACACGTTGGAAGGCAAAACGAGCCGCTACGATCTATATGTCCATCGCTCCCTAAGTCGCTGAGCGTTGATGACACAGCGGAGCCAGAGAAGGAGTCTCTATGCAGCACGAGTGGCGAGAAGGGAACCGGGTGGTGTTGCTGCCGGAAGCGTCGCGCTTTTTACCGGCGATGTTCGACGCGGTGAGCCAAGCGCAGCACTACGTGCTGGTGGAACTCTACTTGATGGAGTCGGGGGAGCTTGCCACCCAAGTCATCGACGCGCTGGCGTCCGCCGCTAGGCGCGGCGTGCAGGTGTTTCTACTCCTGGACGGCTACGGTGCGATGGGGCTGGAGCGACGCGACCGTGAACGCTTGCAGAGCGCTGGCGTAGCCTTGCAGCTGTTCAACCCGATTGGCTTTCACTCGTTGGCCCGCAATCTGAGCCGTGATCACCGTAAGATCGTGGTGGTGGACGGCGAAATTGCCTTTACCGGCGGTTTTGGCGCGGTGGATGAGTTTTTGCAGGCGTGGTACGAAATCGCGCTACGTATCGACGGACCGACCGTTGCAGACTGGGAGGCACTGTTTCGCCGTTTGTGGCGTTCCCGGCTGACCCGCCAGGCGTCGGGGGATCCAGCGCCCCCTCCGCTCCCGCCTCAGCGCAGCGCGACGTCCCATGCCGATGGCGTGCGTGGGCGAGTAATGTCGGCCAGAGGCTATCGCTACCAAGCAATTCGCCACTCGCTGTATGCCCGGGTCAGTCGTGCGCGTCAGCGGCTGTGGCTATGCACGCCCTACTTCGTGCCTACGTTTGCGCTGCGCCGCCGCTTGATCCGCGCCGCTCGACAAGGCGTGGATGTACGTTTGCTGCTGCCCGGCGCCAAGCACGACCACCCCGGCGTGCGCTATGCGGGCCAGCGTTTTTATCAGGCACTGCTGAAAGCGGGCGTGCGCATTTTCGAGTTCCAGCCGACCTTCATACATGCCAAGTTCGTCCTGGCCGATGAGTGGGTTAGCCTAGGCTCTTGTAATTTCGATCACTGGAACCTGCACTGGAACCTAGAGGCCAACCAGGAGATAGACGATCCAGGATTCGCCAGCGACGTGCAGGCGCTTTTCGAACGTAATTTTGCTGCCAGCCAAGAGGTGGATGCTGCCGCCTGGGCCGCGCGCCCCTGGGGGCAGCGGGCCAAGGAGTGGGTGTATGGTGTCGTGGACGGTTTGGTGATGCGCCTGAAATAACGCGGCTACTGGCGCTTTTTGCCCTTCGCTTTGGCGGGCGTCTTTTTGCGCGGTTTGGGTTTGGGCGTTTCTGGTGGTACCCGGTAGTGCAGGTAGAGGTCGAGCACCAGCTCGGGCAGCTGGGCGACGAAGGATTCTTGGCTGGCCTGATCTTTGGCCATCTCGGCCATGTCGGGTTCGTCGTCGAAGAGCCCCGATAGCGACATGAACGGCAGCAGCAGCGTGGCGGCAGCCTCTTCATCATCCTGGAACCAAGCGCTCTCGTCGCTGAACACGCCTTCCATGAAGCCTGCACACCAGTCGCCAATCGGCGTCTCTTCTGCGGGCAGACCATCCAGCGTTAGTTCGAAGGGCAGTTCCGGTAGGCCCCCTTGCTCCAGGACCGCCATGGCGTTGTCGCGCAGCAGTGTCAGCAGTCGGACGATCTCATCGCGCTCGGTGGCATCGCGGTAGTTGGGTTCGCCTTGAAAAAGCTCCTCCAGCCACTGCTCGGTGGGCTGCTCGCTAGGCGCGACCGCCAGAGCGACCAGAAAGCCATGGGCCGAAATCAGGTCGAGGGCATCTTCGCCCACTTGTTCAGAGTCGAGAAAATCGTCCAGCCTGTCGAGCTGTTCGTCGTCAAGCAGCGGCTGAGGCGGGGCACTGTCGGGCGAGTTAGCGTCGGTCATGGTATTGCGCTCTGCCATGGGGAGCCTCGTTATCAACGTCATGTTTGAAAACCGCTGTCGATCCATCACAATCGATCAACGTCACTAATGGCTAGTTTATCACTAATGAAGACGTCTCCACTCCCCCCTTGGCCGCGCGATGAACTATCGGCGCTTTCTCATCCGGCACTGCTTCGCGCCGTCCAAGAGCGGGTCGAGCAAGCTTTGGCACGCTGTCGAGAGGTACATCCCGCGCTGCCCGCGCCCAAGGTGTGGTTTGATCTAAAGGGCGCATCGGCGGGGCAGGCACACCTTGGTCGGGGCGGATTGCGCTTCAATCCGGTGCTGCTGGCCGATAATCGCGAGGAGTTTTTCGATGAGGTGATTCCTCATGAGATGGCCCACTGGCTGGTCTTTCATCTGGCCCAGGGGACTCGCTTTAAACCGCATGGCCGCGAGTGGCAGACGGTCATGCGGGATCTGTTTGGGCTCGCGCCTCGGGTCACCCACCGTTTCGATATTCAGCGCTCGCAACCGCGCCCTTTTCACTATGAGTGTGGCTGTCGAGTGCATCGCTTTACGTCGAGACGTCATGCCTTAGCCGCAAAGGGGCGTCGCTACCGCTGCCGTCATTGCGATCAGACCTTGGTCTATCGTGCTTTCGTTAGTCCATAATTGTTATTTTAAGCTGCTGTTTTTTAAATAAAAATTGTTAATACCAATGTCTAAAGGGAAGCCGATCGGGACAGGTTTATGCTAGGTAAATATTACGCGCGTCGGTGCAGCCAATAACAAAACCGACCACACTTACCAGAGAGTGCAACTTCACGGACAGAGGCAATTTCATGAGCGAGCATAACAACGTCTATCCAGTGCGCGATAGCATCGCTGCCAAGGCATGGGCCGATAAAGATAAATATGCGGCAATGTATCAGCAGTCCATGGACGACCCGGAAGGTTTCTGGGGCGAGCAGGCCAAACGCCTTGACTGGATCAAACCGCCCAGCAAGATCAAGAACACCTCCTTTGCCCGCGATAACGTCGATATTCGCTGGTTCGAAGATGGCGAGCTGAATGTCGCGGCGAATTGTCTGGATCGTCACTTGGAGAAGCGCGGTGACCAAACGGCGATCATTTGGGAAGGCGATAATCCCAATGAATCCAAGCACATTAGCTACCGTGAGCTCTACGAGCGAACGAACCAGCTAGCCAACGGCCTGAAATCGCTGGGTATAAAGAAAGGCGATACTGTCACGCTCTACATGCCGATGATACCCGAAGCGGCCATGGCCATGCTGGCTTGTGCCCGTATCGGCGCGGTGCACTCGGTGGTGTTTGGCGGCTTCTCCCCCGACGCGGTGGCCCAGCGAGTCATCGGTGCGGACTCCAAGCTGGTCATCACTGCCGATGAGTCAGTGCGTGGTGGCAAGCATGTACCGCTCAAAGAGAACGTCGACTCCGCGCTCAAGCGTGACGGCACCGACGTATGCAAGAACGTCCTGGTGGTGAAGCGCACCGGCGGCGATATCGATTGGCAGGAAGGTCGCGATATCTGGTTCGACGAGCTGGTCGATAAGCAGTCAACCGAGTGCCCGGCCGAGGCGATGAACGCCGAAGATCCGCTGTTCATTCTCTACACCTCCGGTTCCACCGGCGCGCCAAAAGGCTTGAAGCACACCACCGGCGGTTACCTGACTTACGCGGCCATGACGCATCAGTACGTCTTCGACTACCAGGAGGGCGAGATCTACTGGTGTACGGCGGACGTGGGTTGGGTGACCGGCCATAGCTATATCGTTTACGGTCCGCTGGCAAACGGCGCCACGACGCTGATGTTCGAGGGCGTACCGAGTTATCCGACCCACGGCCGCATGGGCGAGATCGTCGACAAGCATCAGGTCAATATCCTTTATACGGCGCCCACCGCCGTGCGTGCGCTGATGGCTCACGGTGACGGCGTGATGGACTCTAGCAAACGCGATTCACTGCGACTGTTGGGCTCGGTAGGTGAGCCGATCAATCCCGAAGCCTGGGAGTGGTTCTACCGCGTCATCGGCAATGAGAAGTGTCCGATTGTCGATACCTGGTGGCAGACCGAAACCGGCGGCATCATGATTGCACCGCTGCCGGGGGCCACCGACCTGAAACCAGGCTCGGCGACCACGCCTTTCTTTGGCGTCAAACCTGCCCTGGTCGATAACGAAGGCCACCAACTCGAAGGAGCCACCGAGGGCAACCTGGTGATTCTGGACTCCTGGCCGGGGCAAGCGCGCTCTATCTGGGGCGATCATGAGCGCTTCGTTCAGACCTATTTCTCTACCTACGACGGCATGTACTTCACGGGCGACGGCTGCCGTCGTGATGAGGATGGCTACTACTGGATCACCGGCCGGGTGGACGACGTGCTGAACGTCTCCGGCCACCGCATGGGCACCGCCGAGATCGAGTCGTCGCTGGTGGCGCACTCTGCCGTGGCCGAAGCGGCGGTAGTGGGCTTCCCCCACGATATCAAAGGCCAGGGCATCTACATCTACGTAACCCTGAACGACGGTATCGATCCCACGGACGAGCTGAAGAAAGAGTTGACCCAGTGGGTACGCAAAGATATCGGGCCGATTGCATCACCCGACGTGATTCAATGGGCTCCGGGGCTACCGAAAACGCGCTCGGGTAAAATCATGCGGCGTATTTTGCGTAAAATTGCTGCCAACGAGTGCGATGGTCTGGGCGATACCAGTACCTTGGCGGATCCGTCGGTCGTCGACGATTTGATCGAGCATCGGGCCAATCAGTAATCGACTCGCCCCGCTGCCCATGGCAGTGGGGGTATTCAATGACGGGCGTCAAGCATTGGCGCATTGCTGTCAGGCAAACTGCGCTTACCCGATGCAGTGCCGGCCACAGGGCCGGCACTGCTGTTTTTGTGCGGATGACGTCTCAACGACAAATTGTGCATGTGATGCTTGGGCATGATGAAGCCCATGGGGTACCATGCTTCAACCGTATGAGCCTAGCGTCGCGGCGGCAGGCAACCCCGCTGCTCGAGGAACCGGAGGAATATCCATGGCAGTAGCCCATAAGTTTATCGTCGCTGACGACCATCCGCTGTTTCGTGCAGCACTCACCCAGGCGTTGCGCCAGTTGGCCCCCCAGGCTGAGATTGTCGAAGCCGACACCATGGAAGCCACCACTGAGGTCGTCAATCGACACCCCGATGCAGATTTGATTCTGCTGGATCTGCACATGCCCGGTGCCCACGGCTTTTCGGGCCTCATTCAACTGCGCGGTCAGATGCCGGATATTCCGGTCGCCGTAGTATCTGGCAGCGATGAACCCTACGTGGTACGTCGTGCCATCGACTACGGTGCTTCTGGCTTCATTCCCAAGTCGTCATCGCTGCAGCTGATTGCCGAGGCGGTGGGTGAGATTCTGCAGGGGGAGGTGTGGCTGCCGGAGGCGCTGGCCAACGTCCTCGAAGAGACCAGCGAAGAGGAGTCGCGCTTTGCCGAGGCGATCGCCTCGCTCACGCCGCAGCAGTTCCGCGTGCTCAATATGCTCACCGAAGGGCTGTTGAACAAGCAGATTGCCTACGAGCTAAACGTTTCGGAGGCGACCATCAAAGCCCACGTGACGGCCATTTTGCGCAAGCTGGGTGTCCATTCACGCACCCAAGCGGTGATCGCGGCACAGAAACTGGAAGTGGAGCCGCCAAAAGTCGAGTCGTAACGGCGGACGGTCGATCAGAGGCGCCGCGCTTAGAGAATGCTAAGCGCGGCGCCGTCGTTTTGGTTGGAACTCTTTGTCCAGTCACGCTTTGGCGCGGCTGGCCTGGAGGGTGCGGGTGAGCAGTGCGCGAAGTGCGGCGGGCTTCACCGGTTTCAGCAGCAGCTGGTAGCCCGCACGCTTGACCTCTTCGGCGACTGCTTCGGTGCGATCGGCGGTGATCACAATCCCAGGAACGGCACCAGCAAAACGCTCGCTCAGAGCCTCTAGCGCCATCAGGCCGGTGACCTCGTTATCCAGATGGTAATCCGCCAAGATAGCATCAGGGTCGCCATCCATGTTGCGCAGAATGGATTTGGCCCCACCAATGCTGGTGGCAGTGAATACCTCGCAGCCCCAGCCGCTGAGCATGGCGGTCATCCCTTCTAGAATCAGCGTCTCATTATCGATACACACGATCCGTGTACCGGCCAGCTTATTGCCGCTGCGACGGCTACTGGGTTCCTGCTCGGCAACGGACACTTCCCGAGCGGCTACGATAGGCACGCTGACCGAGAACACCGTACCAACGCCTTCCCAGGAGCGCACTTTGATGGGGTGGTCGAGCACTCGGCTCATGCGATCAGCGATGGAGAGCCCCAGCCCCAGGCCTTTTTCACTCTCTTTATGACGGGAAACCTGATCGAGGCGTCGGAACTCCTGAAAGATCTCCGTCAATTTGGATTCAGGTATCCCTGGCCCGCTGTCCCATACTTCGATCAGCAGTCGCCCTCCTTGGCGGCGACAGCCAAGCAGCACGCGCCCCTCTTGAGTGTAGCGAATTGCGTTGGAGAGGAAGTTCTGCACGATCCGGCGCAGCATCTGCGGGTCGGAATCCACCCATTGCTGGGTGGGCACCACGACCAAATCGAGCCCTCGATCGTCCGCCATGACGTCGAATTCGGCGCGCAGCGGGCGAAAAATATCGGCCAGGGCAAAGTGGCTGCGCCGAGGCGTCAGCGCCCCTGCATCCAGCTTGGAGATGTCCAGCAGCGTGCCCAGCAGCTCTTCGGCGGCCTGTAGCGAGTTGTCGATATGGCCAATGGTGCGCTGGGTATCGCTGGCGGTGACGTTCTGCATCAGTGCCGAGGTAAACAAGCGCGCCGCGTTCAGAGGCTGCAACAAGTCGTGGCTGGCGGCCGCCAGGAAGCGCGTTTTCGAAGCATTGGCGTCTTCCGCTAGCTGTTTGGCCTGGCGCAGGGCCTGCTCCGCTTCGGCACGCACGCGGTTCTCTTGGCGAAGCGCGGCGTTGGCTTCGGAGAGCGCCTGGGTACGCTCGCGCACCCGCTCTTCCAGGGTTTCGTTGGTCTCTTTGAGGGCAATTTCTGCTTGGCGGCGCTCGGTAATGTCTTGATACAGCGCGAAGAAGCCCAGAATCGACTGGCTATCGCCAAAGTGCGGGGTGTAGGTCACCAACATATAGCGCATGGCGTCGTTGACCCGCATGGAAACTTCAAAACTCACCCGCTCACCGGCCAGCGTGCGCTGTACCCAGGGCACCCGCTCTTCGGCTTGCTTCACCGGTAGCACGTCCTCGTAGCGACGCCCGATCACCGCGTTGCGGTCGATGTTGAAGGCCTGCTCGTAGGCACGGTTGGTAAACAGGTAGCGGCTCTCTTTATCGAAGTAGGCGATCAGGGCCGGGACGTTATCGGTATAGATACGGATATTGTTTTCCGAGCGGATCAGCGCTTCTTCGATACGCTTTTGCTGGGTGATGTCTTGATAGGTATAGACGAAGCCGCCGCCGGGCATGGGGTTGCCCTGTACTTCCAGCACGCTGCCGTCCTGGCGGTAACGCACGTAGCGGTGGGGCTGGCCTTCTCGGATGTTGTCCAGCAGCAGTTGAACGTGCTCTTCGGGATCGCCGGGCCCGTACTCGCCGTTGTGGGCGTTGTAGCGGAAGATACGGTCCATCGGTGCGCCAACGCGAATGATGTGGTCGGGGAAGCGAAAGAGCTCCAGATAGCGCTGGTTCCACACCACCAGGCGTAAGTTCTGGTCGACCACGCTAATGCCCTGATTGATGTTCTCGATGGTCGCCTGCAGCAGGGCGCGGTTGAACTCGAGCACTTGGGAGGCTTCATCCACGATGGAGATCACATCGGAAATGCCGATACCACGCCCCTGAAGGGCCGAGTTCACTACGATCCGCGCCGACGATGCCCCCAAGACAGAGGCGAGAAACCGCTCGGTGAATTGGATCACGTCGATGGAGGCGCGGGTGCCATCATCCAGCGGCTTGCCCGCTCGGCGAGCGTAATCATCGAAGGCGCGGTCGACCTGACCTGCACCCAGGAAGCGCTCGCACAGCACTTTCAAATCGCCCACCGTCGTGGCCCCCGTCCAGGGGCGATTCACCGAGGTTTGTCGGGTTTCGACGCTATCGACGAACAGCGACGCTTGAATGCGCTCTACCACTCGTTGAGACGTCACCTGAGAGACGAAGATATAGCAAAACAGATTGATGCCGAGTGACAGCATGACCCCGTGAGTAAAGGTGTCCCCCAGGTTCAAACCAAATAGCGCCGTGGGTGACAGCCAGTTAAGCCCCAGCGGGCCGCCCGCTAACCATGCTTGTGGCAGCACGCCGGCATTGATCATGGCGGGCATCAGCAGGCTATACGCCCAAATGGCAAAGCCCACGTTCATGCCCACGATCACGCCCAAGCGGTTGCCGCGCTTCCAGTACAGCCCGCCAATCAGCGCGGGGGCAAACTGGGCCGCTGCGGCAAACGAGAGCATGCCGATGGAGGCCAGCGAGGTGAACTCGCCAATCAGCTGGTAAAAGCCGTACGCCATGGCCAGCACGGCCACGATGGTCAAGCGGCGAGCGCGCAGTACCAAACGGCCATAGTCGCGGGCCTTGGTGTCGAACCAGCGCAATCTAAAGAGCGCGGGAATCACGATCTCGTTCGAAATCATGATCGAGACCGCTACCGCCGCCACGATGACCATGCCGGTGGCGGCAGAGAAGCCGCCGATGAAGGTCAGCAGCGTGAGCCACTGCTGGCCGGAGGCCATGGAGAGCGCAAGCACATAGGTATCGGGCTCTACACCGCTTTCTGAGAACAGCAGCAAGCCAGCGGCCGCCAGTGGCACGACGAAGAATGCAATGGCCAGCAAATAGAGTGGAAACAACCAGCGCGCTTTGGTGGCATCGTCTGGATGGATGTTTTCCACCACGGCCACGTGAAACTGGCGCGGCAGGCACAAAATGGCGAGCATGGCGAGCAATGTTTGCGCCCAGAAGCTTTGGCCAAAGTCTTGGTTGGCGAGCTGGCGCTGCAACTCGAGCTGGCTTTCGGCATGGCCCATCAATTCGCCAAGGCCGTCGAACATCCCCCAGGTGACGAAGGCACCCAGCACCAAGAACGCTACCAGTTTGACCAGCGACTCGAAGGCGACCGCATGGATCAACCCTTCGTGATGCTCGGTGGCATCGGTGTGCCGGGTGCCAAACAGAATGGCAAAAATGGCCATCACCACCGCTACGTAAAAGGCCGTATCGCCAAACAGAGGGGCGTGGGACATGTCGGGGGCGTCGGTCAAGACACTAAAGGTCGTCGAAACGGCCTTTAGCTGAAGCGCGATATAAGGCAGCGTGCCGATCAGGGCTACTAGGCTCGCAAAGGCTGCTAGAGATTGGGTTTTACCGTAGCGAGAAGCGATGAAGTCGGCAATGGAGGTGACGTTCTGGTGCTTGGCAACGCGGATCATCTTCGCCAGCACGGGCCAGAAGAGAAAAAAAGTCAGAATGGGCCCGACAAAGATGCTGGCAAACGACCAGCCCGCCGTGGCAGCCTGGCCGACCGCGCCGTAGAAGGTCCATGAGGTGCAGTAAATGGCGAGCGCCAGACTGTAAATGAGGGGGCGGCGGCGGCTGGCGCCATGAGTACGCGCCCGCCGGTCGCCAAACCAGGCAATTCCAAACAGCACTGCAATATAGAGCAGTGACACTGCGATCAGCAGCCCGCCATGAAACATAGTGTCTCCTCACCCATCCTGCTTTGAACGGAGCTTTAAACCGCCCTTCGCCCAGTAAAGGGCTCCATTCTAGGCGAAGGTGAGGCGCTACGTCTGCCGTTCGTTGGCTAGTTGGCAAACGGTGGTCAGTAGGGGGGACGTTTCCCGTAGAGGGCGAAGCTCGTTGAGATCTGCTTCTCCGCTCTCTAGGTTGAGGGGAATCAGCTCTCGGCTAGCGCAGTTGAGAAGATAGGGCTGCGTGGTGATCAGGTCGGTATGGCGACGCTCGAACTGGTACAAAATGAACTCGGCGATGATGTCGCCCTCGACGGTTTGCGAACGCACGTTGTCGCTATCCACCACGCTGAAGGTAGTCGTCATGGGAAACAGTAGTGTCCACGGCCGCCAGATCTGGCGAGTGGTATCGCTGGAGATCACTTTGGCCGTTTCCGGTAACTGCTGTTGTTTATGCTCATACCAGCCGTACTCGAACTGTATTTGATAGCCCAGCATGCCCAGTCCGCCAAACACTGGCACAATCCATTTGGGAAGCCGCTTGCGGCTCAAAGTGCGAAGCAGAAGGCCAATCCCAGCCGCGGCAAGACCTGCAAACACGGCGGCCACTAAGTGCCAAATCATACGTTTTCCTTCTGAAAAGCCATCGGGCTTCCCTAAGGAAGCCCGATGGAGGGTGGTTCCGTTCGCTATTGGCCCACGGCGCAATAGAGTGGAACGATTATGACTTAGTGATCGACCGCAGCACCAGCACCTTTCGGATAGCGTACACTTTCCACCAGGTCCTGAATTTCTTGCGGCGGTGCATCGGTGGCGTTGGAGACAATGAAGGCCACGGCGAAGTTGATGATCGCACCTACGGCACCAAACGAGAGCGGTGAGATACCCAGCATCCAGTTATCCGGCGTGTTGGCCAGCATATTGGTGCCCGGAATGAAGAACCAGCCCAAGTAGGTGAAGATGTAGAGCAGGGTGCAGATGAGACCCGCCAGCATACCGGCAACCGCGCCTTTGTTGTTCATGCGCTTAGAGAAGATACCCATCATCAGCGCAGGGAACAGCGAGGCACCGGCAATACCGAAGGCAAGTGCTACCGTTTGTGCTGCAAACCCAGGCGGATTGAGCCCTAAGTAGGTCGCCAGTAAGATCGCGCCGCCCATGGAGATACGGGCTGCCAGCATTTCGCCTTTTTCAGAGATTTTCGGGTTGATCATGGTTTTGATCAAATCGTGACTGATCGCTGACGAGATCGCCAAGAGCAGACCCGCTGCCGTGGAGAGTGCCGCTGCGATACCACCTGCCGCGATCAAGCCCACTACCCAGCCGGGCAGGTTGGCAATTTCAGGGTTAGCCAGTACTAGGATGTCGTTGTTGACCTCCAGTTCGTTGCCTTCCCAGCCGCGGTCTGAATAGTCAGCAGCACCGTTGTAGAACTGGATACGGCCATCGTCGTTCAGATCGTTGTGGGTGATCAGGCCGGTCTCTTCCCAGGTGCGGAACCATTCCGGACGATCTTCGTAGAGGATCGGGTTACGCGCAGCTTCTTCGTAGTTTTCCGTTTGGCCAGCCATTTCTGGATAAACGGTCGTCATCAGGTTCAGGCGTGCCATGGAGCCAACCGCGGGGGCTGTCAGGTAGAGCAGGGCGATGAACACCAGTGCCCAGCCTGCCGACCAGCGTGCATCGGCGACCTTCGGTACGGTGAAGAAGCGAATGATCACGTGGGGCAGACCGGCGGTACCGACCATCAGCGACAGGGTGAACAGCACCATGTTGAGCTTGTTGTCCACGTCGGCGGTGTAGTCACGGAAGCCGAGTGCATTCACGACGTCATCCAGCTTTTGCAGCAGCGGGATACCGGACTCGGTGTGGGTGCTGAACATGCCGAACATCGGAATCGGGTTGCCGGTGAGCTGCATGGCGATGAACACCGCCGGAATTGTATAGGCAATGATCAGTACGATGTACTGCGCTACCTGGGTATACGTGATGCCTTTCATACCGCCGAATACGGCATACATGAAGACGATGGCAGCGGCAATCCAGATGCCCCAGGTGTTACTCACTTCCAGGAAGCGGGAAAACGCGACGCCCGCACCAGTCATCTGACCGATAACGTAGGTGACGGAAGCCACGATCAAGCAGATGATCGCGACCAAACGCGCTGTGTTGCTGTAGAAGCGGTCACCAATGAAGTCTGGCACGGTGAACTTGCCGAACTTACGCAGGTAAGGGGCCAGCAACATCGCCAGAATGACGTAGCCACCGGTCCAGCCCATCAAGAACGTGGAGTTGGCGTAGCCGCCCGACGCGAGCAGGCCCGCCATGGAGATGAACGACGCCGCCGACATCCAGTCGGCCGCCGTGGCCATACCATTGGTGATCGGGTGTACGCCGCCGCCGGCAACGTAGAAGTCTTTGGTGGAGCCTGCTCGCGCCCATATCGCAATGCCGATATAGAGCGCAAACGAGGCGCCAACGAACAGTAAGTTGATTGCAAACTGGCTCATGCTGGCTTACTCCCCCAGGCCGTATTTTTTATCGAGCGCGTTCATTCTCCAGGCGTAGAAGAAGATCAGCACGATGAAGGTGAGAATGGAGCCTTGCTGAGCAAACCAGAAGCCCAGATCCGTACCGCCGACGGGAATGCCCGCGAGCAGTGGGCGAAAGAGGATGGCGCAGCCGTAGGAGACAAATGCCCAGACTACGAGGCATCCGAAGATCAGCCGGACGTTGGCCTTCCAGTATTCAGCAGCATTGGATTTATCGTCTGCCATTGTGTTGCTCTCCAGTTGTGATTTTTAGGGTTGGAAAGTGAACTCAAGATAGCGTGTGGTTCATCAGGGCAACCCCGCATGGAAAACCGCGCTGTTGAGTGAGCGGTAAAACAGTGCTGCCAAACACGTCACCTTCTTATTGTTAAGCCGTTTATGTCGTTAAGGGGTGGTCGGCAAGTTATCGTTAGCGGCTTGAAGTGCATAAGACAAGCGGCATGCGATTACCCTGTATGACTCATGGGTAATACTGGGCAATAATCACCAAAAATAAATCCCAGACTTTGGTATCAGGGTGTTTAAATGGCGGGGTAAGAGCCGGGCGTGAAGACATAAAGCATTATTTTTGATGAATTTTAAGCGTTATTTTAACGCCATTCATGTCGCGATAGGACAATGGTCTATGGCTCGCTTAAAAACAATGTTTGCTACCTTAACCAAAGGTGTTTAGCCGAATTTAAAACGTTCGGGAAAGTCACTACTTTCGTCGCTAAACAAAGGTCGTTAAGACGTAAGCGCTATAGCTAAAAGTATAATGAGTCGATATGTCTAACGTTCGCCACCCCGTGGGTGGTATGTCTCAATCACTGCCCTTAAGCGAGGTCGCCCATGGTAGACGTGGATCTCTCCCAGCTGCCGTTTACGCTGATCGATGACGCCGGGCGTGATCATGTTCGTCGTGGGATGGATCTTGCCTTCTTCGATCGCGATGAAGTCATCCTCGAGATGGGGCAGGCAGGCGAGTCGGTGTTTCTGATTCATAAGGGGGAGGTCGCTGAGTTGGACCCCACGCTGCCTGCCGCTAGCGCGCGAATTGGTCACTACACCGCCGGTGATCTGTTCGGAGCGATCAGTATTCTCAATGGCAAGAGCCGTTACCGCTTCCAAGCCGAGCAGGAGTGCTTGTGCTATGTGATGCCCAAAGCACTGTTTACCCAGCTCTGCCGTCACTACCCACCGTTTGAACAGTTTTTCAAGCAGTCGCTGTCACACAAAGCGCGCCTGCTAACGGAAAAACGCGCTGATGGTGGCGTCACGATGGCGGGTTTCATGCTGGCCAAAGTGCGCGAATGTATGCGCGAGCCGGTACTCATCGATGCATCGAGCACCATTCACGACGCCGTTCGCCAACTGAACGATAGCCATGCCGATAGCCTGCTGGTGAATACGCAAGAGGCGCTGGGCATGGTCACTAAAACCGACCTGCTCAATGGGTTGGTATTGGGGGAGAGTACCCAGCACTCGCCTGTGGCGTCGCTGGCCAACCAATCACTGGTCACCGTCGCGCCCGATCAATACCTGTTCGAAGCACTGATTATGATGACTCGGCATAAGGTCGCTCGCGTAGTGGTAATGGAGGATGAGCACGCCCGAGGCGTCGTGGAATTGATGGACGTGCTGAGCTTTTTCTCCAGCCGTAGCTACGTGGTGAGTTTACAGGTCGAGCAAGCCAATGGCCTGGAAGCTTTGGCGGCTGCCAGCCAACGTACCCCAGAGTTGGTCAACGCGCTAATGGCGCAGGGCGTGAAGCTGCGCTTTGCCATGGAGTTACTGGCAGCGCTCAATGGCCGCATCATGAGTAAAGCCTGGGGTTTTACGGTGCCCGAGCAGTATCACCGCCAAAGTTGCCTGATGGTGATGGGCAGTGAGGGGCGCGGCGAGCAAATCCTAAAAACCGACCAGGATAACGGTTTGATCCTCGCTGACGACTGCCAGTGGCCCACGGTCGCTGACGACATGGCGACCTTGACCCAAACGTTGATAACGCTGGGTTACCCGCCCTGTCCGGGGAATATCATGGTGTCCAACCCTGAGTGGGTGGGCACGGTCTCCCAGTGGCAGCAGCGTATCGCCAAATGGGTCAGTGCCCGCGATGGTGACAGTTTGATGAAACTGGCCATTCTGCTCGACTCTCATGGCGTGGCGGGCAATCCGACGCTGCTCGACCAAGTCCGCCACGCGCTGTTCGAGCACTGCTCCCACGATGAGCTGCTGCTCTCGTACTTTGCCCGTGCGGCACTGCGCTTCTCGACGCCGCTGACCCTATTTGGCTCACTGAAGAAGCCGCAGCACGGTATCGATATCAAAAAAGGCGGGATTTTCCCCATCGTGCACGGCGTGCGCACCATGGCCCTCGAGCGGCGGATAACGGTCACTTCGACGCTGGATCGTTTGGATGATCTGGCCACCGACGGGCGTCTGGATCGACGCTTTGCCGACGATGTGGGTGAGGCGCTGGCACTGTTCACCGAGCTGCGCCTGCGTCAGCAGCTTCAGGAGCTGGATAGCGCCCACGCCAAGCGCACTAACCGGGTCGTAGTGCAAGAGCTCTCTTCGCTGGAGCGAGACCTGCTGCGAGAAGCCCTCCACATTGTGAAGGACTTCAAGCAGCGCCTTTCCCACCGCTATCATTTGGAGTATTCGTGAGCGGAATGCGCTTGTTAGATCGACACATGACGCTGCTGAGCGGCTCGTTAAGAACGCTGCTGCAGCGGGAAAGCGATCGACGCCGATGGGCCGATTCGCCCTACGCGTGGCTATTTCAGCCGTACATGGGCGAGGAGTCCGTCGCGATGGCCTGCCAGGTGAGTGACGGTCAGCCCAATGTCGTCAGCGTGGCGGCCGTCGTGCTCAGTCCGCGGCGTGTGCACACTAGCCGTATCTGGTGGGCCACACTGTCAGAATCTCCCGTGCCAGTGTCTGCCACCCTGCGCCGCCATCAGCAGTTACACGCGACGGATACCCCGCGCTCCCCAGATATCGAATGCCTGACAGAGCTGGCCGAATTCATCGAGAATCGGCCGCTCGTTGGTTGGCAGTTAGAGCGCACGATCGAGCCGCTCAACGGGCTATTCAAACGCGTATTGGGGTTCGGTTTACCCAACGCCCAGGTCGACGTTGCCAAGTTGCACGGGCGACAGCTACGGCGGCTGCATCCGCAGGTCGATACCCTCGAATCGCTTGGCGAGGCGCTGACCCGTTGGCGGCTGCCACGGCTGATCTGGCCTAGCGTGACCAGCGAAGCCACCGCGAGTGCACTTCTGTATCTACGTTTGCAGCGCGAGATCGCCCTGACCGCCTAGGGTTTGTATTGGGTAGAGCTTCGGAGTGTTGTTAGAATACATACTGCTCCTTTACCCACCGGCAGTGCGACGACCATGTTATCACCTGACTACTTTGACCCTACTTTGTCAGACAGCGCGTCTGACGAGCCTACCGCCACGCAGCACGAGCTGCAGGATGCCAAGCAGAAGCGTGAATTCAACAAGTTGCAAAAACGCCTGCGGCGCGAAGTGGGAAACGCGATCATCGATTACAACATGATCGAGGATGGCGATCGGGTCATGGTGTGCCTCTCCGGCGGCAAAGATAGCTACACGATGCTGGAGATTTTGCGCAACTTGCAACGCAACGCGCCGGTCGATTTTTCGCTGGTGGCGGTCAACATGGACCAAAAACAGCCTGGTTTCCCAGAGCACGTCTTGCCCCAGTATTTGGATAAGCTGGGGGTGGAGTATCACATTCTCGAGCGTGACACCTACTCGGTGGTAAAGGAGAAAACCCCGGAGGGTAAAACCACCTGCGCGCTCTGCTCGCGCTTGCGCCGCGGCTCGCTGTATGGGTTTGCCGAAGAGATCGGCGCGAACAAGATTGCCCTCGGCCACCATCGCGAAGACATTCTAGAAACGCTGTTTCTGAACATGTTCTTCGGCGGTACGCTAAAAGCCATGCCGCCGAAACTGCTCTCGGATGACGGTAAAAACATCGTGATCCGCCCGCTGGCCTACTGTAAAGAGGCGGATATTGCTGAGTTTTCGCGGCAGATGGCGTTTCCCATCATTCCCTGTAATTTGTGTGGGTCGCAGCCGAACATGCAGCGACAAATCGTCAAAGAGATGTTGGCGGAGTGGGACAAGAAGCATCCTGGGCGCTTGGAGAGCATGTTCAAAGCAGTCACCAACGTGGCACCCTCGCAGCTTGCCGATCGCGAGCTATTCGACTTTGCCGGTCTCGAAGCCAAGCAGGCGGCCTTGATGGAAGGACGCATCCAAGCCTTCAACGTGTGATCGTTGGCGCCTCCTCTTCTGCCAGGGTAATGAGGCGCTGCATGTCCAAAATATTGACCTCGCGCCCTGAGACGGCCACGACCTCCTGCTGCTGAAAGCGGCTAAGAATGCGGCTGACCGTTTCGACCGCTAGGCCCAGGTAGTTACCCATATCGGCCCGGGACATGGATAGGCGGAAGCTGTATGGCGAGTAGCCCCGCCGCCGGAAGCGATCAGAGAGCGTAATCAAAAAGCTCGCCAGCCGCTGATCCGCGGTCTTACGCGACAGTAGACGCATCATTCGCCGATCGTCGCGCAGTTCTTTACTCATGCTGCGATAGAGCTGGCCGCGCAGCTCGGGCAGCTCCTCGGAGAGCGAGTCCAGGCGGTCGAACGGAATTTCGCACACCGTCGTCGTTTCCAGAGCCATCACCGTGCCGGGGTAGTGCTCTTCGTCGATGCCGTCCAAACCCACTAGTTCGCTGGGTAGAAAGAAATTGGTGAGCTGGTCATGGCCGTTGCCTTCGCTGGTGACCTGCTTCAAGCTACCCGAGCGCACCGCATAGACACTGGTGAAAGCGTCCCCTTGGCGGAACAGGGGTTCGCCTTTCTTCAACGGCGAGCGGCGGCGAATGATCGCATCGAACTGGCTCATATCCTCGAGCTCCAAGGCGAGCGGTAAGCACAGCGAGCTTAGACTACACGTCTGGCAGCGCGCCTCTTGCAGCAGTGAACGTCGTTGGCTGGCAGGATATGGCATAGGAGTCTCCCTTCTTCTTTCGCCATCATAGGCACAGGGGGCAGGCGGCTCAAGGCGCTCACACGATCTTCGAGTAGCGCTGACCATCCTGACGTTGTAAGTGAGTGTCGAAGGCCATGGCCAAATGCCGAATGAGCAATCGCCCGATCGGCGTGGCGCTCAGCCGAAGGCCCTCACGCTGTACGAGGCCATCCCGTTCGGCGATCGCCAGTCGCTCGAAGGCAGTGGCAAAGTAGTCTGCCGCATCGATATGCCAACGCTGACCGATCGCGTCGAGATCAATGGCCATATCGCACATGAACCGCTCGATGACGTCTCTTCTTATTAGGTCATCCTTATTTAAGCGTAGTCCTTTTATCGTTGCCAGCCTACCTTCATCCAAGGCGGCTTCATAGTGGGCGAGCTGAGTAGGGTTTTGGGCGTAAATATCGTCGACCCGAGAAATGGCGGATACGCCCAAACCGATCAAATCGCACTCGGCGTGGCTGGAGTAGCCTTGAAAATTACGCTGCAGCGTGCCGTTGCGCTGCGCCTGGGCCAAGCTGTCGTCGGGGCGTGCAAAGTGGTCCATGCCAATATGCACATAGCCCGCCTGGGTGAGCATCTCGATAGTGGTGTGCAGCATGGCCAGCTTTTCATCGGCGCTGGGCAGGTCGGCCAACTGGATACGTCGCTGGGGCGCAAAGCGGGCTGGCATGTGGGCGTAGTTGAAGACCGATAATCGTGCTGGTCCCAGCTCGATGACCTGACGAAGCGTTTCGGCAAAACGCCGTTCGGTTTGAAAGGGAAGGCCATAGATTAAATCGAGGTTGAGCGAGCGAAAGCCGAGCCGATGCGCTTCGTCCATGAGCGTTTCGGTGAGCACCCGGGGCTGCACGCGATTGATCGCCGCTTGAACCTGCGGATCGAGATCTTGAACGCCAAGGCTTAGGCGGTTAAATCCTAGCGATTGGAGATGTCGCAGGGTAAAGACATCCGCTTCGCGTGGGTCAATTTCAATGGCATAGTCCCGATCTGGCGCGTTCGATAACCCAAAACGGGCATCAAGCCGGTCGACCAAATCGCTCATTTGCGCCAAGGTAAGAAACGTCGGCGTGCCGCCGCCCCAATGCAGTTGCTGCACCGGTCGTTGGGTATCTAAATGGCGCGACGTGAGCACCATCTCACGATCTAGCCGAGACAGGTAGGGCTCGGCCAGCGACGTATTTTTCGTAGCGATTTTGTTGCACGCACAGTAGAAGCAGATCTTGCGGCAAAATGGGACGTGGACATAGAGCGACAGTGGCTTTTGGCTGGCGTTACTGCGTTCTAGTGCCTGGGCCATATCGTCGGCGGTGAAGCCGTCGTGAAACGACAGCGCTGTCGGATAAGAGGTATAGCGCGGGCCGCTCGTGTCATAACGACGTATCAGGGCGTCGTCCCATGCAGTGGCCTCAGCCACTGATGAAGTGGTCTGGGCGTGGGCAGCAGTAGCATGAACGGGCATAGGCAACGCTCCGGTGTAACAGAACAAGCGAGTGAACGGATGCGTTCATGCTACGCCAGGGGGTAGCGCAATGCGTTGAGCTGTATCAAGCAATGGCGTAAAAGCCCATGCCGAAGCGGCTAAGCTAGTTAGAAAGGTGAGAAAGTGCGGCCCGCCGATAGGTTCAGTGCCCGGTGGGGGAGAACAGCGTCCAGAGCTGCCACAGCGCAAAACTGATGATGGTCAGCGCGGCGATACTGCGCGTGGCACGGTGGCGAATCAAGTGGCTGAGCTGGCGTGCCGCTAGGCCCGTCGCAAGCAGCGCGGGCAGGGTGCCCAAACCAAAGGCACCCATCAATAGCGCCCCTTGTAACGGATCGGCAATGGCTAGGCTCCAAGCAAGCATCGAGTAGACCAATCCGCAGGGTAGCCAGCCCCACAGGGCGCCTAAAGCAAACGCCTGGGGCAGGTACACGACGGGCATCAAGCGCCTGCCGATGGGTTCGATATGGCGCCAAAGCCTGCGCCCTATCGCTTCCACTTTCAATAAGCCTTTCCACCAGTTAGCGATATACAGCGCCATCAACATCAGCATCACCGCCGCGACGACCTGTAGCGCGAGACGCGCCTGAGGCGATAGTGAGATCAAGGTGCCTAGTCCGGCTACCAAAGCGCCAGCCGTCATGTAGCTCATGATGCGCCCTAGGTTATAGCCGAGCAATAATCCACCCATACGGGCAGGGTGTCGCATGCTGGGTGGCACGGCAAAGGTGAGCGCACTCATGATGCCGCCGCACATGCCAATGCAGTGGGCACCCCCCATCAAGCCAAATACGAAGGCTGCCAGCAGTGGCGGCAAGTCAAGTCCGGTCGGGTTCACGGCGGTGGCTCACGGTCACGGGGTGGCTTGGTGCCTTTTTTGCGCTCGGCGCGCTGTTCGGGGGTGAGATCGTTCTCATCGTCGTCGAACAGAATACGATGGGCAGGGCCTTCCAAGTCGTCGAACTGGTCATTCTTCACCGCCCAAAAGAAGGCCCACACTGCGAGCCCTAGCAAAATCAGCGACAGTGGAATCAATAAATAGAGAATCGTCATGCGGTCACCGGTCTCGCGGGAGCTGCCTGGGAAACGGTCGAGCTACGCCAGCGGGTCAAGCGCAGCGCATTGCCCACGACCACGAGTGAGCTGAGCGACATGCCAATGGCCGCCAGCCAGGGCGGTACCAACCCCATCGCAGCCAGAGGCAGTGCAGAGAAGTTGTAGCACACCGACCAGATCATGTTTTGACGCATGATGCGTCGCGTGGCGTTGGCAATCTCGATGGCCTCGAAAATACGCATCAAACGTGGGCTGAGCAAGACCGCATCGGCGCGGGTACGCGCCAAGTCGGTGGCACCGTTCATGGCAATGGCCACATCGGCGCCGGCCAAGACCGGCACATCGTTGATGCCATCCCCAATCATCACCACGCGCTCGCCTTGGGCCTGTAGCTCGCGCAGCCGCTCGAGTTTGCCTTCCGGTGACTTGCCCGCGTGCCATACGGGGATATCGAGCTGCTCGGCTAAGCTTTCTACCGCTTCTTGGGTATCGCCGGAGAGTAGCTCCACGGTAAGCCCTTTCGCTTGTAGGGCGGCAACGGTGTGCGCAGCGTCTTCCCGGACACCGTCATGGAGCTTGAACCAGGCGCGTGGTGCATCGTCTTCGCTAAGTAGTAGCCACTGACCGCGGCCAGGCGTGCTGAGTGTTTGGCTCGTTGCAAAATCGGGCTTGCCCAAGCGCCATGTAGCGCCGTCGAGTATGCCCTCCAGTCCGCTGCCGGTAACGCTTTTGACCTGCCGCGCTTGCAGCGTGGCGTCCCTATACGGTCGAAAAGCGCGGGCAATCGGGTGCTCGGAGTGAGCTTCTAGTGCGGCAGCGATCGCGCGTAGCCGTTCGCTGCTCTGCTCGGTTAACGGATGCGTCTGGGTGAGCTGCATCTCGCCACGGGTCAGCGTGCCGGTCTTATCAAAAATCACCCGTGTCACGTTCGAAAGTGACTCAATAGCATCGGCTCGGGTGATCAGGACGCCGCGTTGGCGCAACTGACCATGCCCTGCCGTGAGAGCCGTTGGGGTGGCGAGCGCCAGTGCACACGGGCAGGTGACCACGAGCACCGACAGCAGCACCCAGAGCATACGGGACGGGTCGATGAACCACCACGCCACGGTGACACAGGCGGTGACCACCAGTAGGCGTAGAACGAATAGGTGCGCCATTCGCGCTGCCATCTGGGCCAGCCTTGGGCGGCTGGCAAAGGCCCGATCGGTCAAATCCACGATACCCGCCGCGCGCGCATGGCTGCCGGCATGGGTAACCCGCACCGTGAGCGGGTTTTCCATGTTTTGACTGCCGCCCACGACCTGTTCGCCTACTCGGCGAGTGACGGGTAGATATTCGCCGGTTAGCATCGACTCATCCAGGCTGGATTCACCATCTTCTATGATGCCATCGGCGGGCACACCGTGGCCGGGCTTGATGAGCACTCGATCCCCGGGAGCTAGCTCGCTGGCGGGTAGGATGCGTTCGCTGCCGTCCGCCTCCAGTCGGGTAGCAGAAACCGGCAGCACACCACTTAATGCATTGCCGCTGTGGCCGCTGCGCCGCCGCGCGCGTCCTTCCACGTAGCGGCCAAATAGTAGGAAGAAGGTGAACATGGCGACAGAGTCGAAATAGACCTCGCCAACGTTGAACAGTACGGCATAGCTGCTGGCCAGATAGGCACCGCCGATGGCCAGTGAGACGGGCACATCCATGCCCAAGACGCCCGTTTTGAGATCACGAAGGGCGTTGCGGAAAAAGGGTAGTGCTGAGAAGAAGACCACCGGAGTGGCCAACGCAAACGAGAGCCAGTGAAAAAGCGCAAAGAAATCTTCACTGAGTTCCCCAGGCCCTGACACATAGATTGGGATGGAAAACATCATCACCTGCATCATCCCTACCGCTGCCACGATTAACCGGCGCACGTTCATGCGCTCCTCATGCTGCAAGCGCGTTTGGGCGTGGTCGGGCTCGTAGGGCTGTGCCTCGTAGCCGATGGCGGCAAGCTCGGCAAAGAGCTGGGAGAGCTTGATGGCGCTGGGATCCCAGGAGACGCGTAGGCGGTGATGGGTCAGGTTGACCGCGCTGGAAGCGACTCCTTCGAGTGCGTTCAGGCGGTGTTCGATGAGCCAGGCGCAGGCGGCACAGGTAATGCCGTCGATGGCCAGCGTTGCCCTGACGTGGCCCTCTTCTCCGTCCGGGTGAACGAACTGCGCCTGAAGTCCAGGGTCGTCGAACACGGACCAGGTTTCCGCTTTGGCCGCTTGGCGCTCGTCGGGCCGCTCGGGTAGTTCGGTGCGGTAGCGGTAGTAGCTCTCTAGCCCGCCATCCACAATGGCGTGTGCCACGGCTTCGCAGCCGGGGCAGCACAAGGGGTGGGACGTGTCATCGACGACGATGCGCCATGTCGCCCCGTCAGGCACCTGACTACCGCAGTGGTAGCAGCTTTGCGGGTGGGTGCTCATTCGCTCTCTGACCGCCCTCCCGGTAGCAGCGCAATAGTCTGCTCATTGGGAAAGCGAGCTTCGCCAATGAGACGCCAGTCCGCGTCGTTGCCTTGCTCGGGCTGAATTTGAAGGTACCACCGGTAGCGCAGGTTATCTGGACCTTGCGTGATATAGCGGCCCTCCCGCACGTGCTCCAGTACGAAGGATTGATCGCGATCATCTTCGGTGGGGAAGATCAGATCGAGATAGAGCTTATCTGGCCGAGCGTCCCCAGTCAGGTCGATGACGATATCGCTGGTGAGTGGATCGATGCGCAGATCGGCGCTCAAGTTGAGTTCGCGTGCGCGCTCCTGCTTCGCTAGCACCATGTTGATGGCTTTACCGTGCTCGTAGTAATCCTCCTGAACCACCATGCCGTCGTAGCTTTTGATCGACATGATGGCGAAGCCAGTGCTGAAGAGGATGGACGAAAACAGCAGTCCGAGTAAAAACCACGGCCAGAACTGTTTGTACCAAGGCGGAATGGGGGTGTCGGACATGACGTACTTATCTCCTGATGTCGCTCAAGAACCGCGCTTCACGGGTCTGTTGAATCTGTTCGTCTTGCTGCGCTTGCAGCGTCAAGGTGATGGCGTGGCTAGGCTCGCTCAACGTATCTGGGGTTGCCAGTACGGTAATGACCTGAATGCGCGACTCGCCTGCGGGTACCCGCAGCGAGGTGTTGTCCACCTGTAGGTTGGGGAGCCCGGCGGCGCTGATCACGTAGGTGTGATCTTGCGAATCCAGGTTGCGTACGGTGAGGCTATAAACGTTGCTGATCAGCCCATCGCGAGTGACTTGATAGAGCTGCGTTCGCTCGCGTTCGGCATCGAAACTCAGCGGCGTACGATCGTTCACCGCCCAGGCAAAGGTCGCTATCATCACCAGCAGTGCGACGAAATAGCCGATCAAACGCGGACGCAGGATATTACTCTTTTTACCTTCCAGCGCGTTTTCGGTGGTGTAGCGAACGAGGCCGCGGGGGTAGCCCATTTTGTCCATCACACTATCGCAGGCATCGATACAGGCTGCACAGGTGATGCACTCGTACTGCAGCCCGTCGCGGATATCGATACCGGTAGGACAAACTTGAACGCAGAGTTCGCAATCGATGCAGTCGCCCAAGCCCGCTTCACGAACCTGGGCGTGGTCGAGGGATTTTTTACGATGGCCACGGGGTTCGCCGCGCGCGGCGTCATAGGAAACGATCAGCGTATCGCGATCGAACATCACCGACTGGAAGCGGGCATAGGGACACATATAGATGCACACCTGCTCGCGCAGCCAGCCCGCATTGAGATAGGTGAAGACTAAAAAGAAGCCTACCCAAAAATAGGACCAGCCGTGGGCTTCCAAAGTGGGGAGCTCCGTGACCAGGTCACGAATCGGCGTAAAGTAGCCGACGAACGTCACGCCGGTGGCCAGGGCGATCAGCAACCAGGCGGCGTGTTTGGCGCCTTTGCGCCAGGCTTTATGGGCATTCATTGGTTGGTTATCCAACTTCATGCGCTGATTGCGCGACCCTTCGATGCGATGTTCGAGCCAGATGAACAGAAAGGTCCAGACGCTCTGCGGGCAGGTATAGCCACACCAAACGCGCCCAGCGAAAACGGTAATAAAAAACAATCCAAAGGCGCAAATGATCAGCAGCCACGATAAGAGGATGAATTCCTGCGGATAGAAGGTCGCCGAAAAAATATGAAATTCGCGGCCTGGCAGATCGAACCATACGGCGGGGCGATCCCCCCAGTTCACCCAAGGCAGCAAAAAGAAGCCCAACATGAGCGCCCAGTTGGCGCTGCGTCGTACCTTTTGAAACAGCCCTTTGATCTCACGCACATAGATATGTCGCCGCTTGGCGTACATCTCTTGCGTGGTGGTGTCACCCGGCGTGTGGTGCCCAACGGTTGGCGGCGTAATATCGTGGCTAGGTATTTTTTCCATGGCGGTGATCGCAGCTCAATAGGCAGGAGTGGACATCAGCCCGGCAAACTCGACGTCAACACACAGCGCAGGTTGCGTTGTGCTATGCCGAGTCGTTGTTCGCACATGACTAGCGATAGTGTAACGGATCGTCGGGCGGCTGAGCGGTCGCTAGATGTAGAAAGGGTGCGGTATGTAACCGCACCCCTTCGTTCACGCTTGCGTTAAACGCCTGTCAACGGGACTAGTCGTTGAAGCGCAGGCTATACACGTAAGCGGCGACGAGATGGACGCGTTCCTCACCGATATACGCTGCCTGGGCAGGCATGTGGCCGTTACGGCCGTTACGCAGCGTTTGACGAATCGAGTCGGCCACACTTTGGCCTGGGGCCAAGTAGAGCCACACGTCGTCGGTCAGGTTCGGCGCACCAAGCGCAGTGTTCCCCGTGCCGCTGGGCGTGTGGCACGCCGCACAGGCGGCCAGGAAGGTACTTTCACCACTGGCAGCGCGCTCGGCGTCATGCTCCTCACCGGAGAGTGACAGCACGTACTGAGTCAGGTTTTCGATGTTGTTCTCACCGAGCTGCTGCCAGGACGGCATCAGGCCGTTACGGCCGTTGTTCAGCGTGGTCAGAATGTTCTCGGGTTCGCCACCGTAAAGCCAGTCATCGTCGGTCAGGTTGGGGAAGCCGTAGCCGCCTTGGGCGTTCGAGCCGTGACACACGGCACAGTTGTTCAGGAAGATACGCTCGGCCACCTGCATGGCGTCACCATCACGCGCCAGCTCGGGGATGGGCACTTCCTGATACTGAGCAAAAATGGGCGTGAAGCGCTCTTCGGCCTCGGCCACTTCCTCTTCCCACTGACTCTCCTGGGACCAGCCCAGGATACCGGCATAGTTACCCAGGCCGGGGTAGAGCACCAAGTAGCCGAGCGCAAACACCACGGTCAAGATGAAGAGTTTGAACCACCACTGTGGCAGCGGGTTGTCATACTCTTCGATGCCATCAGCTGCGTGGCCAGTGGTCTCGACATTGCCATCGGCGTCTGGGGTTTTGTCGGTGCGGCGGTTGGCTAGCAAAATCCAAACGCTTAGCGCGATCGTGCCCAGTGTGATGACGATGATCCAGGCGCTCCAGAAGCTGGATAGGGAGTCACCCCATAAATTATTCATCTATTCTTATCTCCCCTGTCGTGGCGGGAATCCGCTTCGTGTTTGGTCGAAGCATGCTTGTCACGGGTCGGCTGCTCATCATCGTCGGCAAAGGGCAGGTTAGCCGCTTCGTCGAAGTCTGGCTTGCGTCGCTTCGAGTAGGCCCAGAAAAAGATGCCAATAAAAGCGAAGATCAAAATCAGCGTGATCAGGCCGCGGAAAGTTCCCGTATCCATAACTTAACGTGTGCCCTCGAGCACGGTTCCTAACTGTTGTAAATAGGCGACCAGGGCAGTGATTTCCTGGGTGCCGCGTACGTCAGCGGTAGCATTGGCGATGTCCTCATCGGTGTAGGGCACGCCGAGCTGACGCAGGGTGCGCATTTTATCCGGTGTGGCTTCGCCGTCGAGGGTACGCTCAAACAGCCAGGGGTAGGCTGGCATGATCGATTCTGGCACCACATCGCGCGGGTTGTAGAGGTGGGCTCGGTGCCAATCATCACTGTAACGACCGCCTACGCGCGCCAGGTCTGGCCCAGTGCGCTTGGAGCCCCACAGGAAATTGTGCTCATACACCTGCTCGCCGGCAACGTTGTAGTGGCCGTAGCGCTCGGTCTCGGCGCGGAAGGGGCGGACCATCTGTGAGTGGCAGCCCACGCACCCTTCGCGGCGGTAGATATCGCGACCTTCCAATTCGAGCGCCGTCAGCGGGCGTAGCCCTTCGACCGGCTCGGTAGTTTGTTTTTGGAAGAACAGCGGAACGACTTCGGCCAAACCGGCAAAGCTGATCACGACCAGGATCAATACGGCGAGTAGGCCAACGTTCTTTTCGACAATCTCGTGTTTCATTGGTCTTAACTTCCCCGGTTTAGGCGGCTTGTGGCGCAGTGAGGCCAATGGCTTCGCGGCGCTTCACGGTCATATACACGTTGAAGGCCATCAAGAGCATACCGGTTACCCAGAAAAGGCCACCCACCATGCGCACAAAATAGCCTGGGCCGCTGGCCTCGACTGATTCCACGAAGGTGTACATTAGCGTGCCGTCAGCATTGATGGCGCGCCACATTAGGCCCTGCATGATACCGTTGACCCACATGGCGGCAATGTAGAGTACGGTGCCGATGGTCGCTAGCCAGAAGTGCACGGCAATCAGGTTGACGGAGTACATTTCGGTGCGGCCAAACAGACGCGGGATCAGATGGTACATGGAGCCGATGGTGATCATCGCTACCCAGCCCAGTGCGCCTGAGTGGACGTGACCGATGGTCCAGTCAGTGTAGTGCGATAGCGCGTTGACGGTCTTGATCGCCATCATCGGGCCTTCGAACGTCGACATGCCGTAGAACGACAGCGCGACGACCAAAAAGCGCAGGGTCGGATCGGTGCGCAGCTTATGCCAAGCGCCCGACAGGGTCATCATACCGTTGATCATGCCGCCCCAAGACGGTGCCAGCAGAATGATCGACATGATCATGCCCAGCGACTGCGCCCAGTTCGGCAGTGCGGTGTAGTGTAGGTGGTGCGGGCCCGCCCACATGTAGATCATGATCAGCGCCCAGAAGTGGACGATGGACAAACGATAAGAGTAGATCGGACGCTCAGCCTGCTTGGGTACGAAGTAGTACATCATGCCCAGGAAGCCCGCCGTCAGAAAGAAGCCCACCGCGTTGTGGCCGTACCACCACTGCACCATGGCATCGACGGCACCGGCATAAATGGAGGTGGAGTACATGGGCGTGACGGGGATCGCGGCGTTGTTCACGATGTGCAGAACGCCAACCGTTAAAATGAACGCAGCAAAGAACCAGTTGGCCACATAGATATGCGACGTGGTGCGCTTTTTGATCGTCATCAAGAACACGATCGCATAACTGATCCACACCACCGCCAGCAGGATGTTGATCGGCCATTCGAGCTCTGCGTACTCTTTGGTCGTGGTGTAGCCCAGCGGTAAAGAGACTACCGCCGACAGGATCACCGCTTGCCACCCCCAAAAGGTGAATGCTGCGAGCTTGTCAGAGAACAGGCGAGTCTGACAGGTACGCTGCACGACGTAGTAAGACGTCGCAAAGAGCGCTGAACCACCAAAGGCGAAAATAACGGCGTTAGTGTGTAACGGACGAAGACGCCCGAAGCTCGTCCAAGGTAGGCCGAGGTTCAGTTGCGGCCAGACCAGCTGGGAGGCAAGGATAACGCCAAGCGTCATACCTACGATGCCCCACACAACGGTCATAATCGCGAACTGCCGAACTACCTTGTAATTGTAGGTCGGGTGTTCCAATGCTGTGCTCATTTCATGTTCCCATCGAACGCGGTTAGGGGGTAACCCGTGGCATTTTGCAATCGCACGCTGCCATCGCATTGTGCACGGGTGCGGCCACCCGCTTGATGATGCAGGTCAAGATCCGGCCTAGATTCTATCGCAGCCGCGCCCTAAGCTGAACACGCCAATGGATGTAACGCTGAATTATTAGGAGAGCAGGGTGTCGTACTACGCCGATCATGGTTTCGAGGCTGTCGCTCCAAATGACCTGAAGGCACGGCCCGCTAGCCCCGCAGTTCAGCGGTTCGTCGTGGAGGGTGTTGGACCGGTGAGCGTTTCGGGAGTGCCCGTAGGGGGAAGAATTCTTCTGGCCCATGGTGCTGGTGCAGGTCACCTGTCCGATTTCATGCGGCAATTTGCCGCGATGCTGGTTAGCCAAGGGCTTCAAGTCTGGGCCATCGACTTTCCTTATATGCAGCAGATGAGCGAGCAAGCGAAACGTCGGCCTCCACCGCCCGTGGCGACATCTGTCGATCATTTTGCCGCTTGGTATGACTTGCTCGCGCCGCTGCACGATACGCCGCTTTGGTTGGGAGGGAAATCGATGGGCGGTCGAGTGGCCTCGCTGCTTGCCATCCAATATCCTTGCGCAGGCGTCATCGCAGCAGGCTATCCATTTCACCCTCCCAAAAAGCCTGAGTCACTTCGCACCGGCCACTTTTCTCAGCTCTCGGTGCCCATGCTCATTCTACAAGGTGAGCGTGACCCATTCGGCACGCGTGAAGAGGTAGCCTGTTATGCGTTACCTGACTCGCTACGCATTCATTGGCTCACCGATGGTGACCATGACTTTAAACCGCGACGACGTTCTGGCGTCAATCAGCAGGTTTTGATTGACGAAGCCGCCATAGTTGCGGCATCCTTCGTCCGCGCTCAGTAAGCGGTTGCCTTGAGTAGGTGCAGCACACTGGTTTAAATCATAAATTTAAACACGATGTGTTGACATTCAAGCAGGCTTCTGTAGAATGCAGCGCCACGTGACCAGCGGGTGGTTAGCTCAGTTGGGAGAGCACCAGCCTTACAAGCTGGGGGTCACTGGTTCGAACCCAGTACCACCCACCATTCATTTGGTGCCCTGGAAACGTAACGCAGTCAATGATGCATTAGTGGACCGGTAGTTCAGTCGGTTAGAATGCCGGCCTGTCACGCCGGAGGTCGCGAGTTCGAGTCTCGTCCGGTCCGCCATCATCATATAAGCCTGCAGTTGGTTATCGTTATTCGGACCGGTAGTTCAGTCGGTTAGAATGCCGGCCTGTCACGCCGGAGGTCGCGAGTTCGAGTCTCGTCCGGTCCGCCACGATAACTTGATAAGTAGCAATATTGATAAGCGATGAGCTTTCAGTATATTGGGTGGTTAGCTCAGTTGGGAGAGCACCAGCCTTACAAGCTGGGGGTCACTGGTTCGAACCCAGTACCACCCACCATTCAGTTTCACATTTATGCGCCCCTGAACCGCTTAAATTGTCTGTTGAATGGTTATGTGTCTTATAGTGGACCGGTAGTTCAGTCGGTTAGAATGCCGGCCTGTCACGCCGGAGGTCGCGAGTTCGAGTCTCGTCCGGTCCGCCATTAAGCACTCATCGGCAATCGTTTGATAAAGCCGAACAAATTCCTAAAAGCCCGAATCTATGATTCGGGCTTTTTTATTGCGTGTACACCACACGTTAACGAACAGCGTGCAGTCAATACGCTGCACGCTGCTGTTATTGACTAGGTAAGCGTTAGGCGATCGAGCTGACGCCTGCTTTGGCAATTTGCACGTCTTGATCTGGCTTGACGCCAGAGATGCCGACAGCGCCGACGACGTGACCATCCACGATGATCGGCACGCCGCCAGATAGCAGACCCTGTAGCGGTGCAGAGACAAACGCCGTACGGCCACCGTTAATCATCTCTTCAAACACTTGGGTCTCCTTACGACCCAGGGCCGCGCTACGCGCTTTTTGGGTAGCAACATCGGCGCTGAACGGGGCAGCACCGTCTAAACGGCGCAGTGCCAGTAGGTGGCCACCATCGTCAGTAACGGCAATGGTGACCGGCCAGCCGTTGTTGTCAGCTTCTTTCTGGGCAGCGTCGAGAACTTGGATAACGTCTGCTTGGCCTAAAACAGCTTTGGTTTGCATCGAAGATTCCTTTTTGTCATCGGGGGTGAAGCGAGGCGCACGACGGTTAGCGTTGTGCCGAGCGCCGCAAGTGTTAGAGGTTTATACCAGGGCAGCGTCCACGACTTCCACCCAGTGACGTACCGGCGTGCGGTTGGCGCTGGCGAGATGCGTCTGACAGCCGATGTTGGCGGTCACGATCACCTCAGGGTTGCCTGCCTCCAGCGCATTCAGCTTGTTATCGCGCAGCTGAGTGGCGAGCTCTGGCTGTGTGACCGAGTAGGTGCCTGCTGAGCCGCAGCACAGGTGGGCATCTTTCACGGGCGTTAGTGCAAAGCCGAGTTTGCTAAGCACGCCTTCCACTGCGCCGTTGAGTTTCTGGGCGTGCTGCAGCGTGCAGGGGCAGTGGAAGGCTAAGCGCTGGTGCTCTTTAAGCTGCAGCGACTCGAGCGGCTCGTCGCGCAGTACTTCGACGATATCCTTCGCCAGTGCGCTGACTTTTTTGGCCTTTTCAGCGTAGGCGGGGTCGTCCTTGAGCATGTCAGCATACTCTTTGACGAACGCGCCGCAGCCGCTGGCGGTTTGTACGATGGCTTCGGCTCCCTGCTCGATTTGCGGCCACCAGGCATCGATGTTGGCGCGCATCCGCTCGCGGCCCGCCTCTTGGGCATTGAGGTGGAAGTCGATAGCACCACAGCAGCCAGCTTCACTAATCGGTGTGACGCTAATGCCCAAACGGTCGAGCAGGCGCGCCGTGGCTGCGTTGGTGTTGGGCGACAGGCCGGGCTGCACACAGCCTTCTAGAATCAACACCTTGCGGGCATGGCGCTGGCTGTTGGGTCGCTGGCCTGCATCGACCGGTGCAGGCGGCATTTTGCTACGCAGTTTGCCGGGCACTAGAGGCTTGAAGGTTTGCCCTAGCGTTAGTAGCGCTTTGAAGCGTTTCGGGTCCACCAGCATTTTGCGCAGCGCATAGCGCTGGGCGCGCTCGGCGGCTGGTCGCGGCACGCGGCGGTCGATTTCGGCGCGGCCAATGTCCAAAAGTTTGTGGTACTCCACGCCAGAGGGGCAGGTCGTCTCACAATTGCGGCAGGTTAGGCAACGGTCGAGGTGAAGACGAGTCTCTTCGGTGACTTGGTCATCGTCATCGCGGCTCTCCAGCAACTCTTTCATCAAGTAGATGCGCCCGCGCGGTCCGTCTCGCTCATCGCCCAGTAGCTGATAGGTAGGGCAGGTGGCGTTACAAAAGCCGCAATGTACGCAGGTGCGCAGAATGCGCTCGGCTTCCTGGATATGCGGTTTCTGGCGGTCGGCATCGGTAAAGTGCGTCTGCATGTCAGCTCTCCTGATTAAAATGCCGCATAAAGACGACCAGGGTTGAAAATACCGTGGGCGTCCAGCTCGGCCTTCAGGTTGCGATGGTACTTCTCGACCACAGGATTCAGTGGCGTAAAGGGTGACTCTGCACCCCCTTGGGCATGCGGGGTATAGCAGGTAGCGTGGCCACCGGCCTTCTGGCATTCATCGCGCAGCGTGTCTGCGGGTAGTGCGGTTTTCACCCAGCGTTGGCTGCCGCCCCAATCATAGAAGATATCGCTTTCATCAACGGCGAGTTCTAGCGCTGGGGTATGGGGCGGTAGCGAGAGGCGCCACAGCGCCTGTCCTTCATTGAGGCTGAAAAAGCCATGCTGCTGGTCACGCAGCTGCTGCCAGAAATCCGCAGACAGTTCTTCACCGCCCAGGCGTTCTTTGGTGGCCTTGACGGAGCTTTCACCGCCTTCCAACCGAATAAAAAGCTCGCCTGCGTGCCATGCCGCAGCGGTGATGGGCAGCGGCTGGCGGCCAAGCTCAGAGAGCTTCGCTAAGGCATCTTGCAAGCCCATGTCAAGGCGCAGGCTGTGGCTGGCGGTGGGAATGGGCAGCACCTTAAACGAGATATCGGCCAGCACGCCCAGCGTGCCCTGGGCACCTGCCATCATGCGGGACAGGTCATAGCCCGCCACGTTTTTCATGACTTCGCCGCCAAAGCGCAGCAGTTTGCCCTCTTGGGTAATCACTCGAGTGCCCAGGACAAAATCCCGTGCGGCACCTGCCCAAGGGCGACGAGGGCCGGACATACCGGTGGCCACCGCGCCGCCAATGGTGCTGGCGTCGCCAAAAATGGGCGGCTCGAAAGGCAGCATTTGATGTTTTTCTGCCAGCGCCGCGTTCAGCGCGCTCAGGCGGGTGCCTGCCCGAACCGTGACGACGAGTTCTATAGGGTCGTAAGAGACGATGCCGCTATGGGCAGCGACGCTGAGTTCCGTGCCTTCCACCGGACGACCATAAAAGGCCCGGGTATTGCCCCCCACGATGCGCAGCGGAGTGTGGTCGTGGTAGGCGCTGCGAACCTGTTCGCTCAGCTCAATGGCAATGTCTCGGTCGGCAGCGTGTATCGCTAGTTCGGTCATGGTGGTTCCTTATAGCATCAGAAGCGTGGCAGCTCCGGATGCGGTAACTCGTTGTTATGCACATGCATCGCGCCAAATTCGGCACAGCGCGCCAGGGTTGGAATGTTTTTCCCTGGGTTGAGCAGCCGTTTGGGGTCGAACGCCGCTTTCAGCGCGTGGAAGACCGTCAGCTCATCGGGCTGGAACTGGCTGCACATCTGGTTGATTTTTTCGCGACCTACGCCATGCTCGCCGGTAATCGAGCCACCGGCGGCCACGCATAGCTCCAGGATCTTGCCGCCTACGTCTTCCGCCAGGGCAAGCTGACCCTCTTTGTTGGCATCGAACAGGATCAGCGGGTGCATATTGCCGTCACCCGCGTGGAAGACGTTGGCCACGGGCAGGCCGCTCTCTTCTGAAAGTGCGGCAATGCCTTTCAACACGCGCGGCAGCTCGCGGCGGGGAATGGTGCCATCCATGCAGTAGTAGTCCGGCGACATGCGGCCTACGGCAGGGAAGGCATTCTTGCGCCCGGCCCAGAACTTGGCGCGCTCGGCTTCGTCACGTGCCTGTTGAATGTTAGTGGCGCCAGCCTTTTCCAGTACGCGGCGCACGGTCTCGCAGTCGTCGTCCACGTCGGCTTCCACACCATCCAGCTCACAGAGCAGAATGGCTTCGGCCTCCACGGGGTAGCCTGCCTTGATGAAATCTTCCGCCGCTTTGATGGCGAGCTTATCCATCATTTCCAGGCCACCGGGGATAATGCCTGCGGCAATGATGTCGCCCACCGCGCGGCCCGCTTTTTCCACATCATCGAAGCTGGCCATCAATACCTTGGCGGTTTCCGGCTTGGGCAGCAGCTTCACGGTAATTTCCGTGACCACGCCTAGCATGCCTTCTGACCCGTTCATCAAAGCCAGAAGGTCGAAACCGGGGGCATCCAGGGCTTCAGAGCCCAGCGTCATACGTTCGCCTTCAATGGTCAGGACATCCACGCGCATGACGTTATGCACGGTAAGACCATACTTCAGACAGTGCACGCCGCCTGCATTTTCAGCCACGTTGCCGCCAATCGAGCAGGCAATTTGTGAGGAGGGGTCCGGGGCGTAGTAGAGCCCGTAAGGGGCGGCCGCCTCTGAAATGGCAAGATTGCGCACTCCTGGTTGCACGCGGGCAATGCGAGCATCAGGATCAACGCTGATGATCTGGTTGAACCGCGACATGACCAGCAGCACGCCCTGTTCGAGCGGTAGCGCACCGCCGGACAGGCCGGTGCCTGCGCCGCGGGTAACCACCGGTACGCCCAGCGCGTGGCAGCGCTTCAACAGGCCTTCGACCTGTTCCAGCGTTTCCGGTAGCGCCACCAACATGGGCAGCACGCGATAGGCGGCGAGGCCATCGCACTCGAAAGGACGTAAATCTTCCTCGCGATGCAATAGCGTCAAAGAGGGGACAGCGCCTTGCAGGTCGCTGAGTACGTCAGCTTTATCACGGTGGACAAGCTCGCCATCGAGGCGCTCGTCGAAAAGGATATTCATAACGACATCCCTAAGTTTTTATCATTAAAAGTAACGGTAGCGTTGCTTTACCATGGCGCTCAATTTGAGCTTTTTTTGTGCGCCTGTCTAGGTTGTGGTGCAATGGTCTGACCAGTAATTGGTCGATAGTAGGGCGGTGGTAAGTTTGAAGAAGAGCCTGAATGACTTGGTCTTACCCAGTTGAGATGGCCAATTGATCCAAGGGAGCGGCGTATGGCGTTTAGCAGAGACGATATCTCCATGGGGCGGCGCACGCCCGAGCATGTGGCTGCTCGCCTGGAAGAGTTGATACTGGAAGGTGTTTTTCGGCCTGGGCAGTTGCTGCCTTCCGAGCGGCGTCTGTGCGAACGACTAGGCGTTTCGCGGGCTTCGCTGCGGGAAGGGCTGCGCATTCTGCGCAGTAAAGCCATTATCAATACCCGCCAGGGTCACGGCTCGACCGTGGCGTCGCTGCTCCCCATGCACCAGCAAAGCCCGCTGATGCACCTGTTTAACGACCATCCGCGTACCCTGTTTGATTTGCTCGAAGTGCGTGCCTTATTGGAGGGAGAATCCGCCTATCTGGCCGCACGGCGGGGAACATCGATGGATCGAGTATTGATCACTCGCCGCTACCGCGAAATGGCGGCGTATGCTGCTGCCTCGCCAGATGAGTTAGAGGTAGAGCATCTGGCTCGACTAGACCATGCGTTTCACCTCGCCATTTCGCAAGCTTCCCATAACCCGGTTTTGGTGCATACCTTACAGAGTTTGACCGATTTGCTGCTCAGCTCCGTGTTTGCTTCGGTAAAGCATCTCTACCATCGGCCTGGTCCTCGCGAGATGATCAATCAGCAGCACGCTCGGCTGCATGAGTCGGTGGTAAGTGGTGATGCCGAGCAGGCGCGACAGATTGCGTTGGAACACTTGACCAGTATCAGCGAGCTACTTCGTGAGCTAGAAGCGGAGCATGATCGTTTAGAGCGTTCAGCAATGCGCCTCGAACAGTGGCAATAGCAGGTTAAGCGTTGGCCGCACTCAGGCTGTCATCCTCAATGACGCCTGCCAAGGTGGCCACTTCCAGCTTGTTGCACAGGTGGTCGCGTAAAATTTGCCCAAGTCGTTTACTGTCGCGCTGCTCGAGCGCGGAGATCATGTTCTCGTGATCTTGAACGGCTTGGCTCCAAAATTTTTGGGTCATTTTTTTCGAGTAGCGCACTCGCTTTACGCGCTGACTGAGGTTGCTGTACATCTCTTGCAACACCTCATTACGCGAAGCGGCCAAAATGCTTTCATGGATCTGCTGGTTGATCTCGAAATAAGTGGCCAGATCTCGATGGCGATAGTGTTCGAGCATGGCATCGTGTAAGGCACGTATAGCCGCAATTTCAGCGTCGCTGATGTGCTGGCAGGCGAGCTCGCCGGACAAACCTTCCAATGCTGCCATTAAGTCGTAGGTATCTTTCACTTTTTTGAACGTCAAGCGCACCACCCGCGCACCTCGATTGGGCAGCAGCTCGATAAGCCCCTCTGTGGCCAGCACCTTGAGTGCTTCTCGAAGCGGCGTGCGTGATACGCCGAACCGTTCGCAAAGCTGCTTTTCTGAGATCCGCTCACCCGGGGCCAGTTCACCGTGCTCAATCAGCTCACCAATGCGGTCAGCGACTTCACGATAAAGATTACGCTGTAAAATTTTCGTCATTGTTCTGTCCCTTCTTGTGTATCCGCTTGGTATCCACCAAGCGACGGGTGCCGCTTTGTAAACACCATTTGAACACAAAGCCATACGCTTATATTGGCGACTCTTTGTATGATTCGCAAAAGTAATTATGAATTCAATTGTAGCAAGTCGAGCTATGCTAGATAGGCGGCAGTGACCCAACTGCTCCCCATAACAATCAATAACCATGTAGGAGCCAATGTATGGCAATGAATATTTTCATGTGTAGCGTTCAGTTGAGTCGAGAGCAGGCCAGAGCCATCTTAGACGGGGCGAGGGCACAGGCGAGAAAAGTCGGTCTTCCGCCTCTCACGCTGGTAGTGCTGGATGGAGGTGGCCATGTGGTGGCTGCCGAGCGTGAAGATGGCTGCGCGCCACTACGTTTTCCGGTGGCTCAGGGAAAAGCACACGCCGCACTGGGTATGGGCATTGCCAGCGGCATTATTGGGGAACGCAATATCGAACGCCCTGCGTTTCTTGCTAGCGTTGCAGCGGCTTCGAAAGGGCATTTTGTGCCGGTGGCGGGAGGCGTGCCTATTCTTGATGGAGAGCAATGTGTCATAGGTGCCGTGGGGGTGAGTGGCGCTTCGTCAGAAGAGGATCAGCAAGTCGCCATTGCCGGTATCAAAGCGGCCGATTTGCACTGGGGGTTAGCGCCCGGTGGCGAAGAGCATTAGGCCAACGAGGTGGTTGTTCAAGCAGGCAGCGTTCGTTGAACGCTGCTTTTTTTATGTCATCACTTTTTTAAATGCTAGGTGTATCAGTAAGTTGACGCTTAGGAGGCTGCTTCAAGACGAAAGTTTAATACCTAATTTTGAATTTTGAATTCAAATTGAAATGGTGAAGACCCAACAACAACAACGGTTCACTTGGAGTACCCCATGAAATTTATCAAGACTGCGCTAGCGGCAGCTGCCGTTACCTTCGGGCTACACGCATCGGTTGCCAGCGCTAACCTCGAGGTGAGGCTTGGCCACGTCGGTGGGCCTGGCTCGCTGTTTGAAATTACTGCTAACCGCTTTGCTGAGCTGGCCAATGAACGCTTGGACGGCGCTGCCGAAGTGAATGTCTATGGCAATAGCCAGTTAGGTAGCGACGAGTCCATGATGCGTCGTCTGCGTCTTGGTTCGCTCGATCTTGCGATTCCCTCAACGGTCATGAGCTCAGAAGCCGAGCAGTTTGCACTGTTTGAAATGCCTTATCTGATTGAGGATCGCGAGCACATGAAACGCGTTCGCGATGAAGTCGTCCGTGGCCCGCTCTATGAGGCGGCCCAAGCCAAGGGCTTTAACATTATTGCCGTGTGGGAAAATGGCTTCCGCCAAATCACCAATAACGTACGCCCTATTACCACTCCTGAAGATCTTGGCGGCATCAAATTACGCACCCCGAGCGGTGTTTGGCGGATAGAGATGTTCCGCAGCTATGGTGCCGCGCCTTCTCCCATGTCGCTCTCCGAAGTATTCGTGGCCCTGCAGACAGGAGCCATGGATGGTCAAGAGAACCCGCTGATTCAAACCTACTCCTCGCGTTTTCACGAAGTGCAAGACTATCTCTCTATTTCCAATCACGTTTATACCCCCGCCTATTTAACCGCCGGTGCCAGTTGGAATCGCCTACCTGACGATGTCCGTAACGTGCTGCAGGAAGTCGCTCTTGAACTCGAAGACTTTGCTCTGGAAGAGGGGCAGCGTCTGGATGATGAGACGTTGGTTCTGATGCGTGATGCGGGAATGGAAGTGAACGAAGTAGACTTCGATGCCTTCGTGGCCGCCTCTCAGTCCATTTATGACACCTTTGCCAATGATGTCGAAGGCGGCCAGGAAATGCTGGATGCCGTCGCTGCCCTGCGCGAATAACCAAGCCATCATCTCGAAGCGGCGTTCCACCTCTTTGGAGGTGGGCGTCTCTTCCTAAAGGAGGTTTCAATGAGCGCTTATACCAAATTCAAGAATGCTTACTTTGCATTTCTTGAAGGTATCGTTGTGGTGTTGGTGATTGCGTTAGCGGGGGTGGTCACCATTGGCTTCGTTTCTCGCTATTTAGGTTCTCCGTTGAGTTGGTATGACGAATTGGCGGCCGTTCTATTGGCTTGGGTAACGTATTACGGGGCGGCTTTGGCGGCCGCTAAAGGGGCTCACATTACATGTCCTAGTGTACTGAATATGTGTCCGCCCTCCATTCGTGTGCCAGTCGCATTACTGGCCGAAGCGATCACCATTGGTTTTTTCATATTTCTGGGGCTGGCGAGCTATCAAGTCATGCTGATTCTCGACGGCATGAACATGGTGAGTCTGCCGGCTATTTCCATGCAAGTGGTGCAGTCGGCCATTCCCATTGCATCGGTGCTGTTCATCATCGCGGAGCTGCTACGGCTACCCGACATAGTGAGAAGTGCCCGCGGCAAAGGCTTCATCGACCACGAGCTTGAAGAGGCCGGTATCGATGCCGACGACATTGAAGCCGTTAGCACCCAGCCGCGAGGATAAGTAACCATCATGATCATTCTCTATATCTTCATTGCACTGATTGCGCTGATCTTGATCAATGTGCCTGTGGCGGTCGCTCTGGCATTGGTGGGGACGATCGCCACCTTCATTACCTACGGCAGCATGGCGATGCCGACGGTGGGTATGACGATGTTCGAGGGGGCAACCAACTTTCCGTTGATTGCCATCCCGCTGTTCATTCTGGCAGGTGCCATCATGAACGCCTCCAGCATCTCGCGACGCTTGATCGATCTGGCCATGGCCATGGTGGGGTTCATCAAGGGTGGCCTGTCGATGGTGACCATCGGTGCGTCGGTGTTCTTTGCCGAAATTTCCGGGTCATCGGTGGCGGGCGTGTCGGCGATTGGCAGTATCTTGATTCCTGCCATGCGCAAGAAGGGGTACTCCAAAGAGTTTGCCGCCTCGATTTCCTCTTCGGCGGCCAGTCTGGCAATTATCCTTCCGCCTTCCATACCCATGATTCTGTACGCGGTCATGTCGGGGGAGTCGGTCGTTCAGATGTTCGTGGCCGGTATCTTTCCTGGCCTGCTGGGGGCGATGGGCTTGGCGGCCATGTGCTACTACCTGGCGCGTAAGTACAACTTCCCCTCTGAAGGTCGTTTCCGGGTGTCGCAACTCTGGAAGGCACTGAAAGAGGCCGTTTGGGCGCTGTTGATTCCGGTCATCATTCTGGGTGGGATTTTCGGCGGCTTCGTGACGGCGACGGAGGGTGCTGCGCTGGCAGTGTGTGTCGCCATCTTCATCAGTGCGGTGGTCTATCGCGAGTTTACCCTCAAGAACTTCATCGACTCGTGCAAAAGCGCTGGTGTGCAAACTGCCGTCGTCATGCTGCTCGTGGCGGCGTCTGCGGTGGTGGGCGGGTATCTGACCGAAACCCGTATTCCTCAGGCCATTGCTTTGCAAATCAGCGACCTGACCAGCAACAAGTATGTGATCCTGGCACTGCTGAACATCATCTTCCTGATTCTCGGTGTGTTCCTGCACTCGGCAGCCGCCATCATTCTGGTCGTCCCTATCGTGCTGCCGCTGGTACTGGAAGTGGGTCGATGCCTGTCAAGCTTGTTGGAACCTGGAATCAGGCGGCTTCTAATCGCTGATCGCGTTGAACCAGCGGGTCTTCCCGGTCCGGGTTCAGCCAGACCGTCCGGCGCGGTGTCCAGTTCCGAGTGGC
>NZ_JAKRFG010000008.1:0-174070 GCF_022348135.1 Halomonas sp. McD50-4 | reverse complement strand
TGGCCGGCCCGAACATAATCAGGCACTTATACCGCAAAGAACCCAGCCAATCGGCTGGGTTTTTTGTTGCGCGCTCGATAAGCGCGCCATTATTCAGGCCCTGAGTACGCTGTGCTCGGGGTTTTTTGCTGTGTGCACGAAGGGGAAGTGAAAAACCATAAGCGGGGAAGGGCGAATAGCATTATTCATGCATTTATTATTCACCCATCCCGTTCATTGCTAAGGTACGGGCACTGGCCACCTTCCTATTCGCATAAGTGGCTCTTTTGATCGACGTTAGCGGTGGTACTGCTTCTCGCGTTCGGGTTGCCAGAGAATCGCGTCTACTCGCAGGCGAGCATTTTGCTGATTGGGCAGCGGCCAGTCGATGGTGTCGCCCACTTTGAGCCCTAATAGGCTGGCTCCAATGGGGGCCATGATCGAAATAGCGTCTTTCGTCGTGCTGAGAGAGTGCGGGTACACCAGTGTACGCACCATCTGCTGGTTACGCGTTAGGTCAGTGAA
Organism: Halomonas sp. McD50-4; assembly: GCF_022348135.1. Taxonomy (NCBI): domain Bacteria; kingdom Pseudomonadati; phylum Pseudomonadota; class Gammaproteobacteria; order Oceanospirillales; family Halomonadaceae; genus Halomonas; species Halomonas sp. McD50-4. The sequence goes on along the minus strand of NZ_JAKRFG010000008.1, from coordinate 173,566 downwards.
CTGAATCTGGCTGTTCATACTGACGACGTTGTCGGGAATGTCTTCAGGATCCACTACTTCTCCGCGACTAAGCTCGTCTTGTAAAAGCTCAGCCACCATTTGATCCTTGTCGGTGGCGTTATCGATCAAGCGCTGCAGACGATCTGCGTCGAGACGATTAATCAAGAGGGGAGGACGCTGCCCCATGATGCTCTCCTTGGCAAACGCGGCCGAACGACACGGCGTGCGTTGTTAGTCAAATGGTACTGTCTGGCATAAAAAAAGCCCCACCAAGAAGGAAGGACTCAAGATACTGTTTGGATAGTGTACGACACTTCTAATGAAAAGACGACGCGCTTAGAGCGAGGCGCGCAAAGTGCTATGATGCAGGCCGCCGAGCGAGCAAGTGATAAATATCGCATTTATGGATTGCAAATGATTTTGAGGTGAAAGGTGAGCGATACGGTACCCACGTCATGGCTTGTTTACTGCCGACCAGGGTTTGAAAACGATGCGTTAGCAGAGATGCAGCATCATGCACAGCAACTTGACGTGCCCTGTGAGTCGGTGCGAGGTGAAGGTTGGGTAAGTGTCACGCGCCAAGACGGAGAGGCCATTAACGATTTACATCGTCGGGCCGCCTTCCATCGACTCATCTTCGCCAGACAGAGCTTAGCGGCGCTACCTGCGTTAGCATTGTCGCGTGATGATAGGCTAACGGCTATCTTGGAGCAAATCAAAGCAAGCCGTTGGAGTTTTGAAGACATTTGGCATGAAACGCCGGATACGAATGAGGGAAAAGCGTTAGCGGGTTTGATCAAGGCGTTGACCAAGCCATTGCAAAGCATGCTGAAAAAGCGAGGAGCGCTTCGCAAAAAAGCGGGTGGCCGACGTTTACACATATTTTGGACCGATGGTGACCGTGTCCAGCTAGGGATGAGTTTTCCTGATAATCGCAGCGAGCTCATCAACGGAATTCGTCGGTTGCGTTTTCCTTCACGCGCGCCCAGCCGCTCGACGTTGAAGTTGGAGGAAGCTTGGCACGAATTCATACCCAGAGACGAGTGGGATGAGCGTTTGGCCGCGCACATGCAAGCGGCAGATCTTGGGGCAGCGCCGGGCGGCTGGACATGGCAGTTAGTGCAGCGTGGTATGTATGTCTATGCCATCGATAATGGCCCCATGAATAAGCAGCTCATGGACACTGGGCAAATCGATCATCTACGTGAGGATGGTTTTGCGTGGGAGCCGCCCCAGCGATTGGATTGGCTGGTGTGTGACATTGTCGATAAGCCAGTACGCGTATTGGCCATGGTTGAGCGCTGGTTAACGCGCAAATGGTGTAGGGAGGCGATTTTCAACCTCAAACTGCCGATGAAAAAGCGTTGGGATGAAGTGACACGCTGTCTGGCGGCACTGGAAGAAACATTGGCGGCGTCTGGGGTCCACGCCACGATTCGATGCCGCCACCTCTATCACGATCGCGAAGAAGTGACGGTACACGTCAGATTAGCGCATTAGTATGGCAACTGCTGTGTCCTAGTAGCCCGGCTCGTAGATGCGGATGGTTTCATCTTCCGTGAGCAACGGTAAAATACGCTGCATGGCCATGGCGCGCTCTTCGCTCCCGTGCCACTCTTTCCAGGCGCGCAGGTCGCGCCATTTGGTGATCATCAAACGGCGGTCGGTGTGGCCAAGCTCTACCAAGGTTTCACCACCAACGAAGCCCCGGACACCCAGAGAGACACGCATGGCCTCGCGTGCGGCCTGTTCATATTCGTCTTCTAAACCGGGCATAATGCGTCGTTCAATGATGATTTTTATCATAGGTCCGTTTCCTAACCGAGAGAGTCGATGACTGATACTACGGATGATTCCACCGCGTTCGATACGGCATTAGATACCACAGGGCTTTATTGCCCAGAGCCCATTATGTTGATGCATAACAAAGTGCGAGATATGGCGTCGGGCCAAATCTTGAAAGTCGTGGCGACCGATCCTGCCACCACTCGTGATGTGCCAAAGTTCTGCCAATTTCTTGGCCACGAACTGTTACATAAGGAGAGTGAGGGCGATCAATACGTCTACTTTATCCGCTTAGCATGACCCTGTGGAGAGAGACAAGGCGTTTACCGACTAAAGAGTAAACGCCTTGCATAGAGGATTATGGATGGTCACTACTGGGTACGACCATCATGGCAAGTGCCTCTAGTGTGGCTGGGTCCTCGTCCAAAATGCGGTTGGCAATGTGGCGCTGGAAGAAGTAGACGGTTTGATGCTGGGAGTGGGCATCGTAAAGGCATTCATCCCCCAGTAAGATCGGTGTCATAGTGGCCTTTTGCTCATCTGCCAAGACCGCCTCGACGCTGCCATTGCTATAAAGGCGCCATCCATACACCGGCTTCATGTGCCAAGGAGCGCTAGGGTGATTCATGCAGAGCGCATGAGTGCCTAACGTGTCGGGAAGCTGCTGAATCAGTGTGACGTCGCCAGATGATTCATACTCGAAGTAACCGGCTGCCGCGATCAGCTCATCGTATTTGTGGTCAGGCGGAGTGTCGAAGATTTCGTCTGTCTCTGGGTCACGATAACCAACGAAAACACCACTCTCATGACTATCTAGCTCATGACAAGCAACGAGTGACTCCATCCAAGGAACGAGGCCAACGACACTACCATCTTCTCTCAGCCCCCAAGCAAGAATCGGCAGGCCGTAGTAGGTGTCGGGACTCGCAGCGAGCTGGTAGACCATCTCTAATCCATCTAGCTCTGGGGCTAAACGCACTAAATACTTTCGCGCCTGATGACGCTGACGCACGGTTTCCAGGTCGATGACCTGGGCAGAGCGAGTTGACAGGGGTGCGCCCATGGTGTCCCTCCTTGTACTGCGTGGCCACGACGTTGGCAAGCAGCGATCACCGCCTGCCGCTACCTTCACCAATAGCACAGCTTGACCGTCAGGTTAAGCGTAAACATGATTTTTAATCAGGTGTACAAGTAGTGTGTGCGCTCTTTAACGCGGTATGTTCTTTCCAGGTCGATTGAAATTGCGACCACGGTGCCTCTGGATTATCCAGTGAGAGCCAGTCGCGTTGGTAAGTAGCAACAGCATCGGGAGGTGTGATTGGGTGGGCATCGATCAATTGATTGACGCTAACGAGCCATTGCTGTGAGTGAGTGGCCATCGTCTCGATCCAAACGGGTGTGTCCACGGTGAGACAGGCTTCTTCGTCAGAGGTCTGCGTGAGCAGTTGATTAGCTTCACGGAGTCGCTGTTCCGCGAGGAGGAGCGCGCGCAGAACCTCTGCCGTAAGCGGTCGTTCCTGTAATGTCTTAAGGTGATTCTCAAGTCGTGAAGAGTCTTGCTCCCATCGATGGCTGAACTGCTCATTGACCATTTGACGAAGATAAGTGAGGGCAGCTAGCTGCTCGCTAATGTCGTCCGTCCCCCCTGGGGGTAGTGGGCTGCTAGCCCTGGAAAAGCTTTTTTCCCACTCGTCGGAATCGAAGATGGCGTTCCAGCTCACAGCGGGTAGCTGCTCGGTTTTTAGATCGGTTAGCTGCGCCAAGCGTGCTTTGTCGTCATCGCCTAGAGTGTTGGGGATATCGCTATTCCAGCAAGCGTCCAAGCGTTGCCATAGAGAGCGTTCATAAAGCCAGTGCTGGCTGGGAGGGGCGACACGGCCCAACTGATTATTGCGGGCAGCAATCAAGGACGTAATTTGGCACTCACGCAGCGCGTAGATGTTGAGCATGCCGTCGCGGGTTTCTGGCACGTCGATCAAGCGCTGCTGACGCTCAGGGAAAGCACCTATGTTACGCGGCTCTGATCGCGTTGGCAGTGGTGTATCGAGCGCCGCTGCCAACTGCTGGTGGTATTGCTCCCAGGCGTGCTCAGCGCTGTCGTCACTACACCCAACAAGTAAAAAAACCGTAGCGACCGGCCTCCAGAGGGTGCGGAATGGTTTGGGCATACATCACTCCTGTCGACTGATCCTTTTTAAACGCCAAGCCAATAAACAGGCAGCTGTGCTGAGGCCCGCAATCAACCCAATCCAGTAGCCGTGTACACCCAACGGGTCAGACACACTCCCCAGGCCGTAGGTTCCTAGCCAGTGCCCGCCTCCCAAACCAACGATCCAGTAAGAGAGCACGGTAATTACCATCACGATCCGCGTATCTTTGTAGCCTCTGAGTGCGCCAGCCAAGTTGACTTGTAAGGAGTCAGAAAGCTGAAAAATCACCGCCAGTGAAATGATGGTAAGCGCTAACGCTTGAATATCTGCATTCGAGGTATAAAGCGATATCACCCAGGGCGCAGTGAACCACAATAGCGTGCTATTGATGGCAGCAACAATGACGCTGATGACGATACCATTCCAAGCCACTTGGCGCGCCATAGTCAAGCGCTGTTGGCCAAGCGTGTTACCTACGCGAACGGTCAGTGCCATGCTCAACGACATCGGTAACATGAACAGAATGGTCGTATAGCTGAGCGCGATTTGGTGCGCGCCAACGGTCACTTCACCGAAGCTGGCAATGAATAACGCGATCAGCGTGAACAGCGTGACTTCGACGAAAATAGCCACCCCGATCGGCACCCCTACGACGACGAGCTCGCGAATGCCCGCTAAACGAGGTGGCGTCAGCTGCTGCCATAATGACACGCTGCGATAGGTGTTGCCGCGGCGAGTGTAAAGCGCCATAGCGATGGCCATGGTCCACATGGATATGGCGGTGGCAATGCCACAGCCAAAAGCACCCAGTGCCGGGAGCTGCTGCCAACTGACGGGTGCGAGATCGCCAAACAGAATCGACAAACCCTCGCCGCCGTAGATGAGTAAATAGTTACAGGGGACATTGACGGCCAAACCGATCAAGCTGATCCACAGGGCGGGGCGGGTGTGGTTCATGCCATCCGAAAAGGCGCGTAGTGCTTGGAAGAGAGCAATGCCCGGCATGCCAAACGCCACAGCGCTAAGGTAGGCAGCGGACTCCTTTGCAACGCTCGACGGCACGTCCATGCGTTCGAAAATAGGCGCCACGGCGACCCATAGCAAGATTGCGGAGAGTAGGCCCAATGCCAACGCTACCCACAAAGCTTGATGCACGGCTGGGCGAATGGCGTCGTGGCGCTGGCCACCCAGCAAGTGTGCCACGATGGGCGTCAAGCCCATGAGGGTGCCGGTCATGAAGAGCATCAGCGGCATCCATAAGCTCGACCCGACAGAGACCGCCGCCAAGTCGGTGGCGTTGTGCCTGCCCGTCATCATGACATCCACTACGCTCATGCCCGCTTGAGCCAGCTGTGCACCACAAATCGGCAGTGCCAATGTGACCAGCGTGCATGTTTCTGGCCAGTAGATGGATTTGATATCGCTAGTAAAGCCGCCCAAAGTATGGCTCCTGTTTAGCAAAGAGACCTAAGAAAAGTCGATAGAGTAGCAGGAGTCGCTGTGCTTTGCCGTCTCCTCTTTAGCCTTGTGGAGGGGCAGGGGTATACTGCGCGAAATGCATCACGAAAGTATCAACATGGTCACACACGAAAAAGAGCGTTGGACGCTCGACGATATCAGGGCGCTGTTCGATGGTGTGTTTTTAGAGCAGTTTCAAACGCGTCTCGTCAAAGGGGGCGATGAGCCGCTTTATCGTCCCGCAAGTGCCGAATTTCCGTATCATCAAGTTATTTTTGCTCGTGGTTATTTTGCCAGCGCGCTTCATGAAATTAGCCATTGGTGTATCGCAGGGGAAAAGCGGCGGCAGCTCGAAGACTATGGCTACTGGTATCTACCGGATGGTCGGAATGCCGAACAGCAGCAGGCCTTCGAGCGAGCAGAAATTGCGCCACAGGCCCTCGAACGACTGTTCGCTCATGCCTGTGGGCGCACGTTCCACGTCAGCGTTGACAACTTAGGGGGGGAGGTCGAGGTAGACCGAGACGCCTTCGCCGCAAAGGTTGCTGCAAGAGCGCAGACCTATTTATATGAGGGGTTACCGCTGCGCGCCAACGCTTTTCATACAGCGTTGGAGCACTATTACCAGAAACACGCCTCTCTCGATGACGCCATTGACAAGGGAAGAGCGCAGCTAGCGGCATGTGCCGCGGTTTAATCCTGTATGTTTAACTGGCGGTGGAGGGTCAGCATCACTTCTATTTCGTGCTCAGGGCGCATCGGTTCCAGGCCAAGATCGTTGAAGGCTTCGCTACGTAGGCGATGCCACTCTCCGGCATCCAACCGGTCGTAGAGCACCTTGGCCGGTGCAAGTTCAACGAAAGGATCCAGACCATAAGTATCGAAAAGCCTGGCGAGCGCGGCTTCGTCTTCGCCGTTATCGCTGGTATAGAGAGTCGCTGAGAAGTGGTCGTTCTCCAGCTCGCGAATCACGTCCAGCGGGCTGACCCCTAAACTCTCCAACTCTTCGATACTGTACGCGCCCATGACGTTGCTGTCTTCGTCGATCCAGCTATCGTCAGGCTGAATCAGCGTTTGTTTGATACGTCCATCGGGCAGCGACCAGGCAATGGAGAGCGGCAGGCCATGGTCTTCGCCTGTTTCGATGGCAATGAAGCCAGGATAGTCAGCCACGCAGTTGCTCCTTTTAAGCATCAGCATTCAATACGGAAAAAACGTCGGGCGGTCTGCGTCGAAGCAGCCCCCAGCTCGGTGTCGCTTACCTCATGCCAACGGGCGATCTCTTGCACGATCCATGGCAGCAAAGCCGGTTCGTGTCGGCGTCCCTTCAATTTAGCAGGCAAATTCCGGGGCAGTAGGTAAGGGCAGTCGGTTTCCACCATCAGTCGGTCCAACGGAATGTCGCGCACCACTTCGCGTAGATGATGCCCTCGGCGCTCGTCGCAAATCCAGCCGGTGAGGCCGATGTGTAGGTCTAGGTCCAGATAGCCATGCAGGGTCGCTCGATCCGCCGTAAAGCAGTGTATCACTGCCTCACTAATGTCATCTCGCCAGTGGCGGAGGATATCCCGCATGCGCGCTCCTGCATCCCGCTCATGTAGAAACAGTGGCAGGCCGCTTTCTGCCGCCAGTGCCAGTTGGGCCTCGAAGGCATGCTCCTGCTGCGCTGGGGTGGAAAAATTGCGATTAAAATCCAACCCGCACTCTCCAACCGCCACCACTTCCGGCATGCCATAGAGCTGTCGCATCTCTTGGGCGACCGTGTCGGTCCATCCACTGGCATCATGAGGGTGAACGCCCGCCGTTGCGTGAACCCCCGGGTACTGCTGCGCCATGTGCACAGCCTGCTTAGCGTGGGCGATATCGGTGCCGGTCACGATCAGCGTCGTAACATTGGCCGCCTTGGCCCGCGCTAGCACGTCATCCAGGTCGTGCTGGAAGCTTTCGTGGGTCAAGTTCGCGCCAATGTCCACCAAGGGTGTCTCGGGGCGAAATTGCAGTGCTTCGGGTAAAAACGTATCGGCCTCAATGCTTGCCAAACTGTATTCCTCCGCCATGGGTCATTAACGCTATTGTAACGCTGGCGGCTCACAACCACTAATGCGCCTACAATCTGCACGCGGTACGAATGGCACGAATTGCAAAAAAACTGGCTTGTTAGGTAAACAGTAGCCGGGTGTTTACTTTTACTATGCAAGGGGTCCATCGAATAAATGCACAGTAAATACTCCTTCAATAACAACAATAGACAGGTATAAATCATGCAATTATCACGTCACTTCGCAATGACAGCGCTATCCGCTGCGGTGCTTACGGCCGCCTGTGCGCCCCAGGTAATGGCCAATGAAGGGATCTCGGATAACGAAATTCGTATTGGTTATCTAGCTGATATGTCGGGGGTTTACCGTGACCCCATCGGCCCCCTTGGTGAGGATGCCATTCATATGGCCATAGAAGATGTGGGGGGTAGCGTGCAGGGTGCCAATATCGTTGTGTTTAGTGCCGACGACCGAAATAGTCCCGACGTGGGCTCCAGCGTCGTGCGTGAATGGATCGACGAGCGTAACGTGGATATGGTCACAGGCTTGGTGGCGTCATCGGTCACATTGGCGGCGGTGAGCTTGTTGCAAGAGGCCGATAAGCTGGGGTTAGTGAACGGCGCGGTTTCATCTGGAGTGACCAATGAGCACTGTTCTCCCAATCATATTCATTGGGTTTATGACACCTGGGCAATGTCTAATGGTACTGCTAAAGCGATTACGCAAGAGGGCTACAAAAACTGGTACTTATTGAGCGCTGACTACTCGTTTGGTCACGCACTTGAAGCGGACGTCGAGCGTGTCGTCACTGAAAATGGCGGGACCATCGTAGGGCGCGCCCGCCACCCCTTCCCCAACAACGATTTCTCATCGTTTATGCTGCAGGCGCAAGCGTCTGGGGCGGATGTCATCGCCCTGAACAATGCCGGTGGGGACACTATCAACGCAGTGCAAACAGCAGGGGAGTTTGGGGTTACCCAAGCAGGCCAGGTGTTGGCAGGGATGGTGCTGTTTAGTACTGATATTCGCAGTATTGGACTTGAGAATGCGCAGGGTCTGCAGTTTACCAAGGCGTGGTATTACGACCTCAATGAAGAGACGCGTGACTGGGCGGAACGTTTTCGTGAGCGCACGGGCAGCATGCCGACCATGGTGCACGCCGGAATTTATTCCAGTACGCGCCACTACCTAGAAGCCATTGCCGCGGTAGGCACCGATGATACACAAACGGTTCGCCAGCAGATGGCCGATACGCCGATTAACGATATCTTTGCCACGAATGGCTATATCCGAGAAGACGGTCGCATGGTGCACGATATGTATCTTGTCGAAGTGAAAACACCGGAAGAGTCGGCCAATGAAGATGACTTGTTCCGCATCGTGCGGACTATCCCCGCAGAGGAAGCGTTCAGGCCGCTGTCTGAAAGCGTCTGCCCATTGGTAACGAGTTAATCCATCGCTGAAGCCTTTTAGACCATAACAACAAGGACTTAGCATGACGCTTGCCGACTCAATCCATCGTAATACCATTGGCGCTGCGCTTAACCGCAGCGCAGGTAAATATCCTCAGCAGCTGGCTCTTCGCTTCGCTGAGCGCTCTTGGAGCTATCACACCCTCAATGCTGCCGCTAACCAAGTGGCTAACGCCCTTTTGGAGGCAGGGCTGGTGCCAGGAGACCGCCTAGCCGTTTATGGCAAAAACTCCGACGCCTACGTGATTGCTTGGCTGGCAGCGGTTAAGGCTGGGCTGGTGCATGTTCCGGTCAATTTTGCCCTGAGTAGTGAGGAGCTTGGCTACATTTTGCAGCAGTCAGGCGCTAAGGGAGTGCTGAGTGATGCGTCGCTGGCTGACAAAGTGTGTGAGGCCACTCAATCCATCACGCTGACGGTGAATGGCACCTTGCATGCTGTAGAGCCTAGCGGCTTCGATGTATTAGCCAGCGTCGGTTCGTCCCACTCAAGTAAAGAACCTGACGTCGCGCTAGAAGGGAGTAGCCTTGCCCAGCTGCTCTACACCTCGGGCACGACCGCCGCGCCCAAGGCCGCGATGATGAGCCATCAGGCGCTAATGGCTGAATACATGGCGTGTATGGTGGAGCTGGATATCAAAGGCAATGAGGCGATGTTGGCCGCATTGCCGCTTTACCACTCAGCGCAAATGCACGTGTTTTTAATGCCTGCATTACTGCTCGGTGCCCCGGTCACTCTTTTGGAGGCGCCGCTGCCCGAAAGCTGCTTAGCGGCCATGGCTCAACACCAGATTAGCTCTTTTTTTGCGCCGCCTACGGTGTGGATAAGCCTCTTACGCCATCCGCAGTTCGGCCAGCACGACCTCTCTTGCCTGAAAAAAGCCTACTACGGTGCCTCCATTATGCCGGTGCCCGTACTCGAAGAGATGCAGCAGCGCTTTAGCGGTGTGGGGTTATACAACTGTTACGGCCAAAGCGAAATAGCGCCCTTGGCGACTGTTTTACGACCCGAAGAGCATGCCGAGCGCCCGGCATCGGCGGGTCGTCCGATTCTCACGGTAGAAACGCGTATCGTCGATTTAGAGGGAAACGATGTCGCCCCAGGGGAGCACGGTGAAATCGTGCATCGCTCGCCGCAGCTCATGGTGGGTTACTGGGATAAGCCCGAGATGACCGCTGAAGCGTTTCAAGGCGGTTGGTTTCACTCAGGGGATGTCGGTTATGTCGACGAGGCGGGATATCTATACATTGTTGATCGCATTAAAGACGTGATTAACACCGGCGGTGTGTTGGTGGCCAGCCGCGAAGTGGAAGAGGCGCTGTTCAAGCACGAGGCGATTTCTGAGGTGGCGGTGATAGGTCTGCCGGATGAAAAGTGGATCGAAGCGATTACGGCAGTGGTGGTATTAAAAGAGGGCCAGGCAGTCAGTGAAAAAACGCTGATTCACCACGTCAAAGGCATCATGGCGCCTTACAAAGTCCCTAAACGGATCGTCTTCACCGACGCACTCCCCAAAAGCACGGCGGGAAAAATTTTAAAGCGCCATCTGCGTCATGATCTCAAGGAGTCATGATGGACGAGCAGACGCACGCGCTTTTTCACACCATGATAACCCGCTGCTTAGCACAGGAAGTCGCGCCGTATTACCCACAGTGGGAAGAGGCTGGCGAGATTCCACGTTCGTTATGGCAGGCACTAGGAGCCGCTGGATTGCTTGGGATAGATCTAGAGGAGACGTACGGCGGCTCTGGAGCGGATATTGCCCTCACACAGTTGGCGCTTGAAGAGATGTCTCGCCATGGCTTTGGTGGCCTTGCCAGTGCCTACAACATTCACGCCAATATCGTGATGCCCTATGTACTGAATCTGGGGTCGCCTGAACAAAAAGAGACATGGCTGCCGCGAATGGCTCAAGGTGAGTGCTTAGGAGCGATTGCCATGAGCGAACCTCATGCAGGCAGTGACTTGGCCGCAATGAGAACGCGTGCCACCCCAACAGATCAGGGTTGGCAGCTCGATGGCAGCAAACTGTTTATCACCAACGGTCAATTAGCTGACCTGGTGATTGTCTGCGCAAAAACGGATCCTACTGCTGGCGCAAAAGGGGTCTCGCTATTTTTGGTGGACACCACGTTGCCTGGTTTTTCCCGGGGTAAGCCGATCAAAAAAATAGGTCAGCATGCCAGTGATACGGCGGAGCTAGCCTTCGATCAATTACAGCTGCCTGCCAACGCGCTACTAGGTGAAGAGGGCGAAGGATTTCGCTACCTCATGCAAGAGCTGCCCCGGGAGCGCTTGGGGGTAAGCGCTCAAGCGTTGGGGGCGATAGAAGGGGCGCTGGCGCTAACGCTTGAGTACGTCACCCAGCGGAAAGCCTTCGGCCAGCGAATCGGCGATTTTCAAAATACTCGTTTTACGCTGGCGCAGATTAAAGCCCAACTGGAGATGGCAAGGGCCTATTTTGAGCAGTGTGTCGAACGGTATCGACAAGGCACCATGAGCAGTACCGATGCCGCTATTCTCAAGTTACAGCTGAGCGAGCTGCAGTGCCAGGCGATCGATCGCTGCTTGCAGCTATTTGGTGGCTACGGCTACACCCAGGAGTACCCCATTTCACGCTTTTATCTGGATGCACGGGTACAAACGATTTATGCCGGTAGTTCTGAAATCATGAAAGAAGTGATCGCGCGCTCGCTGCTGGGCAAAGCTTCTGAATAGGCGGCAAGCGTGAGCGTGTCATTTTCAACAAGGAGAAGATATGCAGCTGGATAGCGTAGTCATCGTGGGCGGTGCACGTACGGCCATCGGTGGGTTTGGCGGGGCGCTGTCATCGTTTGCCCCGCACGAGTTAGGTACCATCACGGCCATAGAGGCGCTACGCCGAGCTGGGGTAGACGGCGCCGATATTGATCACTCAGTGTACGGTCATATTATTACCACCGGCCCACAAGATGCCTACTTGGCTCGCCATGTTGCGCTCGATGCAGGCGTCCCTAAAGAAGCCGGCGCCTTTAATGTTAATCGGCTGTGCGGCTCCGGAGTCCAAGCGGTGGTGTCAGCGGCGCAGCAAATTGCCATGGGTGATAGCCGTCTTGCCTTAGCAGGCGGTGCCGAAACCATGTCCCGTGGTGCCTACGTATTGGCTCCCCAGGCGCGTCATGGCATCCGGATGGGTGACACTTCCCTTCAAGACTTGACCCTGGGAGTGCTCAGCGACCCATTTGGCAGTGGTCACATGGGGCTCACCGCTGAAAATATCGCTCAGCAGTATGGATTGAGTCGTGAGCAGTTGGATCAGTTCGCCCTCGATAGCCATCAAAAAGCAGCGCGGGCGATATCAGAAGGGCGTTTTGATACTCAAATCGTGCCAGTTGAGGTGACGAAAGGTAAGCAAACGCTGGCCTTTGCCCGTGATGAGCATGTCCGCGAGGGTGTTGAGCTCAGTGATTTAGCACGTCTAAAACCTGCGTTCAAACGCGGCGGCGTGGTCACGGCTGGCAACGCCTCGGGTATTAATGATGGCGCGGCAACGCTGGTCTTGGCTCATGCCGAAGAGGCGCAGACTCGGGGGCTCACTGTGCGTGCGCGGCTTCGAGTCGCCACCACCGCGGGTGTGGAGCCATCGCTGATGGGGTTAGGGCCGATTCCTGCGGTCAAGCGCTGCCTAACGCAGGCAGGGCTAACGATCAACGATATCGATGTGATTGAATCCAATGAAGCGTTCGCGGCCCAAGCGATGGCAGTGGCCGCGACGCTCGGCTTTCCGCTCGAAAAGCTCAATCCCAATGGTGGAGCGGTGGCGCTTGGCCACCCCGTGGGGGCGACGGGCGCCATCTTAATCTTGAAGGCGCTGCATGAGCTGGAGCGTATTCAGGGGCGCTTTGGATTGATTACGCTCTGCATTGGCGGTGGGCAAGGCATCGCGCTGTTGATCGAGCGCTAAGCCGCCCCGGTATCCAATAACAATCAAAGGTAGGTCTTATGTCGACGATAACGCCAAAACTGCTTCCTTCGACGTCCTCTGCCACCAACCCTCCCATGCTGATCAAGGATCTGCTGGAGTCCGGTGTGCGCATGGCGGGCAACAATCAGATTGTGTATCGTGATCAAACCCGTCACGACTACCGTCGGTTTCAAGAGCGTGTTCAACAGTTGGCCCACCTTTTAACCTCACAAGGCGTTCAGGCCGGTGACGTGGTGGCCGTGCTCGATTGGGACAGCCACCGCTATCTAGAGTGTTTTTTCGCCATTCCCATGATCGGTGCGGTGCTACACACAGTGAATGTCCGCTTAGCGCCTGAGCAGATCCTATACACCATGGAACACGCGGAAGATGTCTTTGTGCTGGTGCATGAAGACTTTGTGCCCCTGTTGGAACCGCTGGCCCATCAGTTGCCCAATATTCGCGGTTATCTACTCTGCCAGGAAACCACCCAGGAAGTGACCACTCCGCTCCCCCTGGTGGGAGAGTTTGAAACGCTGCTGGCTGAGCAACCCAGCCACTATGAGTTTCCCACGTTCGATGAAAATGGCGTGGCCACCCTGTTCTACACCACCGGTACCACGGGCAATCCGAAAGGGGTGTTTTTCACCCACCGTCAGCTTGTGTTGCACACGCTAGGTGAAGCCAGCACGTTCCAAGCGCCCGGCTTCGAGCTGCTGAACCGAGATAAGGTGTATATGCCGATTACGCCGATGTTTCACGTGCATGCCTGGGGCGTCCCTTACACCGCCACGCTGTTAGGGGCGACACAGGTGTATCCGGGCAAATACGAGCCCGAGATGCTGGTGAAGCTGCTGGTCAGTGAAAAGGTCGATTTTTCGCACTGTGTACCGACGCTGCTCAACATGGTGGTCAGTGCCGAGGCGATTGCGTCGAAGAAGGTCGATCTAACTGGCTGGAAGGTTCTGGTAGGCGGCAGCGCACTGACTCAGGCATTGGCAAGTCGTGCCTGGGCGTTGGGGATCGATACCCGTAGCGCCTACGGGATGTCGGAAACCTGCCCGCTGCTCACGGCCGATATATTACCGAAAGAAGTCACTGAGGCTGACTTCGAGCATCAGCTTCCGTGGCGCTGCAAAGCGGGGCTTCCGGTGCCGTTTGTCAGGCTGCAGGTGGTCGATCTCGACGGCCAACCGCTCCCCCACGATGGTAAAAGCGTGGGCGAAGTGCGTGTTCAAGCGCCTTGGCTCACCCAGGCTTACTATAAAGAAGAGCAGCGCAGTGAAGAGCTGTGGCAGGATGGCTGGCTGCATACCGGGGATGTGGGATCGCTGGACGAGCACGGCTTCCTATCGATTAGCGACCGCATTAAAGACGTCATCAAAACGGGCGGCGAATGGCTGTCATCGTTGGAGTTGGAAAGCTATATCAGCCAGTGCCCCGGGGTTGCTGAAGTAGCAGTGATTGGCGTGGCAGATGATAAATGGGGGGAGCGACCGGCTGCGCTGGTGGTGCCCAGTGATATCGAGCAACCGCCTACCGTTGAAGCGATTCAGGGCTTTATGGAGCAGTTTGTTGCGCAAGGAAAGCTGAACCGTTGGGGCGTTCCCTCGCTGATCCGTATCGTCGATGAAATTCCCAAAACCAGTGTCGGCAAGCTAGATAAAAAGCGCATCCGCACGGAGGTATAGACGCTACCACCTCACCCTGTCGCCTGTGCCTTACGGTAGGCGGCAGGGGAGTTTCCCGTCCACTGCTTGAAGGCGCGGCTAAAGCAGGCCAAGTCCTCGAAGCCCAGCGTTTCTGCGATGGAAGCGAGCGTCCGCTGGCTTCGGGTGAGCGCTTGAATCGCATAGTCACGGCGGTACTCATCTTTCACGGCTTGGAAGTGCGTCCCCTCCAGTCGTAAATGCCTCGATAGTGTTCGAACGGAGACATGCAGCGCCTCGGCGACCTCTTGCACGGTACATGCATCCGGCAGGTGACGGCTGAGATGCTCTCTCACCCGGTGAGTCGCTAAACGATCTTCAAACGAGACATAGAACCAATCCGCGGGGGCGCGCTGTAAAAAAGCCCCTAGGTGCCGCTTCGTTTGCCGGATAGGCTGCTCCAATAGCGACTTATCGAAGTAAACGGCCGTTTGTGGCTGATCGAATTTTACTTTGCCAGGGTAGAAGTAGAGGTAGTCGGCACTGTGTGTGGGTTGCGGATAGCTGCACTCCATCAACACGGGCGGTATCTTGCGAGCGATCAACCATGAAGCGATGCCATGAAAAAGCTTGAGCATTAATTCGTGCACGAAAATACGGCTGCCCGGCAGCGGCGCATGCTCCTCGAGCGCCATCCTCGCTAGGTCGTTGTCGATGGTAAAGGTGTAGCCAAAGTCATCCAGCATGATGCGAAAAAACTGGGTGTAGCGATGGAGGGCTACCTGGAGCGTTGGCGCGTCCAACATACTCAAGCAAAGCAGCTTGAGCGTTCCGCAGCGTAACGGGCGGGAGAAAAAGCGCGGCGTTTCATCGTCTAACTCGACGGCCAGCCGACGATATAACTCCGCGAACTGCTCGACGGTAACACGCCCGTGAGGGGCGCTGAGTAAAAAGGGGGAAATGCCCGCCTGTACTAGATAATGCGTGGGGGGCTGCCCCGCAAATGTAAGGCCACGAAAGAGTTCGTTGACGAAATGCATGGAGACCGTAACTGTCACGGTGATTTCACCTTGCCCGCATCTTTAAACACCGCTTTATAGTCGTGATCCTTCCGTGACGTTAGCACGTTGTCTCGCTTGGCTCTACAAGGGTGCATCGTAATTCGGAAGCATGCGTTACACTGTGCGCCTCACGATGAAGGAGGACACTGCGTGACCCTGTTACGACTCGAACAGCTGCAACTCGCTTACGGCACCCAAGTACTGCTCGATCGCGCCGACCTGACGGTTGAAAGAGGCGAGCGGCTGGCGCTGGTCGGACGCAACGGCACCGGTAAATCCACGCTACTCAAGCTCGTAGCGGGCGATATTCAGCCGGATGATGGCACCATTTGGCGCGCCCCCGGTTTGAAAATCGGCGTGCTGGCTCAGGAGCTTCCCGAATCCTCGGGGATGACCATCTTCGATATGGTGGCCCAAGGCCTGCCCGAAGCAGGTGAGCTGCTGTCGGAATATCAACACCTGATCAACGATCCTGACCCGGACATGAATCGCATGGCGACGCTTCAGACGCGGCTCGAGGCCATTGACGGCTGGTCGTTTCATCAGCGTATCGATGTCGTGCTCACACGACTGGGTTTGCCACCCGAAGCGGAGATGAGCGCACTTTCCGGCGGCTGGCGTCGTCGGGTGGCGCTGGCCCGTGCGCTGGTTTCCGAGCCGGACCTACTGCTGCTGGATGAGCCGACCAACCATTTGGACCTCGATACCATCGCGTGGCTGGAAGAGCAGCTGCTCGCTTTCAACGGCGCTGTGCTGCTGATCACCCACGACCGTGCGTTTCTGTCGAAACTCGCCACGAATATTTTAGAACTGGATCGCGGGAAGCTCGGGCGTTATCCCGGTGTCTACAGCGAGTATCAAGAGCGCAAACAGCACGAGCTGGAGGTCGAATCGCGCGAAAATGCATTGTTCGATAAAAAGCTCGCTCAGGAAGAGGCCTGGATTCGCCAGGGGATCAAAGCGCGCCGTACCCGTAACGAAGGGCGCGTCCGCGCGCTAGAAGCCATGCGCAATGAGCGCAGCCAACGCCGCGAGCGTCAAGGCACCGCCAATCTCACGGTGGATAGTGGCGAACGCACCGGTAAGCGGGTGGTCGAGCTCAAAGGCGTTACTCAGCGCTTTGGTGATGAGGTGATCCTGCGCAACGTGAACCTGGAAGTGATGCGTGGCGACCGCATCGGCTTCTTGGGGCGTAACGGTGCCGGTAAAACCACGCTGTTGAAAATATTGCTTGGCGAGCTGGCCCCTACCGAAGGCAGCGTACAGTTGGGCACTAATCTCAAAGTGGCCTATTTTGATCAGCTACGGGCCGGCCTCGAGTTGGAAAAAACGGTGTATGACAACGTAGCCCAGGGGAGTGATCGCGTTAGCGTGGGCGGTAAAGACCGCCATGTCATGAGCTACCTGCAAGATTTTCTGTTCACCCCAGACCGCGTTCGTCAGCCAGTGAAAGCGCTTTCCGGTGGTGAGTCCAATCGCCTGCTCTTAGCCAAGTTGTTCACGCAGCCTGCTAACGTGTTGGTGCTGGATGAGCCCACCAACGACCTGGACATGGAAACCCTGGAGCTACTCGAAGAGCTACTGCTCGATTTTGATGGCACGCTGCTTCTGGTTTCCCACGACCGAACCTTCATGGATAACGTGGTGACCAGCATGCTGGCCTTCGAAGGTGAAGGGCGTGTGCGCGAATACGTGGGGGGCTACACCGACTGGATTCGTCAAGGAGGGCAGCTGCCGCCCGCTCCCTGGGAGGGGGCAGCGCGTCAACAAACGGAGCCTACTCGCGCAGCGGAAGAAAAAACGCCACCGGCAATGGCGGCGGAGCCTGCGAAAAAAACCGTCAAGCTCTCTTACAAGCTTCAACGTGAATTGGATGCGCTGCCTGCTGATATCGAACGGCTAGAGAGTGACGTGGAAGCACTTGAGAAAGAGATTGGCGACCCCGCTTTTTATCAGCAGGAAGCCACGGCGGTCACTGCCAAGCTACAGTCACTCGAGAAGGCCCAGCAAGCGTTGGATAGTGCCATGGAGCGCTGGATGGAGTTAGAAGCCATGGCGAACGGAGAATAGAACGCGTAGTGAAATGCCAAAGGCCCCGTGAGGGGCCTTTGAGATTGACAAGTCACTCGTCGCTTTTTTCACCTTTTTTACCCACACGCACGGCGAGCACATCGCACTGTGCGCCGTGAAGAACACCGGTCGACGTAGAGCCCAGTAACAGCGCGAAACCGTGGCGACCATGGGAGCCGACCACGATCAAGTCGACGTTATGCTCATCGGCGAAACGGTGGATCTCGGTGTCAGGCATACCCACGACTACGTGTTGATCGGCGGCGTCGACGTGGGGAGCAGCAATGTCAGCCAAGCGTTTTTTGGCATGATCATCGAGCTGGTCTTGTATGCTGGTGAGGTCCATGGGTATGTCGCCGCCGTAGGCGAATCCCAAGGGTTCCAGAGTGTGCATGATCGAAATTTTCGCGCCGTTGTTGCGCTCGGCAATCGCCACCGCACGCTCAAGGATTTTGTGAGAGTCTTTGGTTAAGTCGACGGCGACCAGGATATGGCGATAGCTCATGGCGTATCTCCTTGGTGATGTGCCACACAGAAAGGCTCTGTTCGATACCTTTACTTTAGGTCTGAAAATGAATCTTAACAACGACCTAGGTCATGGTTTTTAAATATTGCGAGTTGAGTTTGACGAAAAGAGGGTAAGCGTTGCAATGGAATGGTTGATCATCGTTTTTATTCTGATGTTTGTGATTGCGCCAGTCATGTGGTTAAAACCAAGCCCGCGCCAAAAGCGCCAGATGGCGCTGCGCTCCTGCGCAGCGCGTCAGGGGGTGATGGTCAAAATGGCCAAACCGCCGCTCCATCACTTTAGAGGCACCATGCCGGCTTATCGCTGGCACTACGCGCAGTCCGCGCCTGGGCCAGATTTTTTATTGGTGAGAAACTCCAATGCCAGTGAGGCATTAGAGCCCTTTCATGCAGGCTGGCGCTGGCGCATTGCGCCGCTGCGTCCCTTGCCCGATGTGGCCAGCACACACTTACGAACTCTGTTAGAGCGTCTGCCTCAGGATGCGTTGGTATTGGAATCTAACGCCCATTCGCTGACGCTATGGTGGTGGGAATCACAAACCGCCGAGCGGTTTACGCGCTATTTGGCGGATATCGAACCTCTCAAGAAGGCGTTGAGCGGCCTTTCAGACCACCCACCCGCCAAACCGCTAGCGCCAGATGGCGTGGAACAAGGAAACGTCTAATGATTAGGCTGTGGGGCTATCTTGATCCCTTGCCTGAATCGCCAGACCGTTGGATTCGATCAGCGCAAGCCACTTATCCAACTGGTCCAGGTCCTGTTCGCTCAAGCCCGCTAGCATCTCCTGACGCGCAGCCAGTACCACACTATCGATCTGCTCCAGGAGCGGCATGGCGGCTGGGGTAAGATAGAGCCGTTTGCTGCGTCGATCGTTATCGCAGGCGCGACGCTCGACCAGACCTTGCGCCTCCAACTGTCCTAAAGTACGCACCAACGACGGCGCCTCGACACCGATCGCGCGCGCCAAATCACACTGAGGATTGCCTTCCCCCAGTTTCCAAAGATGGTACAGCGTCACCCACCGGGTTTGGGTCAGCCCTAATGGTGCCAGCCTGCGATCGAGGATCGAGCGCCACAGATGGGGCAAACGAGCAATACGAAAACCAATTGTTGATGCCATAGGTAACTAACTGCCAAAAGTGTAAGTGAACGAATTGTCATAAGCTGCGCCGCTGAATGCAAGGCGTTCTGTCACTCGGTCTGATTAGCGTCATTTTGGGTGGCGCCATTACCCGGAATGAAACGACGTAAATTCAGAGCGCTCAAACCGCTCGCACGGACCGTGCCATCGGCCACGGTAGCGGCGTTAACATCTTCCGAGACAGTAAACCGAATCAATCCAAGCCGCTGGCCACCGTCGGTCATGATATCGACACGCCACTCGCCAGAGGGGTCTTGAGGGAAATTCTGTTTATGGCTCCAGGCGCGGTATCCCTGTTCGCGGCCACCGTTGATCGCCAGTGCAACGGTATCCAGCGCTTTTCCATTATGATGCCACGCATGGTAAATCGTTTCGCTCAGCCCTCGCGGGGCGCGAATGGCCGTATAGACGTACAGGCCGTTGCTGCGAATGGCCTCGGGCGTCAGGGTCAGCGACCCTTGCGGGGCGCGCTGCTGCGTATCGAAAGCGGGGGAGAGCGCCGTGCTGGTCATCCACAGGCTGGCGGGCGGTACCCATACGCGGCCAAGCCATGCCCCGTAGGCCAGTAGCACGGTAAGCGCAAAAAATCCCAACCAGCGCGCGAGAGAGCGTTTTTTGAGTAGATGCCAGAAGCTGGGCAGCGCCACGAGTACCGTCAAGACTAAGGCAAGTAGCATGCTCTGGCCGGTGGTCAGGTGAACCATGATGGGGAGTATCACCAGCAGAACAAGAAAGACGCACTGAGCATGAAACATGAAATAGAGGCTGCGCCAGCGGCCAGCGAGTTTGTAGTAGAGCGGGTCAATGATCGACCACACGGCCATGCCTATGACCAAGAGCGCGAAGAGTGCTTGTCCACTGTTCCACACCGTAGTGACTAGAATAAAGGGCAGGGTGAAAAAAAGCGTCTCTTGGTGGATCATTTGCGCAATAAAGGCCGTTACGCCTTTCGGCAGCGTCGGGTGACCACGATGGGAGAGCCAGCGGCCAATCACACTTTCAGATAGCAGTAGTAGCCAAGCGAACAGCAGGCCGAGTGCCAAAGCTGCGCCTAGCCACTGCTGCCGATCCACCAAAAAAAAGCTGCCGAGCCCGGCCGCAAACGCCATCGGTGGCCAAAGCCAGCTCCAGGGCTTCAAGCGCTCGACGATTCGTTCTATGCATCCTTGCAGTGCTTCTAGTCGCGCGGGTGTGAGGAGTGTCCCCATAGCGTCAAAAACTCATCAATGAAACGTATATGATCGTTGGGATCGTGATTAAAGTCGATGTGACGACGAAGTGTGGAAGAAAAAAGCGCAAGAAATGTGCTCATGGCCATGTGAACTGGGGGGCAAGCGAATTAGCCAAAAGTCAGGGCTTGACGTACTGATGTAACTCAACCAAGCTAAAGCAATCAAACGACCGTATGAAATGCGTGGCGGGCACGTTACCGACGTGCCAGCCCGAACTTGTGGAGAGAGCGCGAATGATCTATCAAGGCAATGCCATCACGGTGGAGCGTCGTGACACCCAGGGTGGCAATGACATCGCAATGCTCACTTTCGATTTGAAAGATGAGTCCGTCAACAAGCTATCTAGCGCCGTCGTGGCCGAGCTAGGCGACGCTGTCAAAGCGATTCAGGCCGAAAGTGGTTTGGAAGGGTTGATGATTCGCAGCGCCAAAGACGCCTTTATCGTCGGCGCCGACATCACAGAATTCCACAGCCTGTTCCACAAGGGCGAAGAGTACTTGGTGGAGATGAACCTCAAGGTTCACGACATCTTCAACGCCATTGAAGACCTGCCTTTCCCTACGGTGACGGCAATCAACGGGTTGGCGCTGGGCGGCGGCTGCGAAGTCCTGCTAACCACCGACTTCCGCGTGATGAGTGAGAAAGCCAAAATTGGCTTGCCGGAAACCAAGCTGGGTATTCTGCCGGGGTGGGGCGGTTGCGTGCGTCTGCCGCGCCTGATCGGTGCCGATAATGCCGTCGAGTGGATTGCTGGTGGTACCGAAAACCGTGCCGATGCTGCCTTGAAAGTAGGCGCCGTGGATGCCGCTGTTGCCCACGAGCAGTTGGAAGAGGCGGCACTGGATATCCTCGACCGCGCCAATGCAGGCGAATTGGATTATCACGCTCGTCGCGAAGAGAAAAAATCACCGCTCAAACTCAACGCCATCGAACAAATGATGGCGTTCGAAACCGCTAAAGGATACGTCGCTGGCAAAGCGGGCCCGCACTATCCCGCCCCGGTTGAAGCGATCAAAGTGATCCAAAAAGGCGCCGGTGAGACCCGCGCCCGCGCTCAAGCCATCGAAGCCAAGTCGTTCGCCAAACTGGCGCTAAGCAGCGTTGCCTTCAACTTGGTGGGCCTGTTCCTGAACGACCAAGTGGTCAAGAAGAAAGGCAGCAAGTACGAGAAACAGGCGCAGCCAGTCAAGCAAACCGCCGTGTTGGGTGCTGGCATCATGGGTGGGGGTATCGCCTACCAGAGTGCCAGCAAGGGCACACCGATCCTGATGAAAGACATCAAGGACGATGCCATCGAGCTTGGCCTCAAAGAAGCCCGCAAACTGTTCGCTAAACAGGTAGAGCGTAAGAAGCTCACCACCGAGCAGATGGCCGAAAAACTCTCCAATATCCGTCCAACCCTCTCTTACGGCGATTTTAGTAATGTCGATTTGGTCGTAGAAGCGGTGGTCGAGAACCCCAACGTCAAAGACGCCGTGTTGACCGAAGTAGAGGACAAGGTAAGTGAGAACACGATTCTGACTTCCAACACGTCGACCATTTCGATTAACCGTCTGGCCAAGAATCTGAAGCGCCCGGAAAACTTCTGTGGCATGCACTTCTTCAACCCCGTGCACCGCATGCCGCTGGTGGAAGTCATTCGTGGTGAGAAAACCTCGGACGCCGCCGTTGCCGCAACCGTGGCTTATGCTCGGGCCATGGGTAAAACCCCCATCGTGGTGAATGACTGCCCTGGGTTCCTGGTCAACCGTGTGCTTTTCCCTTACTTCGGTGGCTTTAGCTTCCTGGTCGAGCAAGGTGCCGACTTCCAGCGCGTCGATAAAGTCATGGAGAAGTTTGGCTGGCCAATGGGCCCGGCGTACCTGCTGGACGTCGTCGGCATGGATACCGCCGTGCACGCCAATGATGTGATGGCTGAGGGCTTCCCAGATCGTATGGCACGTGAGGGTAAAACGGCTATTCAGGTCATGTACGATAACAAGCGCTTGGGCCAGAAGAACGACAAAGGCTTCTACGCCTACGAAGAAGATAAGAAGGGTAAGCCGAAGAAAGTGAGCGACGAGCAGGCTTACGCACTAGTAAAAGAAGTGGTGAAAGAGCAAAAAGAGTTTTCGGATGAGGACATCATTGCTCGCATGATGGTGCCGCTGTGCCTTGAGACCGTGCGTTGCTTGGAAGATGGCATCGTCGATACGCCCGCAGAAGCCGACATGGCGCTGATTTACGGCATTGGCTTCCCTCCCTTCCGTGGCGGTGCGCTGCGCTACATCGACGCGCTGGGCGTGGCTGAGTTCGTCGCGATGGCGGATCGTTTGGCAGAAGAACTAGGGCCGCTGTACGCGCCTACCGAGAAGCTCCGCGCCATGGCCAAGAGCAACGAGCAGTTCTATGCGGGCGCCACGGCAAGCGCTCAGGCCTAAGTCACCACCCACAGGAGAAATAAGATGAGTTTGAATCCGAGAGATATCGTGGTGGTGGACGGTGTTCGTACCGCCATGGCGAAAGCGAAAAACGGCGCCTTCCGCAACGTGCGTGCCGAAAACCTCTCCGCTGCCGTGATGCAGGCGCTGTTTACCCGAAACCCTAATCTGGATCCGTCGGAAGTAGACGACGTGATCTGGGGCTGCGTCAATCAGACACTAGAGCAGTCCATGAACATCGCTCGCAACGCGGCGATCATGACCGGTATTCCTCGTACGGTGCCTGCCCAAACGGTGAACCGCCTCTGCGGCTCTTCGATGACCGCACTGCATATTGCTGCTGCAAACATTAAGGCGGGCATGGGTGATTTTTACGTGATCGGCGGTGTTGAGCACATGGAGCACGTACCGATGGCTCACGGCGTCGACGTGAATCCGGCGGCGAGTAAATACGCGGCCAAAGCCGCCATGATGATGGGGCTCACGGCGGAACTGCTGGGTAAAATGCACGGTATTTCCCGCGAAGATCAGGACAAGTTCGGTGTCCGTTCGCATCAACGTGCACAAGCGGCGATGGAGAAGGGCTACTTCGACAATGAGATCATCGGCGTCGAAGGTCACGACCAGCGTGGCTTCAAAGTGCTTGTGAAAAACGATGAGGTGATTCGCGCCGATGCCAGCCTGGAATCCATGGCGAACCTGAAGCCGGTCTTCGATCCGCGTAACGGTACCGTGACGGCGGGCACTTCGTCAGCGCTTTCAGTGGGCGCTTCCGCCATGGCCGTGATGAGCTACGAGCGTGCCCAGGCGCTGGGGCTGGAGCCGATTGCCAAAGTACTCTCAACCGGTGTCGCAGGCTGCGATGCATCTATTATGGGGTATGGTCCGGTACCTGCATCTAAAAAAGCCTTGAAAGCGGCTGGCTTGTCTGCAGCGGATATTCAAACCGTCGAGCTGAACGAGGCATTTGCCGCCCAGGGGCTGCCGGTGTTGAAAGACCTAGGCTTCCTGGATGTCATGGACGAAAAAGTGAACCTGCACGGCGGTGCCATCGCCTTGGGTCACCCGTTAGGCTGCTCCGGGTCGCGCATTTGCACGACACTGCTGAACGTCATGCAGCAGCGCGATACCACCCTGGGCCTAGCCACCATGTGTATTGGCATGGGACAAGGGGTTGCCACGGTGTTCGAGCGTTTGAAGTAATATGCGCTCTTCCCCGTAATGAAAACGGCACCCTGAGCGGTGCCGTTTTTCGTTTCAAGATGTTAAAACAATCCGTTATCCAACCCAGCAGCAAGGGTCATGCCCAGCTCTTCGGCTTGGCTGATAAACGCCTCTTGCCACTCGCCGCGAAAAATCAGAGGGTCCTGCACCCAACGCCAGCGTAGTCCCGTAACGATACTTTCCACTGCCCGACGAGTACCCGTTCCATCATGGCCCGCGCGGATGTAGAGCGCGCAGGGCAGGCCCTGCTTCTCTTCCAGTACGCCGTAGTAGCTGCGGTCGAAAAAGTCCTTTAGCGCGCCGCTCATGGTGCCTAGGTTTTCGGTAGTGCCCAATACGATACCGTCACAATCGAGGATGTCCGTCGGTCCTGCGTCGAAAGGCGTTTTGACGATGCACGTCACTGACTCGATATCCTCATGTTCTGCACCTCGCTGTACGGCCTCGCTCAAGGCGCGGGTATTGATGGAGGGGGAGTGGGCCACGATTAATAGACGTTTCATTCGGCGTTCTTCAGGCAATTGGCGGTAAGTTCAAGAGGTGCCACACTGTAAGCACTCCATGGCACAGCCTAGTCGCCTTTGGGTAAACCAATCAAACGCTCTCACACGGCATCTTGGATAGGGTATCAAGCGTTGAACGATCAACCAGGGAATTGCGTCATGCGCCAGCAGACCAAAGCGATAGGGATCACCACTTTTTGCACATTGGCACTCTTATTGGCAGGGTGTGCCGGCCCATCACGCCCGCCTGCCGATAACGAGCGCTCGGCGGCTCCTGCCGTCAATCAAGTAGCGACAGTGCCTAGCGCGCAGATAGCGCAGCCATCTTCCGTGGTGCGCGCCGATGATTGGGCGCCGCCACTGCAGGTGAGTCCAGAAGAAGAGGCCGCTTATTACGTCAGCCGCTTGGCGGATCGCCGGTTCGTCAGCCAGTATGGAGGCCCCGATAACTCAAGGCCTTGGTACATCGCCGCCGAGCGACTAGGCGACATCGGCCTGCCGGCAGTGCCGCTGTTGTTCTCAAGATTACACACCGATGACGCTTATGAGTTGATGCTGGTGCTATACGCGCTTCAGCTCGCCACACAGGATCCGCTTGTGACGTTTCAAACGGACGGTGACTACATTCAATTGCCCTCCGTATTAGACCCTAACGCAAATGCGGCAAATCGGCGAATTGCGCAGCAGTGGTGGGAACGCCATTCGTCGCGATTAGAGTTTCGCTAAATCATTCGCTACATTATGGCTTGCTATTACATCCGTAGAATAGGAGAGCATGATGGCTTTTGCACTATCCTCAATGAGCGTCACTAGCTCGGCGTTTGCGAATCACCAAGCGATTCCTGCCAAGCACACGGGCGAGGCTGAAGACGTTTCCCCAGCGCTTGCGTGGGAGGGGGCGCCGGAAGGTACTAAGGGGTTTGCGGTGATTTGTCATGACCCAGATGCGCCACTGGTGAAAGAGGGCAGTTATGGTTTCGTTCACTGGGTGCTGTACAACCTGCCTGGTGAGACCACTTCGCTGGAAGAAAGTACTGCGCTGGGCACGTCCGGTATCACCGATTTCGGTAAATTGGGATATGGCGGGCCTATGCCGCCGGAAGGACATGGCAGCCACCTTTACTACTTCTGGGTACTGGCGCTGGACAAGCAGACGTCACTGCCCGAAGGGCTGACGTTGCCTGAGCTACTCCAGGCCGTGGAACCCCATCTGCTGGGAATGAATCGCTTGGTAGGTACTTACCAGCGAGGCTAAACCGGCATTAGGCTGGAGCATTGCGCTCAAGCCGTGTAGGCTCCGTCGCTTGCTACTGTTTGCGTGACTGTCTGCTGCGATGGAGTCTTTAATGAGTGACCTGCCTAACTGCCCTACCTGTGCCTCTGAGTTTACCTACGATGATGGCCTTCAGTATGTTTGCCCCGAGTGTGGTCACGAGTGGTCGAAAGCGCCAAGCGCCAGCGAAGCGGACTTGGATGATGGCATTCGTGATGCAAACGGCAACCTGCTCGTCGATGGTGACTCGGTGACCGTGATCAAAGATCTCAAGGTCAAAGGCAGCTCCTCGGTCGTCAAAGTAGGCACCAAAGTCAAAAACATTCGATTGGTGGACGGCGATCACGACATCGACTGTAAAGTCGACGGTATTGGTCCTATGAAATTGAAGTCCATGTTCGTCAAGAAAGTCACCTCTTAATCCCGCCTTCTGACAGCCTGCCGCTTGCGAGCAGGCTTTTTTATGTCCATGTCATAGTTTTCCTAAATGATAATGATTGGCTTTTTTGATGTTATCAGCCGCGAACGTGCTAAGAAGTCGCGCTATTTGATAAGGATTTTGCAGAAGGGCTTCACATCAAATTTATACAGGACTAAAATGGTACCCAATTAGCGGGTAGGCCAACGGTTCGGCCCAACGCGATGGCAAACGGAGTGACTATGCTCAAGCTTTCTCGGCTGACAGATTATGCCGCTGTGGTGATGGCACAAATTGCCCGTCATCCCCAGGCGTCGCATGCGGCGGCTGACTTAGCAGACGCGGTACAGCTACCCCATCCCACCGTGAGTAAAACCCTTAAAATGCTGGTGAAAGCAGGACTCTTGGAGTCGCAGCGTGGGGTTCAAGGTGGTTATCGCCTAGCGCGGCCAGCGTCGCACATCACGGCGGCTGACATTATCAGTGCCATTGAAGGCCCCGTCGCGATGACCGAGTGCAGCCAAGCCGAAGGTGAGTGCGACTTGGTGGCCACCTGCGGTGTGGCCGACAACTGGCAGCGAGTATCGCTGGCCATTCGCACGTTACTCGAAAGTGTGACGTTGGCGCACTTGGCCGACACGACACCTATCAAACTGCCCGTACAGTTACCGATCCAAAGCATTAGCCTATCGGCGGCATCCGCATAAGCCGCTAGGTCTATCACCCTATTGACGGCGAGCTGACCTCGCCACCCAACTGCCCGGAGGGTATCACCATGGCAAGCGAAGAAATGGAACAGTTGGTTCGTCGCGAGTACAAAGATGGTTTTGTAACCGATATCGAAAGCGACACACTGCCACCTGGCCTTGATGAAAACACCATTGCCTTCATTTCCAAGAAGAAAGGCGAGCCCGAGTGGATGTTGGAGTGGCGTCTGGATGCGTATCGTCAGTGGTTGAAGATGGAAGAGCCATCCTGGGCGCACCTCGACTATCCGCCCATCGATTATCAAGAGATCTCCTATTTCAGTGCGCCCAAGCGCCCAGAAGATCGTCCCCAAAGCCTCGACGAGGTAGACCCTAAACTGCTGGAAACCTACGAGAAACTGGGTATTCCGCTGCACGAGCGTGCCGCCCTGGCAGGGGTTGCCGTCGATGCGGTCTTCGACTCCGTCTCGGTTGCGACGACCTTCAAAAAAGAGCTGGCGGAAGCGGGCGTGATTTTCTGCTCCATTTCCGAAGCGATTCGTGACTACCCGGATTTGATCAAGCAGTACCTGGGTACGGTAGTGCCCGTGGCTGATAACTATTTTGCTGCGCTAAACTCCGCCGTGTTCACTGATGGCTCGTTCGTGTTCGTGCCAAAAGGCGTGAAGTGCCCGATGGAGCTGTCTACCTACTTCCGTATCAACGCGGCCAATACGGGCCAGTTCGAGCGCACGCTGATCATCTGCGAGGATCGTGCCGAGGTCTCCTACCTGGAAGGCTGCACCGCACCCATGCGCGATGAAAACCAGTTGCACGCTGCCGTGGTCGAACTGGTTGCATTGGACGATGCCTACATCAAGTACTCCACCGTACAGAACTGGTATCCCGGTGACGAAGAGGGTAAGGGCGGCATCTATAACTTCGTGACCAAGCGCGGAGACTGCCGTGGTGAGCGTTCCCGCATCAGCTGGACACAGGTCGAAACCGGCTCGGCGATCACCTGGAAGTATCCTTCTTGCGTACTGCGTGGCAAAGACAGCATCGGCGAGTTCTACTCCGTTGCCGTTACCAATGGCCGCCAGCAGGCGGATACCGGCACCAAGATGATTCACATTGGTGAGGGTACTCGCTCCTACATCGTCGCCAAAGGCATTTCGGCGGGTAAGAGCGACCAGTCCTACCGTGGTCTCGTCAAGATCGGGCCGCGTGCCAAGGGTGCGCGTAACTTTACCCAGTGCGATTCACTGCTGATCGGCGACAAGTGCGGGGCACACACCTTTCCGTATCAAGAAATCGGTAACAGCACGGCGACCATCGAGCACGAAGCAACGACCTCCAAGATCGGTGAAGATCAGCTCTTCTACTGCCAGAGCCGTGGTATCTCCGAAGAGGACGCGGTCAGCATGATCGTTAACGGTTTCTGTAAAGACGTTTTCCAGGAACTGCCGATGGAATTCGCAGTTGAGGCGGAAGCACTGCTAAATGTCACTCTGGAAGGCGCGGTGGGCTGACCGCACCGGCACCCAACTCATTTTAAGGGCGTCGCGCTCGCGACCCGCAAGCATTTAAAAGGCGATCACTATGTTGCAAGTTAATGATTTACACGTCACCGTCGAAGGTAAAGAGATTCTGAAAGGCTTGACGCTCACCATCAATGCCGGTGAAGTTCACGCCATCATGGGCCCTAACGGCGCGGGTAAATCCACGTTGTCAGCAGTTATTGCTGGTAAAGATGGCTACGAGGTGACCCAAGGCAGCATTACGTTCGAAGGTCAGGACGTACTGGAGATGGAAATCGAAGAGCGCGCCCAAGCGGGTCTGCTGCTGGGTTTCCAATACCCGGTCGAAATTCCGGGCGTGAAGAACATCTACCTGCTGAAGTCCGCGCTGAACGCTCAGCGGGCTGCGCGCGGTGAAGGTGAAATGCCTGCCCCCGAATTCATGAAGCTGGTGAAAGAGAAGCTTGGCTTCATGAAAATGGACGCCAGCTTTCTGCAGCGTGCGGTGAACGAAGGCTTTTCCGGCGGTGAGAAAAAGCGCAATGAAATCCTGCAGATGCTGGTGCTGCAGCCAAAGCTGGCCATGCTCGACGAAATCGACTCTGGCCTCGACATCGACGCCATGAAAGTCGTCGCTGACGGCGTGAACAGCCTGCGTGCCGAAGAGCGTGCCATTCTATTGGTCACCCACTATCAGCGCCTGCTGGACTATATCGTACCGGACAAAGTCCACGTTCTGGTCGACGGCCGCATCGTCAAAACCGGCGATGCCGAGCTTGCCAAAGAGCTAGAGGCCAACGGTTACGAAGGCATTGAGGAGTCCGTGGCATGAGCGATACCCAAACCTTTCTGGACACGCTAGCGGCGCGCAGTCAGCAGCGCGCTGGAGAGCCTACCTGGATCG
This sequence comes from Halomonas sp. McD50-4, assembly GCF_022348135.1. NCBI lineage: Bacteria > Pseudomonadati > Pseudomonadota > Gammaproteobacteria > Oceanospirillales > Halomonadaceae > Halomonas > Halomonas sp. McD50-4. The sequence continues at coordinate 144,091 of NZ_JAKRFG010000008.1, read as the reverse complement.
CTGCTCGCCGTCAGGCGGGCGCGGCTCGCTTCGAAGCAATGGGCTTCCCGACCCGCCGCGATGAAGAGTGGAAATATACCGATGTTCGCGCCATCGCCCAGGGCAACTTTGCCTTGGCAGAGAACGCCGAGTTCTCTCAGGCCCAGGCGGCTGCCCTCACGCTGCCACTGGATGCTTACCGGCTGACGTTCGTGGACGGTGTGTTTTCGGCAGCGCTATCGGACCTCGATGCGCTTCCCGACAGCGTTCAGGTCATGCCGCTCTCCAAAGCGCTGACGGATAACCATGAAGCCGTTGGAGGGCCGTTGGGTCGTTTGACCGGTGTCGACTTCTCGAGTTTTGCTGCGCTGAACACGGCCTTTATGGAAGAGGGCGCCGTGGTGCGTATCGCCCCCGGCACCGTAGTCGAAAAGCCCATTTTGCTGCAGTTCCTTTCCCGCGCGGGCACGCCGGTGATGAGCCATCCACGTATTCTGGTGGAAGCCGCTGGGCGTAGCGAAGCGACACTGATCGAGCACTACGTAGGCGAGGCGGATGCCGCCAACTTCACCAACGTGGTGGCTGAGTTGATGCTGGATCGTGGGGCGATTTTGAACCACTACAAGCTGCAGGAGGCGCCGCTCGGCGATCTGCATGTGGCGAGCATCCACGTAGAGCAGAATCGTGACAGCCGCTACACCTCGCACAACCTGAATCTGGGTGGCGCGCTGGTGCGTAACGACCTGATCAGCGATTTGAATGGGCAGGGCGCTGAGACGAACTTCTACGGCCTGTTCTTTGGCCAGGGGCGTCAGCACGTGGACAACCACACCAAGGTCAACCACAACGCCCCGCTGACGTTCTCGAACGAGAACTACAAAGGCATTCTGGATGACCGCGCTCACGGCGTCTTCAACGGTAAGGTCTACGTGAAGCGCGACAGCCAGAAGATCGAAGGTTTCCAGAGCAACCAGAACCTGCTGCTATCGGATCGCGCGCAAATCGACGCAAAACCCGAGCTTGAAATCTATGCCGACGACGTGAAGTGCTCCCACGGTACCACTACCGGTCAGTTGGACGAGGACGCGATCTACGCACTGCGTACCCGCGGTATCGACGAAGCCACCGCCCGTGGCCTTCTGACACTGGCGTTTGCTGGGGAAGTGCTGGAGCAAGTGGCACTGGATGCCGTCGCTGAGCGCGTCGAGTTGGCGGTGGCGGGTAAATTGCCGGAGCGTTTCAACCTGGCCGGACTGGTCGAAGCGGCGGCTGCGCTCAACGATTAATCAAGGAGTCATCGATGCCCCATAGCGTGATTGAGAAGCCCATGGCGGGCAGCACTGAGGCGTATGACGTTGAGGCACTGCGTGGCGACTTTCCGATTTTAAATCGTGAAGTGCACGGTAAACCACTCGTCTATTTGGATAACGCGGCGACCAGCCAAACGCCACAACAGGTGATCGAGGTGTTTAGCGACTACTATTCGCGCTATAACGCCAACATTCACCGTGGGCTGCACACGCTGGCCGATGAAGCGACAGCCGCTTTTGAAACCACACGTCATCGTGTCAAAGCGTTTCTCAATGCTGAAGATGCTCGCCAAATCATTTTCACGCGGGGTACTACCGAGGCCATCAATCTCGTCGCGCAGAGCTGGGGGCGCAGCTCACTCGGCGCGGGTGACGAGGTATTGATCTCGATGCTGGAGCACCACTCTAACATCGTGCCTTGGCAGCTGTTGGCAGCCGAGCGAGGGGTCACCATCAAGGTGATTCCGGTCGATGCCCGCGGTTCGCTCGATATGCAGGCGTACCGTGAGCTGTTGAGCGAGCGCACCAAGCTAGTGGCCGTGAATCATGTCTCCAATGCACTGGGCACGATCAACCCGGTGAAAGAGATGGCGGCATTGGCGCATCAGCACGGCGCATTGATCCTGGTCGATGGCGCCCAGGCCACGCCGCATCAGCAGGTCGATGTTCAGGAGATAGACGCCGATTTCTACGCTTTCTCAGGTCATAAAGTATACGGCCCTACGGGCGTAGGCGTGCTTTACGGCAAGCAGGCGCTACTAGAGGCCATGCCGCCTTGGCAGGGTGGTGGTGAGATGATTAGCACCGTCTCTTTCGATGTTGACACTACGTTTGCCGATATTCCTCATAAATTCGAAGCGGGCACGCCCGCCATTGCCGAGGTCGTGGCACTAGGGCGCGCCTTGGAGTGGATGGAAGGCGTCGGTGTCGACGCGATTAGTGCCTGGGAAACGGTATTGCTGGACCATGCGACTCAGGCCGTCAACCAGATCGACGGCCTGCGTATCCTGGGAACCGCGCCCCATAAAGCGGGTGTTCTCTCCTTTGTGGTCGAGGGTGCGCATGCCCAGGACATTGGCCTGCTTATCGACCAGTTAGGCGTCGCGATTCGCACTGGACACCACTGTGCTCAGCCGCTGCTTCATCATTTTGGTGTCGAGGCAACCTGTCGTGCCTCGTTTGCGGCGTATAATACGCTCGACGAAGTGGATATCTTCGTGGCAGCGCTCAACCGCGTGATTGGGATGGTACGTTAAGGACTGCTATGGATATCGAGCAAGTGGCCAGCCTCGAACGAGGCCAACAACTACCGCTGCAACGAGATGTCGACGCTATCGCCATTCCGTTTGGCAAAACGGAGACGCTGGCGGAAGATAGTGTCGTCAGCGTCATGCAAGCCAAAGGCAGCTCGGTCAGTGTCGGGTTCGAAGGGCGTTTATACTTGATCGAAGGACGTCATTTGGACGCGCTGGGGCTAGAGCCGCTCCCACGGCCGACGCTCCCTGAGAGCGCTAGCGATGAAGAGATCGAGCAGTTCGTGTGGGATCAGTTACGCACCTGTTTCGATCCCGAAATACCGGTCAACATCGTTGATCTAGGGTTGGTATATGGCTGCCGAATCGAGCGCTTGATCAGCGGCGAGCGTATGGTGACTATCCGTATGACGTTGACCGCGCCAGGTTGTGGGATGGGGGACGTGATTGCCGCCGATGCGCGCAACAAAATCCTGGGAGCGCCGCAAATCAACAAGGTGCATACCGAGATCGTCTTCAGCCCGCCCTGGAGTCGTGACATGATGAGCGACGAAGCCAAGCTAGAGCTCGGCATGTTCTAACCCCTGTTGGGGAGCTGGATGCACAGCCTGTTATTACGTTGGATGAAGCGTTTGCTAATGTCGCTAGGAGCCTTGTTGCTGCTGGCGACATTGCTGTTTATAGCCGGTAATTTGTGGGTGCTCGCGAGCACCACACGCTATATCGACGGCCACTGGGCGCAGTGTCGTCCGACCGATGTAGCGATTGTGTTTGGCACCTCTCACTGGACGCGCAGTGGCCTGCGCAACCCTCACTTTCATGCCCGCATGCGAACCTCAGCGCGCCTTGTGGCTGACCAGCGTGTGAAGCATCTGCTGATCTCCGGGGACAATCGCACCCAGGCGTATAACGAGCCGCGCGCCATGTGGCGAGACCTGTATCGCCGAGGGGTGTCCGCGGAGCAGCTGACGATGGATTTCGCTGGCTTTAGCACCTACGACACGATGGTGCGTGCGCGAGATGTGTTTCAGTTGGATGAGGCGCTATTGGTCACTCAGAGCTGGCATTTGCCTCGGGCCATCTTTATTGGTCGAGCGCTAGGCATGGACGTGACGGGCTGCATCGCAGAGGAGCAACCCGCAGCAGACGAGTGGCGGCTGAGGATGCGCGAGTGGGTCGCACGCATTGCCACGTTGGGAGACCTATACCTCTGGGGAAGGGAGCCTTACTTTCTTGGTCCCGCTGAGCCGATCGATCTACAGCCGCAGAGCAGTAGTGCGACTGAAAGCAGCAAACCGGCACTCGAAACGACCGTTAATAGCGATGCTGCTCTACTGTTATTGCAGACGCAGGAGGATGAAAGGGGGATAGAGCCGAGTGCCGAGGAGTACTTAACCCCTAATGCCCGATACTAGCGCCGGGCTTTGCGTTTTTGCAGGCTATACAGCTCCCGGATAAGCTTTCGGCAACCCTGCATGCACTCGTCCACGACCGGCTCGATGGGATCGGGCAGAGGGTGAGTGAATAGCGTTGAAAGGGCCTGCATGAGTACACGCTCTTGTTCCAACAGCTCATTGATCAATACTTGGCTATCGTTGCCCACGAAACTCTTCAAACGGCTCCACAGCCACAGAAAATCGTCCCGCTCGACATCCGCATCCCGTGGCAGCATTTTCAGGTGAGCACGGGCAAGCTCCTGCAACGTGCGCATTTGTTGGAGTCGCTCAGTATAGTGCGGCTTCAGTGCATCGCGCAGCGAGGGGCGCAGGCGTTCGATATTGTCCTGGAAATAATCAATGCTATCGGCCAGCGCTTCCAGCACGCTGTCCATCGCCACTTGGCGATTGTCGAGAAACATGAGCGTCTACCTCCTTCGGTGACGCAGATTGTGGGGGTGGCAGCGTTGATTTGCCACCCCTAATGGGGATTATTTTTACAATTGACCGTTAGCCTTTAGGCTTGGGTGGTGCTTTGCGAGCAGGCACTGCATTCTTTTCGATATGCTCGATGATCATGCCGGCAATATCCTTGCCGGTGGCGCTCTCGATGCCCTGTAGTCCGGGAGACGAGTTGACTTCCATGATCACCGGGCCGTGGTTCGAGCGAAGCAAATCCACGCCCGCGACGCGCAGTCCCATCGCCTTGGCTGCACGAATTGCGGTGGAACGCTCTTCTGGGGTAATGCGAATCACGCTAGCGGTGCCGCCGCGGTGTAGGTTAGAGCGGAATTCGCCCTCTGCCGCTTGTCGCTTCATCGAAGCGACGACCTTATCACCAATGACGAAACAGCGAATATCGGCGCCGCGTGCTTCCTTGATGTACTCCTGCACCATGATATTGGCTTTCATGCCCATGAAGGCTTGAATCACGGACTCTGCGGCTTGGTTGGTTTCTGCCAATACCACACCAATGCCTTGAGTGCCTTCCAGTAGCTTGATGACCAGGGGGGCACCCTTCACCATGGTGATCAGGTCGGGAATGTCGTCAGGGGAGTGAGCAAAACCAGTAATGGGTAGGCCCAAGCCTTTACGGGAGAGCAGCTGTAGCGAACGCAGCTTGTCACGGGAGCGAGTAATCGCGACCGAGTCGTTGAGGACGTAGGTGCCCATCATTTCGAACTGACGTAGCACCGCACAGCCGTAAAAAGTCACCGACGCGCCAATACGAGGGATGACCGCATCGAACGGCTCGATTTCCGCGCCTTTATAGTGAATAGAGGGGTGGTGCGAGGCGATGCTCATATAGCAGCGCAGGGTATCCACAACCCGGGCAGTGTGGCCGCGCTGTTCGGCGGCTTCCACCAGTCGGCGGGTAGAGTAGAGGTTGCGATTACGCGAAAGCAGGGCAATATGCATGCAAGGCTCCGGTTTAAAAAAGTTGCCGTTTAAAAGTGTTCAAGGCTCGCCGTGCAAAAAAGCGGCACCGGGGGCGACGAGCAGGCGGCGCATGGCACGCCTGCCCAGCAACATCGCGTGGCGCATATTGCTACGGTCGGTCAGGGTGAGTTCAACCGGAAAGTTCAGTTCGCCCAGTTGCATAGGGGTTCTAATCACATAGCGCCACTCGCTATGGCCGTTTGAGCTGGTGACGCGTCGACGGTCGTGTAGGTGTAAACGGTAGCGGTGTGCTGGGGTTTCTGGTCCGCCGCTATGGGTCAAAAAACTCACCCATAGCTGCCCGTCGGCATCTTCGTGGGTTTCGATCTCTTCAGCGTGCAGTGCCGACGTGCGCGCACCGGTATCGGCTTTGCAGCAGAGGTGAAGCCCTAACTCAGGTAACGTCACCATTTCGCGGCGGCCGATGACCGCTTTGGCCTGATAGGGTAATTCCTTCACAGTGCACTCCTGACGATATAAGAAAAACAAGACATAGTGATGACGTTTGTTGTTAGCCGTTATGCGAAGACTGCATGGCCGATAAACGCGCCTGGATAGCGGAACCCGCAGGCGCGTCACGTAGGGTAAGCATAACGGGTAAGCGTAGACGAGGAATCAACGCAATGTCGCGTACCACGGAGGCAAAGTGGCTGCGCTCGTCTTCCGCCAAGCGCTGTAGGAACCTGGGAAGGCGTTCGGCGTCTTCTAGCCATGGCCAGCCGCGTCCGGCTATGGCGGCCATCAAATCTGGGCCGCAGGCTGCCGGGTCGTTTAGCAGGTGGCTGTACCATTCGCCTGCTAGAGCTGCACGGGAGCTGCCAACGGACCGCACGCAGGCGCACAGCGTTTCTAAATCTCCCTCGCTGGCTGCCACCTCGCCACGCGCGCACAGAGCTTCGACGAGCGCATCCGGCAAGGGTTGGTGCTCCAAGCAGTAGCAGAGGGAGTGGATCACACTTGTCGGCAGGCCGGGAATGCGGCCGGCGAGCGCCTCTGCGGTCTCGTTATCCAAGCGAACGACGTAATCGGCAATGCCTTGTAGCCCCAAAGCTTGCCAGTCGATCGTCTGTTGGCCGCTCAAATACGCTTCCACAGCCTCTAGGTGCTGGCTGGCAGATAGGCCATGGGTATGGGTAGCCCGGGCATTGAGCATGGCCTGAAAAGTAATGTCCGGCGTAAACGCCAGTGGATTATCTTTCATCAGATGATCGACGTCTGCCGTGTCGGCGGCGCCCAGGTCGGTGGCGGCGGCATTGCGCCCAAGCGTTTCCAACAGACGGTTGATGAAACCGTCACGCTGGGCAGGCGAGAGCATGCCTTGCTCGTCCAGTGGCAGTGCCAAGAACCAAATGGCAGGCTCTTCCATGGCTCCCAAACGGAAGACGATGGCGAGCCGTGCCTGACCCTGCCAAGGCTCGGGCCATGCGTGCTCGGCGTTCTCGAAAGCGCGCAATACGTCTCGTGGACACGACGTGACCCGGCGCCCCATATGGTAAAGCGATACCTCCGCACCGCTGCGCGTAAAAAACTCATCAAGGGTGTGAATTGGCTGCATGACATCCTTCCGCTTTTCAAGCCTGAACTCTACCTTGCTGGTTTGCCACTGTCAGCCGCAAGCGCTGATTAATCCGCGCTTTATTGTCTAGGTGGTTAAAAATTGAACAACGTTGTGTAAGCCGCGTGAGAGTAACGGTGGCGACACCTTTCCATAGTTTATCCACAGCCTCTTGCAGGTTTTCTGTGAATCTATGAATAACGACTTCGAGAGAGGCGTACGAGTAGCAACTTACCCACAGAGTTGGGATAATGGATGTCAACATTGTTCAACCCCAAGGTGTTTATGAGCGTCCATCAACAGCTTCAAACCGCGCTTCTCGAGCTTGAAGCCGCCATGAAGGCCGCGAATTTATGGCGCACCCCTACGCCCGAGGCGTCGGCGTTTGCCAGCCAGCAGCCTTTCTGTATCGATACCATGTCGTTGCCTCAATGGGTGCGTTATGTGTTCATTGCGCGACTGAACGCGTTAATCGATGCCAAAGCCGCCATGCCTGCCAAGTGCGACGTTGCCCCGGCGGTGGCGGCTTACATGATGCAGGAGAAGCTCAGGGCCAGTGACCAAGTGCTCGTCGTCAAAGCAGTGGAGCGTGTCGACCAAATCGTCACCGAGAATTAAGAGCGTGTCTCATCAACGAAAATGCCCAAGGCGCTCGCCCTGGGCATTTTTTTGTGGAGACTGCGTCGCTTCAGAAACGATAGCTCAATCCTGCCATGACGACCATGGGGTCAATGGCAACGGTGCCTGCAGCGGCACCATTGACGGTGGCATCGGTATCGATGTCCAAGTACCAGGCGGCAGCATTCAATGCCCAATGTTCGTCGATCAGCAGGTCGAAACCAACTTGGGCGGCAGCGCCCCAGGAGTCGTCGAGATCGAGTTCGCCAATCGCTAGCTGCTCATCGGAGAAGCGTGTGTAATTGATGCCTGCGCCAACGTAGGGTTGTACGCGAGCGTCGCTTCCGCCCAACGGATAGTACTGCAAGGTTAAGGTCGGCGGCAGGTGCTTGGTAGAGGCGAGGTTCTCGCCGTTGAGTTGGATGTCGTGCTCAAAGGGGAGTGCGGCCAGCAGCTCGACGCCCAGCTTATCGTGGAAGCGGTAGCCCAAGGTGAACGCGAAGTCGGTTTTATCCTGAACATCCACTGCGAAGGCACCGCCTGCCAGCGAGCCGTTGTCGCTCTTGGGGGCTACTTTAGCGACCCCTACACGGGTGAAAAAGTCGCCGGCACCGTAGGCAATGGCTTGGCTGCTGATGGCCAAGGTGGCAGCGGCAAACCCAGTGGCGAGTAAGGTGGGAAGTGATAAAAGGCGCATGGCGTCGCTCCTGACCGTTCATTTTAGGGAAGTGAGTTGCTTAGCAATCATGCGGACAGTGTATCGAGTCAGGGCGAAGGCGTTCTTGACCTGGAGCAATCGCGGTGCTCTTGTGGCTCGAAACTTTCGACACAAAGTACCGCGCACAAAAAAGCTCAGCGGGTTGCCCCGCTGAGCTTATTGCATCCTATCTTGGGTTACGCTTCTTGACGGTCGATATGCTTGTACTCACCGGCGTCTGCCGTCACGCTGCTGACGACCAGAATGGCGATGAACGAGGCGATGAAGCCTGGAATGATTTCATACACGCCGGGACCACCCATGAAGGAGCCGTTCCAGCCCAGTGCAATCCATACCATGACGGTTACTGCGCCGACGATCATACCGGCTACCGCGCCCGCACCGTTAGTACGTGGCCACATCAGTGACAAGATGATCAGCGGGCCAAAGGCTGCACCAAAGCCCGCCCAGGCGTTACTGACCAGACCCAGCACTTGGGAGTTTTCGTCAGAGGCAATAAAGGCTGCCACAATACCGACCAGCACGACGCAGACCCGCCCCACTGCCACACACTGCTGCTCAGTGGCATTTTTGTGCAGGAAGAGACGATAGAAATCCTCGGTCAGCGAGGAAGAGGAGACGAGCAGCTGACTAGAGATGGTGCTCATGATGGCCGCCAGCAGCGCCGCATACAGGAAGCCGGTGATCAACGGATGGAACAGCAGGTTGGCTAGAATAATGAAGATGGTTTCTGGGTCTTGTACGTCCAGCCCATTACGAACGGCAAACGCACGACCTGCCAAGCCCAGAGAAACGGCTCCAATGAGCGATACCAGCATCCATCCCATGCCAATGTTGCGCGCAATGGGCACATCCTTTTGTGAGCGGATGGCCATGAAGCGCACGATGATATGCGGCTGACCAAAATAGCCAAGGCCCCAAGTAACCGCTGACAGCCAGCCGATAAAGGTCAAGCCGGTCGTCCAAGAGAGCAGGGTGGGGTCAACGCTATTCAGCGTTTCGGAGGCCTGGGAGAAACCGCCGCCGCCTTCGCCGAACAGTACTACGGCTGGCATGATGATCAGCGCCAACATCATGATGCAGCCCTGCACGAAGTCGGTCATGCTCACCGCCAAAAAGCCGCCCACGACGGTATAGATCAATACCACGCCCAGGGTGATGACCACGCCCATGGCGTAATTGCTCATGTCACCGAAGTTATAAACCCCCGTGAATGCGCTTTCGAACAGCTTGCCGCCAGCGACGAGGCCCGACGCCGTGTAAACGGCGAAGAAAATCACGATGACGATGGCCGATACCGTGCGCAGTGACAGCGCCCGGGTCGGGAAGCGATTGGCCAAAAAGGCCGGGATGGTGATGGCGTTACCGTAGTGAATGGTCTGCTCACGCAGGCGCGGCGCCACCAGCAGCCAGTTAAAGAACGCCCCGACCAGCAGGCCGATCCCGATCCAGGCGGAACCGAGGCCCGATACGAACATGGCGCCGGGCAACCCCAACAGCAGCCAGCCGCTCATGTCCGAAGCGCCCGCGGAAAGTGCGGCGACCTGTGGGCTAAGAGTTCGCCCCCCCAACATATAGTCTTCAGAAGAAGACGTGGATTTGCGCATTGCGTACACGCCAATGGCGATCATCAGCGCAAAGTAACCAAATAAGCTAATCCAGACACCTGTAGCCATGAAACTTCTCCAATTTGTGAGGACGACGCTACGATAAGTACAAAAGCGACTGCGGGTGCTGACCCTTTTGTACACGGCGAGCGTCGACAGGGGCTGCGTTGGCCAGGCCATGGCGGCCATCAGCAGCCTTGTTGTTGTTAATCCTGAGTCGCTCTTCTACTGCCAAGCGTCGCGCATTCGCTCGTCGAAGCATGAGAGAGTTGATGGGTACGTGCGTATCTCGTGTTCCCCGTGCCCGGCGGGAGGCCCGTGAAGGCCCCCCGCGTCAAGGCAGTTGCTCTATTATTGTCAACCATGAGACGGTTCCTTTTCAGGAGATCAGGTTAGTTGTATGGACGAGCCGTTACTCATCCCCTAGCGCCAGAAGTGACGCGTTGCCACCTAGGGCGGCGGTGTTGTTAGTAATCGTTTTTTCGGTCACGAAGCGCTGCAAATAGTGCGGTCCGCCCGCTTTCGGGCCAGTGCCGGATAGCCCCTGTCCACCGAACGGTTGAACGCCCACGACAGCCCCGATGATATTACGGTTGATATACACATTGCCTACTCGAATTTTCTGCGCTATTTCAGCGGCAAAGGATTCATTACGGCTATGTACCCCAAACGTCAGGCCATATCCACGGCCGTTGATGTCGTTGATGACCTTGTCCAACTCGCGTGCTTTGTAGCGCACGATATGTAGGATGGGGCCAAACTGCTCGCGGGTAAGGGCATCGATGCTATCGATGGTAAAAGCCACTGGCGGCACGAACGTACCGTGCTGGGTGTGTTCAGCGGCCATAGGCGTTTCGGCGACTAAGCGGTTTTCGCCTTTGAGCTTTTCGATGTGCGCCATTAAGCCTTTACGCGCGTCTTCATCGATGACGGGGCCGACATCGGTGCCCAGGTCGCGGGGGTCGCCGATCCGCAGTTCGCTCATCGCACCCTTAAGAATTTCGATGACGCGATCAGCGACGTCTTCCTGAAGGTAGAGCACTCGCAGGGCCGAGCAGCGCTGACCGGCACTCTGGAACGCCGATTGAATCACATCCACGACGACCTGCTCCGGCAGGGCCGTCGAGTCGACGATCATCGCGTTCATACCGCCGGTTTCGGCGATCAGCGTGGGTAGCGGCGCATTTTCGCGGGCGGCCAATGCGCGGTTGATGATTTGCGCCGTGTCGGTGCCGCCGGTGAAGACCACGCCGGTAATGCGCGGGTCAGACGTCAATACGCTGCCCACGGTCGGGCCGTCGCCCGGCAATAGCTGCACCACGTCGCGGGGCATACCGGCTTCGTACAACAGCTCGATGACGCGGTGGGCAACGATCGAGGTTTGCTCGGCGGGTTTTGCCAGCACCGTGTTGCCTGCAATGGCGGCGGCAACGATTTGTCCGCAGAAGATCGCCACCGGGAAGTTCCAGGGGCTGATGGCTGCAAACACGCCTTTACCACCCATGGTCAACCGGTTGGACTCACCGGTCGGGCCAGGCAGTTCGATCGGCTCGCCAAACGACGCCTCGGCACGCATGGCATAGTAGCGGCAGAAATCGACCGCTTCCTTGATTTCATCGACGCCATCGGTGAGCAGCTTGCCGCCCTCGCGGGAGCAGAGCGTCATCAGCTCCGCCATGTGCTCTTCCATCAGATCGCCCAGCCGACGCACAATCGCCGCGCGCTCGGCGACGGGCGTCGCGTCCCAGCGTGGGAAGGCTTCCCAGGCGGCATCGAGGGCTTTCGCCGCTTGCTCTTTACTGGTCCACTGCACGCTACCGACGGTTTGGCGACGATCGAATGGCGACGTTACGCGATGCGTGTTGGCGCTGTCATCGGCCACATCGAAGGCTAGCAGCGGCTTGGTGGGGTACTGCTTGTCCATGAACCCGCCCATCTTCTCCACCAGCGGGTAGTAGTGGCTACGGATATTGAGATTGACCCCGCGTGAGTTGCGACGTTCGGGTCCATAGATGTCTTTCGGCAGCGGAATACGCTTGTTATAGAACGTTTTCTGTTGACGCAGGGTGTCAATGGGGTGCTGGCACAGCGACTCTACCGGCACGTCGGGATCGACGATCTGGTGAACGAACGATGAGTTGGCACCGTTTTCCAGCAGGCGACGAACCAAGTAAGGCAGCAGGTCTTTATGAGCCCCGACCGGCGCGTAGATACGGCAGTAGGTGCCTTTGGGCGCACGCTCCAGGGCCGCATCATAAAGCGCTTCGCCCATACCGTGCAGACGCTGGAATTCGAACGGGCGCTTGTCGTGGTTCGCGAGTTCCAAAATGGTGGTGACGGTGTGGGCGTTATGCGTCGCGAACTGCGGGAAGATGCGGCCACGGGTGTCGTCAGAGAGCAAGAACTGCGCACAGGCCAAATACGCTACGTCGGTACACGCCTTGCGGGTGTAAACCGGGTAACCATCGATACCCAACTGCTGCGACTCTTTGATCTCGCTGTCCCAGTACGCCCCTTTGACCAAACGCAGCGGAATTTCATCGCCCTGTTCGTCGGCCAAGCGGTTGATGTAGTGCAGCACCGGTAGCGCGCGCTTCGAGTACGCCTGTACCACTAGGCCAAAGTGACCCCAGCCTTTGACGGCGTCGCTTTGATAAATCGCACGGAACACTTCTAGTGAGAGTTCCAGCCGATCGACTTCTTCGGCATCAATGGTAACGGCCACGTCTAGCGCGCGTGCTTTGGTGACCAGCTGGATGACGGTATCCACCAACTCGGCCAGCACTTGCTCTCGGCGGCCGAATTCGTAGCGCGGGTGAAGAGCGGAAAGCTTGATGGAGACCGAGGGGGCAGGCGTCTTGTCGCCCAGGGACTTACACGCTTTACCGACTTGCTCGATGGCACGGGCGTAATCGTCGAAATAGCGCTTGGCGTCGGCGCGGGTGCGGGCGGCTTCGCCCAGCATGTCGTAAGAGTAGGTGTAACCTTTATTGAACAGCGGCTTAGAGCGCTTTAGCGCTTCATTAATGTCGCGGCCCAATACGAATTGTTTACCCATGATTTTCATGGCTTCGGTCATTGCCCGACGAATGACCGGCTCGCCCATGCGGTTCACCATGCGATTGATGAAATGGGCGGGCTGGCCCTCTTTAGGATGATCCAGCTTCAATACCCGGCCGGTCATCAGCAGGCCCCAAGTCGAGGCGTTGACCATCCACGACTCGCTCTTGCCGACGTGGGACTGCCAATCGGCTGGCCCCAATTTATCTTCGATGAGTGCATCGGCGGTAGCTTTGTCCGGAATACGCAACATCGCCTCGGCGAGACACATCAGCATGAGCCCTTCGTGGGTATCCAGGCTGTACTGTTGCAACAGCTCGTCGATGGTATCGACAGCGGTGTCCATGTTGCGAACGTCGCGTACCAGCGCTGCCGTGTTGGCTTCAATGCGCGCGAAATCGTCCTGATCGGCGTTGAGCACCTTGATCAGCTCGCCCACGTAAGCATCTTCGTCGACGATGTAGTGTTCGCTGACACGCTGCATGAGCGTATCGAGGTCGGTTTGCCAGGTGGCAGAGTCACGCATTTTCTTAGCATTGAGCATTGGAGCCCCCGTAAGACAGGTCTGAAACGAGCAACTTTAACGATAGCTGGGTTGGCTACCGTTAAAAAAGTGATGGCAGGGCTGGTGCCCAGTCTGACGATCGAATTTAGAGCTAGCCGCCGTTAGGTGTATGTCGTTTTCATGGCAAAACGTGTCAATTTCTCGGCAAGCAGTACCTGTTTACGACTTTAGTAGAGTTGGCAGGCACTGGCGAGGGCTCAGTTCAACGGCGTCGTGTTCGTTTAACCGAATGCCTATCGGCGCGAAGAGAATATGCCCGGACTTACCGATGGACCGGAGGGTGGAAGAGCCGTTGAGTGGTTCGTTGAGCTGTGGACGGTATCGAGCGCCGGATTCGCGAAGCCTTGCCGTAACTGGCGTGGTGAAGCGCCATAGCTGCGCCGAAACGCGTGGGAGAGGGCGCTTTGATTGGCAAACCCCGTTTGGATGGCAATATCGGTCAACGGCAGGCGGCTCTGCATAATGAGCTGGCGCGCCGCGTGTAGCCGTTGCCTGCGAACATACTGCCAAGGCGATAGACCCGTTTGGGCGCGAAAACGCTCGGAGAAATGCGCTTCGCTCAGGCAGGCAAGCTTGGCTAGATCTGCCACGCGCAGCTCGTCAGCCAAATGACGACGGATAAAACGATCGATTTGATCGAGGTTGATCCGGCGCTGGTTCGTCGCGCCCGACGCACCCAATCGCGCTTTTAGCGAGCCCAGCAGCGTGGCGGCTAGACGGTCTTGTTGAAACGAGGTCGCCGAGTTGTCAAATCCTCGGGCCAGCTCGCTCTCCACAAAGGTTAGATAGTGGCGCAGTGGGCTATCCAGCGCGAAAAAACGCGGCGCATCGAAAAGCGCCACCAGCTCGCGATGTTCGCCGGTAAGGGCGGGGGCGTCCTCGGGCAGGTCCAAAATCAGTTGGCGATTGTGGCCATTGCCCGAATAGTAGTGTTCATGGTTGGCAGGTACTATGCAGCCGGAAAACGCATTCACACGCCCACCCAAGCCCTCGATCTCAAACTCCGACGAGCCACACAGTGTAATGACGATCTGATGAAAGTCGTGGGAGTGATGCTTCGTCGCCGTTTCCAGAGGTATTTGTCGGATGGTGCTCGGCATACGGTTCTCCTCGTCGCTACAGCGTGGTTAGCGCTGACGAAGCGCTGTATGTGCCGCCAAATGGTCGCGCAGTGCTTTCAGCTCTGCATAACCCTCTTGGTTGAGCAGCGGTTTGCCTTGAGCAATCTGCCAGCGCCTGCCATGGGTATCCATCAAATGGGACGCGCGGCGACGAATATTGTCGAGATACTCATCGTGGCGAATGGGGTAACCGATCAATGCATTCCACTCGGTCTCACTCACGCTGCTTTCCAACGCCTTGTCAAAGAGGGTAATCAGGTCTTTTGGCTCAGTGCGGTAGCGGGGGGTTCCGGCGTTCATCAGCACCAACAGCACGGCGCCTATGACCAGTACACACACGCCCAACACTAGTAAATAAAGTGCCATCTCACGCTCCCGGCCGCATCAGAATGGACGTCACTCGTGGCGCCCGCATCAGAGTCATTGCCCAGTATACGCCTGCGCCCGCCGAGACGAAAATTTTAACCTTTTGCGAACTTTTTCCCTGAGCAGTGTCTGAGTGTGTACAGGCAACATAGCGATGGCAGTCGCTAATCGTGTTGTTCTGGCTATTGTTTTCGATCCCTTGCTTCCGCTGCTTATCCCAAGCAGCGGTTTTTTTTGTAGGTACGTTGGGCTGACTCTAACGCTTTGGTGTTGTCGCACTCAATGACGACGAATCGTGAGTAAGGCCATGAGAATGTCGCGACGTGTGACGATCCCTACCAAGCGATGCTGCTCGACGACGGGGTAAATCTTCGGTTTGGCGCCGAGCATCTCTTGCGCGAGGTCGGTCACGCTTTTGTTGGGGGTGGTGGTCAGCACGTCTTGACGCATCAGCTCTCTCACCAGAGGGGCTTCGTGGTCATGGTAAATGCTGTCGAGTACGCGGCCCAAGACATCTTGTTCGGAGATGAAGCCGATCAAACGGTCCGACATATCGACGACCGGTGCCCCCGGCAGGCGATGTAACGCAAGCCCTTGGGCAAGCGTCGTGATGGATGTCTCTCCTGAGACGCGGTAGCAGTCACGAGACATGATGTCTCTAACGGTATCCGGAATTTTTTTGTTCATGAGAGCACTCCTCATCGTGATCGACAGGCCCGGCCGATTCTCTTACTGTAGGTGATTTAACTCACTCTGCGCTGCCCCCATACTGTCTCTATTCAACGCTTTGCTTTTTCAAATCAGCCTCGAATGCTGTGAGGAGTCGTGATGGACGCTCGTGAATACCTGAATCGCAAAGGCGTGGGCTTGGACCGAGATCCTGACAAGCCCAATACGCTGGAAGAGAAAGCCTGGGAGCGTGCCCGAGGTTCGGGTCAGCAGCGCCCCAAATCAGGCACTCCGCATGATTGGGAGGATTGGGAGCGTTTCCATGACGATCTTGCCGAAGGTGCCGACACCCTAGAGCAAAAGATAGACAAAGAGGCACATCGTAAGGCGCTCGCTCGTGAGAAAGCGGCCTCTGAGCAGGCCAATGCTGCCGTCGAGCACTTTACGCCTCCGCCAATGGTCGAAAAGGCCACCGCCAGCGCTCAGCCAGCCCCTGCCGCCCATAGCCAAGTAACGCCTGACGAGCCGGCAGCGCTCGAGTGGGCCTATAGAGCACTGGCCGTACTGCTACCACCCTTGGCCCTCGGGCTGACCGACGGAGGTGCGCGGCGCGTGATCATTAGTGTTCTACTGACGTTGGCGGGTTGGATACCAGGCATCATCTACGCGTTGGTCTGGTTGAGTAAACGATAAATCCGCTTTGCGCTCTTGGCGCATTGGCAGGAGAGGTGAATGACGTATAATTGTCGTCAACTATCTTCTTCTTTGGGGTTTACAGATGGGCTACCTAGTAGGCGTTACGGCGTTGTGGGCGTTTTCGTTCTCGTTGATTGGGGTTTACCTCGCTGGGCAGGTAGATAGCTACTTTGCCGTGCTGGTGCGCGTGACGTTGGCCATGCTGGTATTTCTGCCTTTTTTACGACCAAGCCTGCTGCGCGGTAAGCAGCGGCTGGCGTTGATGGCACTGGGCGCGATTCAGCTCGGTGTGATGTATGCCTTCTTTTATCACTCGTTTTTACTGCTCTCCGTGCCAGAAGTGCTCTTGTTCACTATTTTTACGCCGGTTTACATCGCGCTGCTGGACGATTTGATGTTCAAGCGCTTTACACCCATCTATCTCGTCACCGCCGTGCTCGCGGTGATCGGGGCTGGGGTCATTCGCTACGATGGCGTTGATAGCGGTTTCTGGTTAGGTTTTTTGGTCGTGCAGGGCGCGAACCTATGTTTTGCCATTGGCCAAGTCGGCTACCGTCGTCTTGCAGCCGATCTTCCGCCGACATTGGCGTGGCACAACGTGTTTGGCTGGTTCTTCATTGGCGCCATGCTGGTGGCGTTGCCTGCGTTTTTGCTGTTCGGCAACGGTGCGGCGCTACCCTCGACGTCACTTCAGTGGGGCGTTCTGGCGTGGCTGGGCCTCGTCGCGTCGGGGGTGGGATATTTCGCTTGGAACCAGGGTGCCACTAAGGTGGATGCGGGTACGCTGGCCATCATGAACAACGCGCTTGTGCCTGCAGGTCTGGTCGTCAATCTCGTCATCTGGAACCGCGATGCCGATCTTGGCAAGTTACTGCTGGGGGCTGCCATCATGGGCGCTTCGCTATGGCTGAACCACTGGTGGCTGCAGCGCCGCCAGTGGGCGGCGAGCTAAGCTAAATCGCTGATTTTTCCCGGCGCCGTGCAAGCCGCCATCGCGCCGGGTAATTTGCTCGTGACTGTCTTCCTCTCCATAATGTGGGCTGATGCTAGCGAGAGTTGCCCATGTCCACCACCCCATCGCAAGGCTCCCCCTCTGGTAGCCCTCGTCATCCAGCGACGCCGTTCAAGACGATTGGATTGATTGGCCGTCTGGGCAGCGACAAAGTCGTTGACTCCCTTCAACGCTTGGTCCGCTACTTGACCGAGCATGACTATAAAGTACTCATCGAAGACCGTACCGCTACGGCGCTGTCCCATCACGGCGTACCTGAAGCGAGCCGTCGAATGCTGGGGGAATTATGTGACCTAGTGATCGTCGTGGGTGGGGATGGTAGCCTTCTCGGTGCTGCACGAACCCTATGCCGCAGCGGGACGCTGATCCTGGGGGTCAATCGTGGGCGGTTGGGTTTTCTCACCGACATCTCACCGGATGAGCTCGAAAACCGGGTCGGCGAGGTATTGGCAGGCGCATTCGAAGTCGAAGAGCGTTTTTTGCTGGATGCAGTGCTCTACCGCAACGGAGTAGCGGTAGGCAACGGTGACGCCTTGAACGAGGTCGTCGTACACCCTGGCAAAGCGGTGCGCATGATCGAGTTCGAGCTGTTCATCGATGGACAGTTCGTTTATAGCCAGCGTAGCGATGGGCTAATTGTCGCCACGCCGACCGGCTCAACTGCTTATGCACTGTCAGGCGGCGGGCCTATCATGCACCCAAAATTGGATGTGGTGACGCTGGTGCCCATGTTTCCACATACCCTCTCCAGTCGTCCCATCGTGATCGATGCGGCCAGCGAAATACGTATTCACATCGGCGAAACCAACCAGACCTACCCGCATATTAGCTGCGATGGCCAAACACGTGCGGTGGCCAAACCTGACGATGTGCTGGTCATTACCCGTAAGCCAGAGCGCGTTCAGTTAGTGCACCCTATTGGGCACAATTTTTACGATGTGCTGCGCAGTAAACTCGGCTGGAGCCATCGGCTAGGGGATTGATATGGAGGGCTATGATTTAATCGGCGATGTCCATGGCTGCGGCGCAACGCTAGCAACGCTGCTCGAGAGGTTGGGGTATCACCAGCGTAGCGGTGTCTACCGCCATCCTCGGCGCAAAGTGATCTTTTTAGGCGATCTCATCGATCGCGGACCGCGCATCCGGCTCGCCGTCACGATTGCACGACGTATGGTAGAGGCGGGCGAGGCGCACATCGTGATGGGCAATCACGAGTACAACGCGTTGGCCTATACCCACCCAGCGCCTGCCGGGAGCGGCAAGCGTTGGCTTCGCGAGCATACGCCACGCCACAACCGCATCATTCAAGATACGCTGAATCAGTACCGTGATCACACCAACGAGTGGGAGGATACGCTGGCGTGGTTCAAAACCATTCCGCTCTTTTTAGAATTGGATGGAATCCGTGTCGTGCACGCCTGCTGGGACGACGCGCTGATCCATGAGCTCAAGCAGCGCGCGCCTACAGCGCGTATGGATAGCCAGTTTTTGGTGGAGTCCACTGACCCGTCCTCTCAGGCATATCGCATCCTTGATCGACTCACCCGCGGTCCCCATATACGGTTACCGAAAGGGGTGGCGATCCATTCAGGCGATGGCTTTACCCGGCAAACTTTTCGAGCGCATTTTTGGTCAGCCAATCCACAGCAGTGGGGCGATGTGGTGTTTCAGCCTGATAACCTTCCCGGTGATTTAGAGACGCAGCCACTCAGCGAAAGCGAACGGCAGCGGCTTAGTTATTACGGCCCCGATCAGCCGCCGCTCTTCATCGGTCATTACTGGTGTGAGGGTATTCCTGCACTGCCTGCTTCCAATATCGCTTGTTTGGATTATAGCGCCGTCAAGTTTGGCCGGTTAGTGGCGTATCGTTGGAGCGGTGAAACACAGTTGAATGCTGACCATTTCGTTTGGATTCAAGTGCCTAGAGAGGAGCGGGCGCTTCCCAAGCCTTGGGAAATCGATTTTGATTGAGTATCAAGCAGAATGGTTACATAAGGTTACATAATTTTTGCAAAACGGCTGAACTAACCCTCTTGCCGGATATCAGAGTAAGTGTTCCCTTGAATGATCCCTTGCTTTTATCCGGCGGCCCCCTCCGCCGGATTTTTTTGCTTCTCCGTTGGCAACGGGCCGCAAGCTGCAAGACCACTTGGATACTAGGGAGATGCCATGCATCCCGTCATGCTCTTACCCTCGGGCGCAGATACACAAGCACTGCGCAAAGCGTTGTGGCACTACCGCATTGGTCATCGCATCACCGACGAAGCGGAGGGCCAGCTATTGTGGGTCGCCGACCCTCGCCAGCATGACGAGCTGCGGGCCGTGGTCGAGCGATGGGAGCGCGGCGAACCGCTCATTCGGGAGCAGGAGCGTCCCCGTCGACCCCGCAATACCCAACATTGGGCGGTTGTTCTGCGCCAAGTACCCATCACGGCACTCATGATCGGCGTTAGCCTTCTGATATTCGCCTTGAGTGGCGTGCTGGGCGATCTACTGGTGGTGGCCCTGACCATCGTGCCAGTGGGTATTTCCGGTGGCCAGTTGGTGTACGGTTCGTTAGCGGACACCGTGCTGGGAGGGCAGGTATGGCGTCTGCTCTCCCCCGCATTCCTGCATTTTGGTTGGATGCACCTGATATTCAATCTGATGTGGGTGTGGTACTTCGGACGGCAAATCGAGCTGCTGCAAGGCAGTAAAACGATGCTGCTCCTGCTTCTCGTCGCCGGTATCGGTGCCAACTTGGCGCAATACGTCACCGGAACGGTGCTGTTTGGCGGTATGTCCGGCGTGGTCTATGCGCTATTGGGCCATGTGTGGCTCATGTCCCGCCGTGTCCCAAACAGTGGCTTTTTCGTGCCGCAAATGCTGGTGGTCTTCATGCTGGGTTGGATGGTGTTCACCATGACCGATATCGCCAGTACCGTCGGCTTTGGCAACGTGGCCAACGAAGCTCACCTGGGTGGTCTGCTCGTGGGGCTCGCCTCAGGCTGGTATTATTCTTCTCAACGACGCAAAGCTTGATGCCACCAATTTGAACGCAGCCAAGACGTGAGGTGCTGACCGTGAGCGATATGACCTTCGATAAAATGATCAACCAAATGACGCCAGCGATTTATGAAAGTCTGAAACAGGCAGTCTCGCTACGTAAATGGCCCGATGGGCGCCGCCTGACGGCCGAGCAAACCGAGCTGTGTCTGGAAGCCGTCATGCGTTACGAAGTCGAAAACAACGTCCCGGAAGAGAGCCGCGTAGGGTACTTGGAACGGCGCACCTGCGGTGCAGGTGCGACGGGTGCCGGTGTGAGTCCCGAAATGGCGGGCCTGGGCCGGGATGCCACGCGTGACTGATCTGTTGATTCCAGATATTTCTCCGGTTAAAGGATGTCTGCAGAAAATGGCGGCGGCGCTGCCTAGCCGCCAAGACGAACCGGTGGTTTACCACCTGCGCGCAGGTGAGCATCGGGTGGCGTTGAACGAGCGTATTGGTACGCCGCTGCGCCTCTCTTGGAGTGGTGCCATTGCCTGCACTCACTGTGGGCGAGCAACCAAGAAAAGTTTTGCCCAAGGTTTCTGCTACCCTTGTTTCAAGCGACTGGCGCAGTGCGATACCTGCATCATGAAGCCAGAGACCTGCCACTATTACCAAGGCACCTGCCGTGAGCCGGAGTGGGGCGAGACGCACTGTTTTCAGCCTCATATCGTCTATCTTGCCAACTCGTCCGGACTGAAGGTGGGAATTACCCGCAAAACCCAAATGCCCACCCGCTGGTTGGATCAAGGCGCTATTCAGGCGCTGCCGATTCTCGAAGTGAATACCCGCCAGCAGTCCGGGTTTGTCGAAATGCTATTCAAAGAGGAGGTGGCCGACCGCACCAACTGGCGTGCGATGCTCAAAGGTGAGGTCGAACCACTCGATCTCCGCGCCGAACGCGACCGCTTGCTGGGCACCCTGGGTGATGGGTTGGACCAGCTACGCCGTGTACACGGCGAGGACGCCATCCGTACCTTAGATGAAGCGCCTTTGCAGTTTGAGTATCCCGTTGCGACGTTTCCGCGCAAAGTCGTATCGCATAACTTTGATAAACGGCCCCTGGTCGAAGGCATACTCCAGGGCATCAAAGGGCAGTACCTCATGCTTGATACGGGAGTGATTAATCTACGTAAATTCACGGGTTACGAAATTTCGGTCGGCTGAAAATTAGGCATTTTGCCTAGCCAGAGTGGCATCGGTTGACTAGGGTTAGTAAGTCACTACAGACACTGCCCTCGTCACGCAAGGAAGCCCCGATGCCATGGCTAAAACTGCTGCACATTGCCGCGCTGGTTATTTGGTGCGGCTCACTTCTCTATCTGCCAGCGCTGTTATTACAAGCGCTTCAGCTGCGTAAAGATGCTGGGTTTGCCCAAGGCACGCCGCCTATGCCGCGGTTTTTTTATAATTCCATTGCCACGCCTGCTGCGCTCGCTGCCATCGCCTCTGGCACGCTGTTGTTTCTTTTACACGGCTTGCTGGGCGGCTGGTTGATTCTCAAGCTGGGCGCCGTGGTGGTGATGGTGGTCGCCCATGGTTGCTTTGGCTGGCTCATCTTGCGTTTGGAAATGGGCATTTTCAAGGGCGTCAAGATGGCCAGTCTTTGCGCGCTGTTGCTGGCGGTGTTGGGCATCTTTGGCGTCCTTGGGTTTGTGCTCTCAAAACCGCTGGAATGGAGCTAACTCAATGGCAACCCCAGAGATGATAGCTGGCTTCGAGCGGCTACGATTCTACTTCCACGCCTACCGCGTGTTCATACACCAGTTGGCCGCCCAGCCATCCGGCCAGTGCAATCAGGCTTGCCGTGACCAGCGATATCGCCAAGCCCCAGGGCAGCACCGCGCTGGGTTCGTTGAAGCGCAGCAGCCAGTTCAGGGATGCCAAAGAGAGCATCACCACGGCCACGATGGCATGACTCCAACCGGTAATCAGTCGGCGGATGCGAGCGACGGTGACCAAGTCGATGATGCCCGCGACCGAGGCAACCCAGCCGCCAAACGCGCCAACGCCCGCCAGCCAAAGCCCGCCGCGCAGCCAGAACGTATCCTGGGTGTACCAGTAGGCCAAGTCGCAGGCAACCAACGCCATCAGCGCCGCCACTGGGAAGTGAATCATCACTGGATGAAGCGGATGGCCCGCCAGCGATGCGCGGCTTTTGATCGAGCGTTGGGGCGTCTGTGTCATGATCACTTCCTGTGGTTAGACAAATCAAAACAGTTTGATAGATCAACTGCATGTCAGGGAAAACGCTCATGAGGGAACGCAATAGCGCCACGTCCACCAGCATGTCGTATCGCGCCGCGCCGCGAACCCGTCAAGCGGCCTGTTGGCTAGGGCTTGGCTTGCTGTTCGGCGTTGCGGGTTGCAGCGGCGACAGCTCTATCTTAGACCCTGCAGGGCCTGCCGCAAGAGACGTTCGGTTAATTTGGTGGGTGATGCTGGTGTTTGCCACCGTTGTATTGGTCGGGGTCACCGTGGTTTGGCTATATGCTTTCAAACCGCATAACGTCGAGCGCACACCCGCCCAAGAGCGCCGTATCGCGCGGCGTTGGATCATTGGGGGTGGCCTCGTCTTGCCCATTGCCAGCATTACGGCGCTGCTGACGTTTGGCGTGCCCGCTGGGCAGCGCATGCTGCCGCTGCCGCTCGATGAACCGCCTGAAGTGATCGAAGTCATTGGCCATCAGTGGTGGTGGGAGGTGCGCTATCCCGGTGCCGAAGGGGGCGAGGTAGTCACTGCTAACCAGCTCGTCATGCCCGCCGGAGAGCCTGTGGATTTTCATGTAAGCGGCGCGGATGTGATACATGCATTTTGGGTGCCGCGCCTGGGCGGCAAAATCGACATGCTGCCGGGAAGAGTGAATAAAATTCGCCTGGAAGCCGATGAGCCCGCCGTGTTTGGTGCCCAGTGTGCCGAGCTCTGTGGAGTAGGCCATGCGCATATGCATTTATACGTTGAAGCCGTACCCCGTGACGACTTCGAGGCTTGGCTGGCGGCTCGGCAGGAAGCCACGCTAAGCGAAGTGGCAACGCGAGATTCAACTCATGACGATGCTAGAGACGCCTTTATGACCCACTGCGCGAGTTGCCATCGCGTGGCGGGCGTTAGTGAAGGCGGTGTCGGGCCAAACCTCTCGGATGTGGGAAGCCGAACAACGCTCGGTGCGGGCGCAATGGCTATGGAAGAGGGCGCGGTGAGCCAGTGGCTGCAACGCCACCAAGCGTTGAAGCCAGGTAACAAAATGCCTACCCATAACGACATCGACACGGACACCTTGGATGCCCTGGGTGCTTGGCTGGAGACCTTGACCCCATGAAAAGCGTGAATCAAGAAGCAATAGAGCAGGACCCGCAGCAGTTACACGAAGACCTGCACGATATTTGGGGCAACCCAAAGGGTTTGAAGTCGCTCACCATCGTGAACCATACGACGCTTGGCCTGCGTTTTATGATTACAGGAATGGTATTTTTCCTGATTGGCGGCATTCTCGCCATGCTAGTGCGCACCCAGCTGGCGATGCCTGACCAAAACTTCATGTCACCGGAGATCTACAACCAGGTGACCACCATGCATGGCACGGTGATGATGTTCCTGTTTGCGATCCCCATGCTGGAGGGGCTGGCGATTTATCTGATTCCGAAAATGATCGGTGCCCGGGATCTCGTATGCCCACGCCTTACTTCGCTGGGTTACTTCTGCTATCTGTTTGGCGGGATCATTCTGACGTCGAGTTTGATCATCGAGATGGCACCGTCCAGCGGCTGGTTCATGTACACGCCGCTGAGCAGTAAGGAGTTTGCACCGGATCTTGGGTCTGACTTCTGGCTGCTAGGCATTACCTTCGTGGAGATCTCGGCGCTCTCGGCGGGGGTGGAACTGGTCGTCTCTATCTTACGCACCCGCACCCAGGGCATGGCACTGCATAAGATGCCGCTGTTTGCGTGGTACATCCTCGCCATGGCGCTAATGATCGTGGTGGGCTTCCCACCGCTGATCTTGGGCAGCGTGTTGTTAGAACTCGAGCGCGCGGTCGGCATGCCGTTCTTCCAAATTGCGGGCGGCGGCGATCCAGTGTTATGGCAGCATCTTTTCTGGCTGTTTGGCCACCCAGAGGTGTACATCATCTTTCTGCCTGCTGCCGGGATCATTTCGACGCTGATTCCCGTGTTTGCCGGACGGCCCATCGTGGGGTACGGCTGGGTAGTGGCGGCAATTACCATCATGGGCTTTATCAGTTTTGGGCTGTGGGTTCACCACATGTTCACCATCGGCATACCTCAACTGGCCCAGGCGTTTTTCTCGGC
The DNA here is from genome assembly GCF_022348135.1 of Halomonas sp. McD50-4. NCBI lineage: Bacteria > Pseudomonadati > Pseudomonadota > Gammaproteobacteria > Oceanospirillales > Halomonadaceae > Halomonas > Halomonas sp. McD50-4. The sequence continues at coordinate 119,351 of NZ_JAKRFG010000008.1, read as the reverse complement.
GGCCAGCATGCTAGTGGCCGTGCCCACGGCGATTCAAGTCTTTGTCTGGTTGGCTACGCTCTGGCTCGGCAAACCCAAAATGAAGCTGCCCATGCTATGGGTGATGGGCTTTTTGGTCATCTTCGTGTGTGGTGGGCTTACCGGTGTCATGCTGGCGCTGGTGCCGTTCAATTGGCAGGTGCACGACACTCACTTCGTGGTGGCCCATATGCACTACGTGCTGGTAGGCGGCATGTTCTTCCCGCTGATTGCTGGGCTGTACTACTGGTTGCCGCTCTTCTCCGGGCGAATGCCTTCCGAGAACCTGGGGCGTTGGGGCTTCTGGCTGACCTTCCTAGGCTTTAATGGCACGTTTTTGATCATGCACTGGACCGGGCTGCTCGGTATGCCCCGACGGATTTACACCTATGAAGCGGGGACTGGGTGGGAAATTTTCAATTTGCTCTCGTCGGTGAGTAGTTTCGTGCTTTCAGCGGGGATTGCCATGGTGCTTCTGGATATCGCGCTACACTTCCGGTTTGGTAAGCCCGCCCAGCATAATCCCTGGAATGCCGACACGCTGGAGTGGGCGAATACCATGCCGCCCAGCGCTTATAATTTCGTCAGTCTACCCCGCGTGGAAACCCGACACCCGCTGTGGGATGACCCCAACCTACCGCATACCATGGCCGAAGGTAAGCACTCGCTGGCGGTTGCTTCACACGGCAGGCGGGAGATGTGGGGCACCGATCCGATTTCCGGCAGCGTGCGGGAAATCATTCATCTGCCTGGCAACTCCTGGTGGCCGCTGTTTGCCGCGTCGGCCCTGGCGGTGGTATGCCTTAGTCTTCTCACCCGTGTGTACCTACTGGCAGGTGTATTCGTGATCATTGCCGGTATCTTTTTGCTGCGCTGGTCTTGGGAGAACGGTGCCCACCCCAAGGCGGCACCGGATGCAGGCGTCAAACCCGGCGACCCACCGCTTCACTCGCGCACCATGGATGGCCCCGGCCTCTGGGCGATGGGGATTTTCCTGATTGCCAATGGCTCGTTCTTTCTCTCTTATCTGTTTGGTTGGTTTTATCTCTGGACCGTTTCGCCCGAGTGGCGCATGCCTGAGACGCCGCCGCTCTCACTTCTATTGATGGGGGTGGCTGGCGTGGCGGTTTTAGTCGGCAGCGCAGTGATGGAAAAACTCGTGCGTGGGCTGCGCCAGCAGCGTGATGCTGGTCTAGGCGCAGGCTTCTATCTAGCCGCTGCGTTAGGCGGACTTCAGGTGGGACTAACGGGCTGGGCGCTTTGGCAAGCCGAGCTTGCTCCTACGCAAACCTCCCATGACGCAGTGATGCTGGTCGGCCTTGTCTATGCGCTGTTCCACGGCGGTTTAGCCGTCATCTTGACCGTGCTACAAGGGCTGCGAGTGGGCTATGGCTATGTAGGCGCTCATGCGCCTTTTGAGCCTGGCGTCGTAACACTGTTGTGGCGCTATAACGTGGTCACCTTTGGTCTATTAATAGCGGCGCTAGCGGTGCTGCCCCGCGTGTTAGGAGGGTAGGGCGATGGAACGACTCAACTTTACTCATCCTATCCATTTGGCGGTGGGGCTAACGCTTTGGAGCGTTTGGTTCGTGGCCGTGTATAGCGGCCTTTCCGTGGCGTGCGCGGTCACCCCCCCTCCGCCCGAGGCGGGAGCGCTAACGCTCCTCAACGTAGGTTTGGGCGGTTTTACCCTAATCTGTGCCGCCGGGCTTGTGCTCTTGGGCTGGGGGAGCTGTCGCACGGCCAAACAGCACCAGGGGCGACAGCGCTTCCATGCGGTGGTATCCGGTTGGCTCTACCTGTTCTCGGCCTTTGGGGTGGCGTTTGCGGGGCTGCCGATCATAGGTGTGCCGCCTTGCCTGTAACCGAGGCCGAACACGTTGCTACCAAGCAAGAGGCGCCGCTCTATACGCTTCACGGTATGTGGTGCACCAGCTGTGCGCTGGCGGTGGAGGGCGCATTAGCTCGCCTTCCAGGCGTCGTGCAGGCCAGCGTTCATTATCCGACCGCAACGGTATGGGTAAACGGCACTCCCGCTGCAACGCAGTTGGCGGCGTTAGCTCCCGTGGTGACGCGGCTAGGCTATCGGCTAAGCGAGTTGGAGCCTGTGCACGATGCTCAACAGCGCCTTGCCAAAGAGAGCCGCTATTTATCGTTGCGACTTATCGTGGGCGCGGTATTGGGCATGTGGACCATGCTAGCGTCGCTATTGATTTATGCGGGCGCGCTGCCTAATGCCGCCATAGAGCTGGTCGTCGCGTGGGTGGCCGGTGCCTTCTCGCTGCCAGTAGTGGTCTATTCCGGTCTGCCGTTTTATCGAGCGGGGTGGCGCACGCTATTGGCCCAGCGCCCCGGCATGGATGTATTGGTAAGCCTGGGGGTGCTTGGTGCCATGGTGGTCTCGGTAGGGCTGCTCCTACGCGGCTCTTCCGAGGTCTATTTCGATACCGCAGTGATGCTCATCGTGCTACTTCTGGTGGGCCGGCTGGTCGAAACCCTGTGCAGGCAGCGGGGGCTCAAAGCCTTTGATGCACTAAGGCTGCCGGAGGCTGATGTCGTAGTTTGCCAAGGCGGGCAGCGCGACACGCAGCCCGTTGGGGAAGTCGCCATAGGAGCCGTGATTGAAGTACCCCCTGGTGAGCAGGTGCCCTTGGATGGCCTGCTGGACACGCCCGGCTGGCTGGATACCGCCACGCTAACCGGGGAAAGCGTGCCCCGTTATCTGCATGCCGGGCAGCGCGTCTATGCGGGCTGCCGCTATGCGGCGAGGCTAAACGCTGCGCCTTTGAAGGTGATTGTGACTGCTACCGTCGGCCAGCGGCGGATGGATAAACTGTGCGAGCAAATGCGCCGCGCCCAGGCAAAAAAGGGCGAATTGCACAAGCTGGCCGACCGCTTTGCCTCATGGCTAAGCCCCGTGGCGCTGCTGCTGGCTGTGCTGACACTTCCGCTCGGGCTGCTGATGGGCCTTGGTTTGGAAGACGCAGCCGTGCGTGCGCTGTCTGTTTTAGTAGTGGCGTGTCCCTGCGCGGTGGGGTTGGCGGTCCCGCTGGCAAGCCTCGCCGGTAGCAGCCAGGCGTTACAACAGGGCATTGCTCTGCGCGACCCTTCTGCTTTTGAAACGCTGGCCAACGTACGCGGCATTGCCTTCGATAAAACCGGCACGCTCACCCTTGGACAGCATCAGGTAGTGAATGCCGCGCTGCGCCAAAGCGAAGACCTCACGCAGTTTCGGGCGATGCTAAGCAGCGCCGTCAGTCAAAGCGAGCACCCGTTAGCCAGCGGATTGCGGGATTGGGCCAGCACGGTTGAAACAGCGGCGCCGTCCAACGTGTTTCATAACGTTCTGCATATTGAGGAGCATCCCGGCAAAGGCCAGCAAGTCACGTTTCAAAACGAAGAGCAGTGGTGGTTAGGTAGCGCCGTATGGATAGAGCAGCAGCTTGGCGCGCCCTTGCCAGATAGCGCTCATCAACCTGACAACGCCTTTGCATCGCAGGTAGTCGTGGCGGATAGCCATGGTTGGCTCGCCACGCTCTACTGTGCCGACCAGCCGGTGAGCGATGCGACAGCGAGCCTTGCCGAATTAAAGCGCTCAGGGTACATCGTGGCGCTGATCAGCGGCGACCGCCAGGGCCCGGTGGGCTGGCTTGGCCAGCAGGTAGGGTTAGCAAACAATGCGTGCTACGCCCAGCGTTCGCCGGAAGCCAAAGCGGCACTGCTCAAAGCGCTGCCATCGCCCACGCTCTATGTGGGCGACGGGGTGAACGATACCTTGAGCCTTGCCGAAGCCGGGGTAGGCGTCGTCCCCATGCAAGCCAGCGACGCCGCCCGTGAAGGTGCCGCCGCGCAGCTGCTTCGGCCAGGGGTGAGTGGTGTAGTGTGTTTACTCTCGTTGGCTAAGCGCACACGCCGAGTCATGATGCAGAACCTAGTATTTTCGGCACTCTATAACACGCTGGCGCTGGGGCTGGTGATCATCATGGCGGTTCCGCCCTTAGCCGCCGTGCTGGCGATGGCGGCAAGCTCGTTCAGCGTGACGTTAAATGCAGCGCGACTTGCATGGTCAGAGCCTAGCAAGACTAGCGATATCCCAGCGCCTGACCCAAACGCTCCGCATTCGACGTCACCCACTGCGGGTCAATCGCTCCCCACTGTTTAATGGTGTAGTGGCCAATGTTGTGGCGTTCGCCGTCGCTTTTTTCGAACACGCACTCGATATCCAGTTCCCCTAGCGATGTAATGGTGTCCTGTGCGGTGCGTCTGGGCATGCCGGTGGCTTCCATCAGGGCGGGCACGCTGGCCACGCCTTGCTCGATCAAATGAGCCACGTAAAGGCGGCGGTAAAAACTGGATTTCGTTTTGCTAAGCGACATGGAGATAACGTCTTCTTAGTGATGGGTATTCCAGCAGTCTAATCAAATAAATTCCCCTGCGCCCGGGGCGGACGAAAATTACGGGTATTCAACCCCTGATCGGTGCGGGCCTGCATGTTCCACTGGCGGCTAGCACGCTGAAACCGCTGGGCAATCAAATCGGCGAATACCCCTTCGCCTCGAAAGCGCTTCCCAAAGGCCGCCTCGTAGGTTTTACCGCCCCGACACTGGCGCATCAAACTCATTACCTTAGCGGCGCGCTCGGGGTAGTGGGCCTCTAGCCACGCCTCGAATAGCGGCGCGACCTCGTGGGGTAGCCGCAGCAGCATCCAAGTGGCAGTGCGTGCTCCGGCACGGCTCGCGGCTTCCAGAATGCGTTCGATCTCATGGTCGGTCAGGCCAGGAATGATGGGGGATACCAGCGTGCCCACCGGAATTCCCGCTGTATTAAGCTCACGAATCACTTTAAAACGCGCCTGGGGCGATGCCGCACGGGGTTCCAGCGTGCGCTTGAGGTTAGCGTCCAGGCTGGTCAAACTCACGAACACCCGCACCAAGCGATGCTCCGCCATTTCTGCCAGTAGATCGATATCCCGCAAAATCAGCGTGCTTTTCGTCACTAGCGTGACCGGGTGTCGGCACGCCAGCAGAAACTCCAGCAGGCGGCGCGTGGTTTGGTAAGTGGCTTCCAGCGGCTGGTAGCAGTCGGTATTGCCAGAAAGGTTAATGGGACGGCAAACGTAGTGAGGGTGGCAAAGCTCCTCTTTTAAATGCTCCACCAACCCGCTGCGGGCGATCAGCTTGGTCTCGAAATCCAGCCCCGGCGATAAATCCCAATAAGCGTGGGAAGGGCGGGCGTAGCAGTACACGCAGCCATGCTCACAGCCACGGTAAGGGTTGAGCGAGCGGTCGAAGGGCAGGTCGGGCGACTGGTTCCAAGAGAGCGCGCTTTTGCTGGGCTCTTCACGCACTTCCGTTGCCAGCGAGGTGGCGGCCTCTTCCTGCCACCAGCCGTCATCCTCCGCCACGCTGTGGGTAGGGGCAAAACGGTTATGCGGGTCGTAGGTAGCACCGCGCCCTTTATGCACGGTAGTGCGAGAGAGGTCCAAAGATGTCATCTGCCACCTCGTACGTAGCATTGAAATATATGTTCATGCATACAGTATATGAGGTTTTCTCAGCACCGCAACCAAGCGGGCAGTACAGCCACGACAGCGCTGATGGTATTTTGGAAGAAGAGGATGACTTACTGGGATGACGTCAGGGAGAAAGCATGTCCGCGACGACGCATCAGCGTGTAGCGCTGATCATTATCGACATGCAGCAAGGCATGGCGACGGAGGAGGCGGGAGAGCGCAATAACCCGCAAGCAGAAGCCAATATTCAGCGATTGCTGACCGTTTGGCGGCACCGCGATGAGCACGTCGTGCATGTGCGTCATCTTTCCCGCTTACCTAGCTCGCCGTTTTGTAGGTCGTTCTACCACTCTCCGCTCTTGATCAGCCGCGTCGCCTCAACCGTTGGGTTGTAGATATAGCACCAGGCATCGCCATACTGTGTTGCCAGTACCGTCCGATCGTATACGCCTTCTGTGGGGGCCAGGGGCAGGTAATCTTCCAATTCATCGAGCCGCGCTAATCGCTCGGCGTCGATGGCGTACACTTCCACGCTCACACCTGCAGACGGCGTGAGCTTGGCGCCTGGGTAGGGGCCAAGATCGTAAAGCGTGATCCCCGTTAAACGGTCGTGGCCCAGCATGTCAGCGCCGTTTAACCAATGATGATTGCGATGGCCGCGCTTTAACGTGCCGTATACCGCGACTCGCGGGCAGCGCTGGATGGCTTGGTGAAGATGCTGCATGGGTTCACCTTTTCACACTATTCAATAAGCTAAGACGACACGCCGATTTTCGACGGGTGAGCGCCATTCCATAGGCGTTGACCTAAGAGCGCCCTGGCCGCTTGCCAAGGCGCTGTGTCGACTTACCTTTTAACCTAACGCTTTTTCCGCGCCGGTTTTTTATCACTGCTCGCGGGCTCGGCGCTATCGGCTTTGCGCGCGCTGCTGGGGAAGTGGGCACGCACCAGCTCCAAAAGCCCTTGGGTAGACGCGTCGAAGTCGGCGGCGTTGGCGTCGATGCGCTCGCTGATTTCACCGGCGATGCGCTTGCCTAGCTGTACGCCCCACTGGTCGAACGAGTTAATGTTCCAAATCACGCCCTGTACGAACACCTTATGTTCGTAGAGCGCAATCAGCGCGCCCAGGTTTTTCGGCGTTAGCTCGTCGAGCAGCAGGGTGCTGGAGGGGCGGTTACCGGGGCAGCTGTAGGGATCGAGCTGGCTCAGCTCTTTGCTGTCGCCTTGGCTGCCTTCCATAAAGGCGTTGGCTTGGGCCAGCATATTGGTCAGCAGGGCGAAGTGGTGGTCTTCCACGCCCGGTTCCGGCTTGAGCGAAGCGATAAAATCGATGGGCACATAGCGCGTGCCCTGGTGCAGCAGCTGGAAGAAGGCGTGCTGGCCGTTGGAGCCGGTTTGGCCCCATACAATCGGGCCGGTTTTGTAGTTCACCGGGTGGCCGAAAATATCCACCGACTTACCGTTGGACTCCATGTCCAGCTGCTGCAGGAAAGAAGGCAACTGGTTCAGCGCTTGGTCGTAGGGCACGATGGCCTGGGTTTCCGCGCCAATGAAGTTGATGTACCAAATGCCGATCAGCGCCATCAGTACCGGCATGTTCTGAGCGAAAGGCGCTTCGATGAAGTGGCGGTCCATCTCATGGGCGCCTTCCAGCAGCTCGATAAAGCCTTCGAAGCCAATCGAGAGCGCAATGGGTAGGCCAATGGACGACCACATGGAGTAACGTCCGCCCACCCAGGCCCAAAACTCGAACACGTTCTCTTCGCGAATGCCGAACTCCATGGCCGCTTTGCGGTTGGTGGAAGCGGCAATGAAGTGCGCGCCCACGTCCGCGTCTTCTCCCGCGTTTTCCAGGAACCAGCGCCGCGCAGTCTTGGCGTTGAGCAGGGTTTCCTGGGTGGAGAAGGTCTTGGTCGAGACGATGAACAGTGTGGTGGCGGGGTCGAGTCGTGAGAGCACTTTTTGAATATGGGTGCCGTCCACGTTGGACACGAAGTGGAAGTGCAGCTCGGGGTGGCGATACTTCAACAGCGCACGCACTGCCATGTTGGGGCCGAGATCCGAACCGCCAATGCCGATATTGACCACGTCTTTGATGCGCTGGCCGTTATAGCCTTTCCACTCGCCGCTGCGCACCGCTTCGGAGAACAGTTTGATCTGCTCACGGGTTCTGGTGATTTCTGGCATCACGTCTTCGCCGTCCACATACACCGGCTCATCGCCCAAATGGCGTAGGGCGGTGTGGAGTACCGGACGGTTCTCGGTCACGTTGATAATGTCGCCAGAGAACATCTGGGCGCGGCGCTGCACCAGGGCGGAGTGGTCGGCCAGCTCGATCAGTTTGGCCAGCACCTCGTCCGATACCTGATGCTTGGAGTAATCCAAAAAGAGGCCGCCGACGCGCAGGCTCATTTTTTCAAAGCGCTGCGGATCATTCGTAAAGTAGTCACGAATACGGTCATTGGCGGTTTTATCGCGCAGGCGCTCTAGGGCCTGCCAAGTAACGCTGCGAGTGAGTTGAAACATAAAGGGCGGTCCTGTTGTTTTTACATCGTTATCGCTAACGGGGTGTGTCCGACCCCTGGCGTCGCTGTTATTTATGTAAAAATACTACATGTTGCACGCGTGAGAACAACAGTTAGCGATAAATGGTAAGAAAAATGGTTAATAAAACAGCGGGGTGGCGGTCGTCTTGAACGGCTGACTGAAAAAACAAAAGGGCGAGATTGCCTCGCCCTTAGTGTGCCGCTTTTAGCTGGCAACGGCTACTTGGGCAGCGCCACGTTTGATAAACGCGTAGCCCAGGCCGGTGATCAATGAGCCCACCACAATGGCGCCCAGGTAAAGCAGAGCGGGAGTAATGGCGTTAGGAATCAGCAGCACGAAGATACCGCCATGGGGGGCCATCAGCTTGGCACCCACCAGCATGGAGAGCGCACCCGTGACCGCGCCCCCGGCGATACAGGCGGGAATCACGCGCAGCGGGTCTTTCGCAGCGAAGGGAATCGCGCCTTCACTGATAAAGCATAGGCCCAGCACGAACGAGGCTTTACCCGCTTCCCGCTCGGGGGCGGAGAACTTGTTGCGCGCCACGAAGCTGGCAATGCCCATACCAATGGCGGGCACCATACCTGCCGCCATGATCGCGGCCATCGGGCCGTAGGTTTCAGAGGCCAACAGGCCGACGCCAAAGGTGTAGGCCGCTTTGTTGACCGGGCCACCCAGGTCGAAGCACATCATGGCGCCGAGCAGAATGCCCAGCAGCACGGCATTCGTCGAGCCCATGGACTCCAAGAAGCTGGTGAGCGCGCTCAGCACGGCAGCCACCGGCTCGCCAATCACGTAGATCATCGTCAGGCCGGTGACCAAGCTGGCAATCAGCGGGATGATCAGAATCGGTTTGAGCGACTCGACGCTGGAGGGCAGCTTCACGTAGCGCGTGACGGCGAGTGCCACATAGCCCGCCAGGAAACCGGCCAGAATACCGCCGATAAATCCGGAGCCAATCTCGGCGGCCAACATGCCGCCAATCATGCCGGGGGCAATGCCGGGGCGGTCGGCAATCGAATAGGCGATGTAGCCCGCTAGAACGGGAATCATTAGCGCGAAGGCCGTGCCGCCACCAATCTGCATTAGCGCGGCGGCCAGGGTGCCTTCCTCCTGGAAGGCCTCGATACCGAACACGAACGAGAGGGCGATGAGCAGGCCGCCTGCGACCACCATGGGCAGCATGAACGACACGCCAGTCAGCAGGTGCTTATAAATGCCTTTTTCTTTGATGCTTTTTTTGGCCGTGGCGCTGCCAGCAGTGCTGGTGCCGTCTTCCACGGCAGCGTCAGTGAGGGCGGCCTCCAGGGTCGGGCGCGGCTTTTTGAGCGCGTTGCCGGTCGACGTTCGGTAAATTCGCTTACCCGCAAAGCGCGAGGGGTCGACTTCGATATCGCAGGCCAGCACGACGACATCGGCGGCGGCGATGTCGTCGTCGGTGAGTTGGTTCTGCGCGCCCACCGAGCCTTGGGTTTCGACGCGGATCTGGTGGCCCATGGCCTTGCCCGCTTCGGCGAGCGCTTCGGCGGCCATAAAGGTGTGCGCAACGCCGGTGGGGCAGGCGGTGACGGCAACGATGTTTTTACCCCCCGCACTGCTAGTCGGGGCAGCCGCTGTGGCTGCCGGGGCACTGTAGATCGGCGCTTCCCGCTTAGCTTGGCTTAAAAAGGCGCTGGGGTCGGGCAGGGCGCTGGCAATAGGAGCCTGGAATAGCCGCTTGCCTTCGAACCGCTCCGGGGCGGGCACGTGGTCGGCAGCTACGACGATCAAATCGGCGTTGGCGATCTGTTCAGCGCTGGCGGCTTGCAGCGGCGCAATTTCGCCGTGCATCTCCACATGAACGTTCCAGCCTAGCCGCGTGGCGGCTTGCTCTAGGCGCTTAGCGGCCAGGAAAGTGGTCGCCATGCCGCTGGGGCAGGCGGTAATCAGAATGAGGTTCATCGCGTGGCTCCCTCGGTGTGGGTGTCGTCAAGACGCCGTACCCGGGTCTGTTGTTGGAGTGAGTCGAAATCATCGGCGTGGGGGGTGCCCACCCCGACGTGGCGTACCGCTTCGGCAGAAAGCGCCGTCGCAAAACGAAGCGTATCGACGGGTGTGTGCTGGCTCAGCAGCCCATGCAGCATGCCCGCCACAAAGGTGTCACCCGCGCAAACGGTGTTTGTGGCGGTGACAGTGGGCGGCGTGGATTGCCAAGTGCCGTGCTGGCTCACCCATAGAATGCCTTCGGCACCTGCTGAAATCAGCGCGTGTTCGATACCGCTGGCGTGCAGCCGTTCGGCGGCAGCTTGGCGCTGCTGGTCGGTATCGAGCGTGCTACCGGCCCAGTCGGCCAGCTCGGTTTCGTTGGGCTTTACTGCGGCAGGCTGCGCGGCAATCGCCGTGAGCAGCGCCGGACCGCTGGTATCTACCCACAGCGGCACTGCGAAACCTTTCAAGAAGGCAAGCAGCTCGCCGAACGCGGGTTGATCGATACCGGGAGGCAGGCTGCCCGCCACCACCACGGCCTCGGGCGGCGCACTACCATCGAACAAGCCGCCGAGCGCAGCGCGTAAAGCCTCCAGGTGGGCAGCTTCGATGGGCATGCCGGGGCCGTTGATATCGGTCACGCGGCCGCTCTGCTCGGCAAGTTTGGCGTTAATGCGCGTGCTGCCCGGCACCCGCACGAAGGCGTCGATGACGCCGTAACGGGGAAAGGCGAGGCTGAACGGAGCATCGTTCTCTTCGCCCAAAAAACCGCTCACGATCACCTCGTGACCTAAACTTGCCAACACCCGCGCGACGTTCACGCCTTTACCGGCCGCTTCTAGCTGCGCGCTGGTGGGGCGGTTGACGTGTCCCAGCGTCAGCGCCTCCAGATTGAAAGCGAGATCCAGCGCGGGGTTGAGCGTAATACAGACGACTCGTGCCATTAGCGGGCCTCCAGGGCGTCGCGTACCTCGTCGCTGGTCGCCTTGCCGAGCGCGAGCTGCGCCGTGGCCTGGGCATCTGGCAAGTCGAATTCACGCAGGCGAGCTTTGACCAACGGGATTTGACGCGCGCTGACCGAGAGTTCATCGACACCCAGGCCCACCAGCACTGGCACGGCCATGGTGTCGGAGGCTAGCTCACCACACACGCCGACCCATTTACCGTGTGCATGGGCGGCCTCTACGGTCATTTGTATCAAGCGCAGTACCGCCGGATGCAGGCCATCAGCTTGAGCGGAGAGCTCTGGATGGCCGCGGTCAATGGCCAGTGTGTACTGGGTCAAATCGTTGGTGCCGACCGAGAAGAAGTCCACTTCGGCGGCCAGCGTCGGGGCTAACAAGGCACTCGATGGGACCTCGATCATCACGCCAAGCTGCACGTCGGTGGCGCGCTGCTGGGGGGCGATCTCGGTGAGCAGGCGGTCATAGATCGCTTTCGCGGCGCGGAATTCGGCCACGTCTTTGACCATCGGCAGCATGATGCGCAGCGGTTTGCCGACGGCGGCCATCAGCAGCGCGCGAATCTGGGTTTCCAGCACGTCCGGCTGGGTCAGCGCGAGGCGAATACCTCGCAGGCCGAGGAAGGGGTTGTCTTCCTGGGGCACTGGCCAATAAGGCAGCGGCTTGTCGCCGCCCACGTCCAGGGTGCGGGCGACGAGCGGGCGGCCGTCGAGGGCATCGGTCGCTTCGCGGTATTCGGCGATTTGCGTGGCGAGATCCGGCGCGCTGGAGTAGGCCATGAACAGGAACTCGGTGCGCAGCAGGCCGACCCCTTCCGCACCGCGCTCGACCGCATCGGCGGCGTGGGCGGTGTTGCCGAGGTTGGCAGCCACTTCCACCTTGTGGCCGTCGCGGGTTTGCGCTTGCTCGAAGCGCAGCTCCCAGGCGTCCGCTTCACGCTGCTGCTGGTCGAGCAGCTGCTGTTCGGCGCGGCGCAGGCGCTCCTCGGAAGGTTGCGACGTCACGCGGCCGCGCTCGCCATCCAGAATCATCATGCCGCCGTTATGCAGCGCCATCACCGCTTCACCGGCACCGACCACAGCAGGAATGCCCAGCGCACGGGCCAAAATAGCGCTGTGGGCGGTTGCACCGCCGCGCACGGTCAGCAGGCCGCGCACACGGGAGGTATCCAGGCGGGCCACGTCAGAGGGGCCGATATCGTCCATGACCAAGATATAGGGGTGGTCGGGTGGCTCGGGCAGGCTGACGTCGCAAAGCACGCCGAGCACGCGGCGGCCGACATCGCGAAGGTCGGCGGCGCGTTCGGCCAGCAGTCGGTCGGCCAGCATCTCTTGAGCGTGGGCGGCGGTGTCGATGGCTTCCCACCAGCCCGCTTCCGCCGAGCGGCCTTCACGAATGGCGTCGATGGCCGCCTGGTGAAGTTCGGGGTCGTCGAGCATCTCTTCATGCATGGAGAGAATGTCCGCGACTTCGCCGCCGGGCGCTTTATGTACCAGCGCCTGAAGCTGGGTGGCGCCTTCTTTCAGGGCCGCTTCCAAGCGGGCGATCTCGTCGTCGGGCTGATTGGCGTGCTCAGGATAGTCGAACTGCATCGGGCGAATGACGAACACCGGGGCAATCGCCAAACCGGGCGAGGCGGCAACGCCGGAATGGGCCGTATCGGCAGCGAGTGGTTCGACGGCGGGCTTACTGGTGCTAGCGGCTGGGGCCGCGTCGCGACCGCCATCGAAGGGCGTGACTTTCTCACCCAAGCCACTCTCGACGGCGGCGGCAATGGCGTCTAACGCGGCATTTGCCTGTTCGCCCTCGGCGGAGAAAATCAGCCACTGGCCGCGGCGCGCACCCAAACCAATCACTTTGGTCAAGCTTGCGGCGGAGACGGTAGTGGCGCTGCCCTCTTCCAGGCGCACGTTGATGGGCATGGGCTGGGCACGAGCGATCTGTACCAGCTGTTTGGCCGGGCGAGCGTGCAGGCCGTGGGGGTTCAGAACGCGCACCCGGCGGGTTTGGGTGCTGGCGGTTTCACCGGCCAGTGCCGCCAGTAGCTGAGCACTGTTTTTGCCTAAGAAGCTGTCGCTTTCGCCGTTTTCCAGTACCGCCATCAACTGTTCGAGCAGCGGCAGGTGAGCGTCACCGCTGGCAGCGAGGCAGAACAGCGCATGCACCGGATGACCGCGGTGCTCGAGCGTGCTATCGGCGGGGGTGGCAACGCCTAGCGCGGGTTGGTTTACGCCTTGGGCGCTGCTCGAGAGCCACAGGCCTTTGCCCAGCCACTGGGGCTGGGCGCTCGCCACGGTACCGATAAAGCCATTATCCACGCAGCCGCTTTGACGCAGCCGCGCAGCCGCCGCCAGGGCCAGCTCCTGCGGGTCACGGGCGGGGAAGTTGATACATAGCGTATCGGCATCCAGGCGGTGGGCTAGTGACGGCTTAGAGAGCAGGCGTGCAACATCGGCGGCGGAGCTGGCGCGAGCCAACTCGCTTGCCACGCCGTCGCGGTCGAGGACGTGGGTTAGCTGGCGCAAAATATCCAGGTGTTCGTCGTTTTGTGCCGCTATCGTGACCAGTACGTGAACGGTGTTGCCGTCGTGCCACTGAACCCCCTCAGGGAACTGCAGCACCCGCACGCCGGTACGCTTGACGTGTTGGCGGCTTTCCGGGGTGCCGTGGGGAATCGCAATGGCATTGCCTAAGTACGTCGAGGACTGCGCTTCGCGGGCGTGGAGGCCATCGCGGTACTCGGCCGCCACCAGGCCAGCCTCTGCCAGAGCGTTGGCGGCGCTGTCGAGCGCAGCTTGCCAGTTGTCCGCATGGCGGTCGAGCAAGATGTCATCGGGGCCGAGTGTCAACATAGGGGTCTCCTGTAAACGCGGTCAGGCAACGGCAACGTCTGCGATTGGCGGCGAAAGTGCGCGCATAAAACGTTAGTCGTAGATCGTTGTGGTTAACTGGATGAATCGTGTCACCTGTGTATAGTGGCTATGCTGAATCGATTCACTTTTCGACACAAGGGTTGTCTTTTAAGACTTTGGTCTGAAGAGGGTAAAACGGCTGCTAAACTGCCGTCTTCATCTAGGGAGAAACCAGCATGACACTTGCCGATATTGCCCGGCTTGCCGGGGTTTCGCGCACCACGGCAAGCTATGTAATCAACGGCCAGGCCGAACAGCGGCGTATTAGCCCGGCCACCATCGATAAAGTGATGGCCGTGGTGCGTCAGCACCGCTATCACATCGATCCTCAAGCTGCCGCGCTGCGCCGTGGCGCGAGCCGTTTGATTGGTTTGATCGTGCCGGATTTAGAGAACATCAGCTATGCGCGCCTTGCCAAGCGCCTGGAGCGCGGTGCCCGCGAACGCGGCTACCAGCTGCTGGTGGTGAGTTCCGATGACTGCGCGGATAGTGAGCGCGCGCTGGCCTTGGCGCTGCGCGCCCAGCGCTGTGAGGTGCTGATTACCGCCAGCTGTCTGCCAGAGAGCGACACTTTTTATACGGATTTGGCCGACGAAGGCTGGAGCGTCGTTGGGATGGACCGTGGCCTGACACCCGAGCGTTTTGCCAGCGTGGTGAGCAATGACCAAGAGGCGGCTTACGCGCTGACGCGCTCGGTGATGGAGGGGTCAACGCGTCGCATTGCCTGGTTGGATGCTATGCCCGAGCTCTCGGTGAGCCGTGAGCGCCGTGCGGGTTTCTTTGCCGCCTTGGAAGACCAGGGGGTTGAGGCGACCACCTTCAGCGGCGAGCGTTACGAGCGGGATGTGGGCGTGGCGCTGGCGCAGCAAGCGTTTGCGGCGGGCGAGGTGGATGCGCTGGTCACCGCCTCTTACGCACTCATGGAGGGCGTCTTCGATGAGCTGCTGGCTCGAGGTGGGATGCCGAGGACACTTCGGTTAGCCACCTTCGGCGATCATCGCCTGTTGGATTTTCTACCCCAGCCGGTCAATTCGGCACTGCAAGATTACGACCGCATCGCCGAGCTGACGCTTCAGTGCGCGCTCGGCGCGATGAACGGAAGTTACCAATGCGGTCAGCAGGTGGTGGCACGCCACCTGCGTACTCGCTAAGCAAGAGGTGCGCGCGGCTATACCGTGCGTGCCTATTATACCGTGCGGGCTTTTGCCCAGGCATTCGCGTCGGGAATCGACATATCGTAGCGCTCGCTCAGGTAGGGCGAGGAGAGTAGAAAGTCAGCACTCGCCGCATTACAGGCCACCGGCACGTTCCACAGCGCCGCCAAACGCAGCAGCGCTTTCACATCCGGGTCGTGAGGCTGCGGTGCAAAGGGGTCCCAGAAGAAGATCAATACGTCGAGCTGCTGCTCGGCGATACGCGCGCCGATCTGCTGGTCGCCGCCCAGCGGCCCGCTCATCAAGCCTTCTACCTCTAGCCCCAGGGCGGTCTTCAGTCGCCCGGCGGTAGTGCCCGTGCCAATCAGCGTGTGCTGGCTCAGCGTCTCCTGCCAGCGCGTCGCCCACTCCAACATCTCGGTTTTTTTGCCATCGTGGGCTATCAACGCAATACGCTTGCGCGGTTGCAGCGTGCGCACCGCTTGGCGGGGTGGGCGGGCATCGTTCATGGCATGGCTCTCCTGGTCATTCGCTTGTTATTCATCGTCCGTCGAGACGGTTATTCATTCGGCGTCGACGGCCAGTACTTTCATGGTGTTGGTGCCGCCATGGGCGTTCATGTGGTCGCCGCGAGTAAGAATGACATGCTCGCCTGGGCGTGCCAATCCATGGGCTTTCAGCAGCTTGATGGCTTCCTGGTTCACTTCGGTCGCCTCCATGTGCGTGGTATCAAATGGAAGCGAGACCACGCCGCGGTAGAGCGCCATGCGCCGCTGGGCGATGGGGCTATGGGCCAAGCCTACGATTGGCAGGCCCGACCGAATGCGCGAGGCAATCAGCGGCGTGTAGCCGGTGGAGGTCATGCAGGCAATGGCGCGTACGCCGGTCAGATGGTTGGCGGCGTACATGGCGGAGAGCGCAATGGTTTCATCGATCCGCTCGAAGCCTTCATGGATGCGGTGGCCGGAGGCTTGAGCAATGCGCTCGCGCTCGGCACCCAGGCAGACGCGGTCCATGGCTTCGATGGTTTCCACCGGATAGTCGCCCGCTGCGGTTTCCGCCGAGAGCATGACGGCATCGGTGGCGTCGAGCACGGCGTTGGCTACGTCGAAGACTTCCGCACGGGTGGGGAGCGGCGATTCGATCATCGACTCCATCATTTGGGTGGCGGTGATCACCGCGCGATTCAGCGAACGGGCATGCTTGATAATGCGCTTTTGCGTGCCGATCAGCGCCTCATCGCCTATCTCTACGCCCAGGTCGCCGCGAGCGACCATCACCGCTTCCGATGCTTCGATGATGGCGTCCAAGGTGTCGTCGTTGGCGACGGCCTCGGCACGCTCCAATTTCGCCACCAGCCCGATCTCTTTGCCCTCGTCACCCAGTAGAGCACGCGCTTCCTGCATGTCGGCGGCGCTGCGTGGGAACGAAACGGCGAGGTAATCCACGCCAATCTCGATGGCGGTTTTCAGGTCTTCTTTATCCTTATCGGTAAGCGCTGGGGCGGAAAGGCCGCCGCCTTGCTTATTGATGCCTTTATTGTTGGACAGCTTGCCGCCCACGTGAACTCGGGTGTGAACTTCTTGCCCAACGATAGACGTGACGTCCAGCACGACGCGACCATCGTCCAGCAGCAGACGGTCGCCGGGGGTGACGTCATCGATGAGCGCTTTGTAGTCGCAGCCGACGCGCTCGCTGCTGCCGCCATTGGCATCTAGTGCCATGTCCAGCACGAACGGTTGACCGACCTCTAGATGAACGGCGCCTTCGGCAAAGCGCGAAATGCGAATTTTAGGGCCCTGCAAGTCGCCGAGGGCGGCGACACTGCGGCCCAGGCGCTGGGCGATCTCGCGGACAGCGTTGAGGCGTTTGCGATGATCATCGGCAGACCCATGGGAGAAGTTGAGGCGCACCACGTCAACGCCTGCTTTTAGCATGGCTTCCAATACCCCAGGGCGGTCGCTGGCTGGGCCAAGCGTGGCGACGATTTTGGTACGGCGTAGGGGAGTCGAGGACGTTGCGCGTGTCATAGGGGCTCCTGGGGGCAGCGTTGCTGAACGTGGCCCGATAAAGGGCGGGTGAAGCGTTGATTAAGTATTGGACTACGATAGCCTTTATATAGTAATTTTACTACATATTGGATAGTTATTAGCCTTTAGGGGCGGTTATGGCAGGTTTTAATCGGCCTACAGGTGATTAAATACGTATTTTTAGTAATTTTTTTACTGGATACGCCATCTACGACCACTGCTTGATTGAGGTGCTACCATGACAATAAGAGTTGCCATTAACGGATTTGGACGGATTGGCCGCAACGTACTGCGTGCACTGTATGAAAACGGCTACCGTGATCGCGTTCAGGTCGTTGCGATCAATGATCTGGGTGACCCTTCGCTTAATTCCCATCTACTGCGTCATGATACGGTTCACGGCCACTTCCCCTTCAGTGTCGAGCATGACGCCGAAAGCATCAGCGTAGATGGTGATCGTATTACGATCTCCTCCGAGCGTGATCCGGCCAACCTACCCTGGGCGTCCATGGATATCGATCTCGTCATGGAGTGTACTGGTCTGTTCACCAAGCGCGAGGCGGCTGCCAAGCATATTGCTGCGGGCGCCAAGCGTGTGCTGATCTCAGCTCCCAGCCCGGACGCGGATGCCACCATCGTTTACGGTGTGAATGACGACATCCTCACCGCTGAGCACACCGTGGTGTCCAACGCGTCGTGCACGACGAACTGCCTAGCACCGGTTGCCAAAGCGCTGAATGACGCTGTTGGTATCGAAAACGGCCTGATGACCACGGTTCATGCCTACACCAACGACCAAAACCTGTCGGATGTGTACCACTCCGACCCCTACCGTGCCCGTAGCGCTACCCACTCCATGATTCCGACCAAGACCGGCGCTGCCGCTGCAGTAGGTCTGGTATTACCGGAGCTGGCGGGCAAGTTCGACGGTTTGGCGGTGCGCGTACCGGTGATCAACGTCTCTCTGGTGGATCTGACTTTCACTGCAGGACGTGATACGACCAAAGAGGAGATCAACGAGATCGTCGAGAAAGCCGCCGCGAACTCCCCTGTCCTGGCGGTTAACGCCCAGCCGCTGGTCTCCATCGATTTCAACCACGATGCGCACTCGTCTACCTTTGACGCGAATCACACCCGCGTTAATGGCCGGTTGGTGAAAATCATGGCGTGGTACGACAACGAGTGGGGCTTCTCCAACCGCATGTTGGATACCGCCATCGCCATGCAGAAAACTGCGCAGTAATCCCGCCGTTTAGGGGCTGTCCGCTAAGGACAGGTATCGCCCAACAGCAGCTCGGTCTGGAGCAGCTGTTGGGTCTTGGGTATTCGCCCCAGAATCATTTTGGCCGCGACACGTCCTTTGCCCGCGCTGTCCTGGCGCACGGTCGTCAATCGAGGGGCACGATATTGCCCTTCGGCAATGCCATCGAACCCCGTGATGCGTAACGCCTTCGGCACCTGGATGCCTCGCTGTTCCGCCAGCGTCAGCGCGGTCAGAGCAATCCGATCCGACATGCACAGCAGCAGATCGGGACGCTGCTCTGCTGGCTGATCGAGGATCTCGGTGATCACCGGCGAGCACACATCGAACACGTTCTCCTCGATGTTCCATAGCGGAATGGTATCGGTATCGAACCCGTGTTCACTGAGCGCGGCGTGAAACCCGGCGAGGCGTGCTCGGCTGATCGTGCTGCTGTCGGGAAGCAGCGTATGCGCCTTCGTTACTCGGCCATTACAGGGCTCTCTGGTCAGCCGCAGGTTGATGATGGCAGGCCGGGTAGGACGCTGTTTAAGGGCATGCATGGCCATGGCGTAGCTAGCGTCACGGTCATCGATATGCACCGTGGGGCAGCCGTCGATATCGAAGTCGACCGAGACCAGCGGACGCTGCGACGGCAGTTCGTTCAACAGTTTATTGTTGGGCATCAGGCCGTAGACGATGAAGCCATCGGCAATGTTGGCCGAGCCGGGCGGTTGTGATGCGTGCCCCCGGCCTGGAAGCAGCAGCAGGGTATGGCCATGGGCATCCAGGACTTCCGCTACACCGGAAAGAAACTCACTGGCGACGGCATCGTTCAAGCTGTAAGTCAGGCTTTCGGCCAGAATCACCGCCACGATGCTGGAGCGGCCGGTGCGCAGGCTGCGCGCTTTGGCATCGGGGCCGTTATACCCCAGGCGTTTGGCTTCTTTGAGAATGCGATCGCGCAGCAGCGGAGAGAGCTGGTCGGGGCGATTGAAGGCGTTGGAAATCGTCGCAGTAGAAACGCCGAGTTCGAGCGCAAGGTCCTTTAAGGTCATTCGGCGAGGGGTGGTCACGGAGCTTCCTAAACTGGTGAAGAGTATGGGCGGAGAGAGTGCGTGCCGGACGCCTTTACAGCGCAGGCTAATTATTGAATTGTCGCGCACAAGAATAACGGCCTTGACGGTCTGACGACTACCCTCTTTGCAAGGTGCCTCATCCAGCCAAGGCCGTTATGGGTCTTTCTATCCGTGTTTAAGCGGCCGAGCGCGCCTTGGCTAGTGTCAACGCGGCGCCGCTCTCATCGAACAGGTGGACGTGTTCGGTATCCGGTACCAGCGACACCTGCTGGCCCTCTTGCCACTGGCTGGGCGCTTCGCTGCGATGGATCAGCAGCGTCGAGCCCGCTTTCGGCTCCAGATAGACGTAGACCTCGTTGCCCAGGTACTCGACGTTGACGATATCGAAGCAGTTATCGCCTTGAGGCGCTTCCAAGCGAAGGTGCTCGGGCCGCACGCCAAGCGTGAGCGAGGTGCCCTGTGAGTAAGCGTCGCCCGCTTGGGGCAGTGAGACCTCGCCGATGCCCGCTGCTTTGACGCGGCAGCCGTCGGCGGCGCCGCTGATCAGCTCGGCGGGCATGAAGTTCATGGTAGGCGAGCCAATGAAGCCCGCGACGAATTGGGTGGCCGGACGCTGGTACAGCTCGTGGGGACTGCCCACTTGCTCCACATGGCCCCGGTTGAGCACTACGATCTTATCCGCCAGGGTCATGGCTTCGACCTGATCGTGGGTCACGTAGATCATGGTAGAGCCAAGACGGTTGTGCAGGCGGGCGATTTCGTTACGCATCTGCACCCGCAGCGAGGCATCCAGGTTGGAGAGCGGCTCGTCGAACAGCAGAATGCGCGGCTCCCGCGCCATGGCACGTCCCATCGCCACGCGCTGGCGCTGGCCGCCAGAGAGGGCTTTGGGTTTGCGGTGCAGCAGCTCTTCCAGCTGCAGGATTTTGGCCGTGCTCATTACCCGCTCGTGAACGGTCTCTTTAGCAGTGTTGGCCAGCTTTAGGCCAAAGGCCATGTTGTCGTAGACGGTCATGTGCGGGTAGAGCGCGTAGGACTGAAACACCATGCCGACGCCGCGCTCGCGGGGGGGGAGGTCGTTCACCACGGTGCCGCCAATGTTCAGGTCGCCATCGGTGATCGATTCGAGCCCTGCAATCAGGCGCAGTAGGGTGGATTTACCGCAGCCGGAGGGACCCACGAACACGACGAACTCGCCGTCGCCAATGGAAAGATCGACGTCTTTGATGATGTGGTCGCGGCCAAATACCTTGTTGACCTTTTCAAGCGTAACACTTGCCATGGTAACTCCTTGCCGACCTCGACCTGAGCGGGTCGGCTATCGTTATTAACTGTTATGGGCGGCGTTTAGGCAACCTGCATAAAGGCGGCTTGGTACGCGGGCAGCGTGAGTGTGCTGCCGTCTCGCGTGGCGGTAAAATGGGCGACCGGCAAGTCGCTGGCGACCTCGACGGGCAGGGTGGTTTGCTGCTCTTGCCCGGTCAGGTTGAAAACACATAGCAAGGTCTCGTCGCCTTTTTGACGGGTAAAGCCGAGCAGGTCGTCACCGACATCGACCAAGGACAAATCGCCATCAAACAGCGCCGGGTGGCTGCGGCGGAACGCCAGCAGGGCCCGTACGGTGTTGAGCGTGGCGTTGGGGTCATCCTGCTGGCGGCTTACTGCCAACTCCAAATGGCGAGCTTCCATGGGCAGCCACGGTTCCACCGGAGAGAAGCCGCCCTGTTCGCCGTCGGTCCAGGGCATGGGCGTGCGGCAGCCGTCGCGGCCTTTGAACTCGGGCCACAGCACTTTGCCGTAGGGGTCTTGAATGCGCTCGAAGGGCACGTCCGCTTCCGGTAGGCCCAGCTCTTCGCCTTGGTACAGGCACACGCTGCCGCGCAGTGAGAACAGCATGGCCAGCATGACTTTCGGGTAGGCGTGGGGGTCTTCCTCAGCGCCCCAGCGGGTCGCACTGCGCACCACGTCGTGGTTGGACGTGGCCCAGCAAGGCCAGGCGTCGCCCGCCAAGCGTTGGAAGCGTTCGATCACTTCGCGCAGGTAGCTGGCGGAGTGGGGCATGTTGAGCAGGTCGAAGGTGTACGCCATGTGCAGCTTATCGCCACCGGCAGTGTATTCGGCCATGCGTTCTAGCGGATTATCGTCGCCAATCTCACCCACGGTGGTGGTGCCGGGGTACTCATCCATCAGCGCACGCAGGTCTTTGAGGAAGTCCAGATTTTCCGGCCGGCTGAGGTCGTAGACATGGCGCTGCCAGGTGTAGGGGTTCGCTTCCGGTGCCCCCAGGGTTTTGGCTTCGCCTGTCGGTACCGGCGGGTTGTCCCGCAGTTCGGCGTCGTGGAAGTAGAAGTTGACCGTATCCAAGCGGAAGCCGTCTACGCCCAAATCCAGCCAGAAACGCATGTTGTCGAGCTGCGCCTGACGGGCTTCCGGGTGGTGGAAGTTCACGTCCGGCTGGCTGGTCAGGAAGTTGTGCAGATAGTACTGCTGGCGCCGGGAGTCGAAGGTCCACGCCGAGCCGCCAAAAATCGACAGCCAGTTGTTGGGCGGCGTGCCGTCGGGTTTCGGATCGGCCCATACGAACCAGTCGGCTTTAGGATTGGTGCGATTCTGGCGGCTCTCCTGGAACCAGGGGTGCTGATCGGAGGTATGGCTGATCACCTGGTCGATCATCACTTTCAAGCCCAGCGAGTGAGCTTTTTCCAGCAGCGCCTTGAAGTCTTCCAGCGTGCCGAACATGGGGTCTACGTCGCGGTAGTCACTCACGTCATAGCCGAAGTCGAGCATCGGAGAAGTAAAGAAGGGCGATAGCCAGATGCCGTCCACGTTGAGGGAGGCCACGTAATCCAGCTTTTCGGTGATGCCGTTCAGATCGCCTACGCCGTCGCCGCGGCTGTCCAAGAAGCTACGCGGATAGATTTGATAAATAACGCCGCCGCGCCACCACATCATGTTGTCTTGCATTACTGTGTTCCTTAAAAACGGTTGCTGAGTTTGATCAGCGAATTCATGGGACCATGGTGTGAAGGCGGTTAGCCCTTCACGGCACCCGCGGTCAGGCCGGACACGATGCGGCGCTGGAAAATGATGACCAGAATCACCAGCGGTACGGTGACCACGACGGAGGCTGCCATGATCGGCCCCCAGGGCAGTTCGTAGGCACTACCGCCTGACAGAAGGGCAATCGCAACCGGCACCGTGCGCTGCGCATCGGTCAGTGTGAAGGTCAGTGCGAACAGAAACTCGTTCCAGGCGGCGATGAATGCGAGCAGGCCCGTGGTCGCCATGGCGGGCCACATCAGCGGCAGAAATACCTTGGTGATGGTCACCCAGGGCGTTGCCCCATCCATGATCGCCGCCTCTTCCAGCTCCATGGGGAGCTGCTTCATGAAGGTGGTGAGCACCCACACCGTAAAGGGCAGGGTAAAGATGGTGTAGCTGAGAATGAGGCCTGCCGGGTTGTTGTAGAGGTTCAGCGCGCGAATCACTTCGAACAGCCCAGAGAGAACGGCGACTTGAGGGAACATCGACACGCCGAGAATGACCAGCAGCACGGTGGAGCGGCCGCGAAAGCGTACCCGACCCAGCGCGTAAGAAGCGGTGATGCCTAGCAGCAGCGCGATGAATACCACGCTGAACGCGACGATGATCGAGTTGAAGATCGCCCTCACGAAGCTCGATTGGCTAAAGATCTGTGCGTAGTTGTCCAGATTCCAGGTCGAGGGCCATAGCTCCACGCGGAACAGGTCGCTGGAGGGTTTTACCGAGGTAATGACGGCGTAGTAGAACGGGAAGACCGCGTACACCATGATGACGGCAATCAGTGCCCAGAACCCGACGCGTTTCGCTACTTTGGCTAACTGACGGCTGTTCATCAGTCACCTCCCAATTGAATCTGTTTGCGGCCAAGGTAGAGATAAGCCACGGTGGCCAGCGCGATGATCAAGAACAGCAGCGTGGATGCGGCGCTGCCGTAGCCGACGTCCTGAAACTCGACGAGCTGCTGGCGCGCGTAGACCGACATCGACATCGTGCTGGTGGAGTTGGAGGTCAACACGTAGATCACGTCGAAGACCCGCAGGGCATCCAGCAGGCGGAAGATGACCGCTACCATCAGCGCCGGGGTAATCAGCGGTAGCGTGACCTTGAAGAACACGCGCACCGGATGAATGCCATCCACCTCGGCGGCTTCGTAGCAATCTTTGGGCAGCATCTGCAGCGCGGCCAGGACCAACAGAGCCACGAAGGGAATCGTTTTCCACACGTCGACCATGATCACCGCCCACATGGAGTAGGTGGCGCTCGCGGTCCAAGCGATGGGGTTATCAATAATACCGACCATCATCAGCAGGTGGTTGATGATGCCGAACTGGTCGTTGAGCATCCACGCCCACATCTGAGCCGACACGATGGTAGGAATGGCCCAGGGAATCAGCACGGCCGCCCGAACGATCACGCGGCCTTTGAATTCTGCGTTCAAAATCAGTGCGACGATGACGCCGAAAACGACTTCCAGCGATACCGACACCACCGAGAAGTAAACCGTGTTCCACACGGACTGCCACCACACTGGGTCCGCCAGCACGCCAAACCAGCGGCCGTTGTCGTAGACCAGGTAGTTTTCGAAACCGATCAGATTCGCCGAGCCCAAATCGGAGAGCGACGCATCGGTAAAACTCAGGAAAAACGTACGTAGTAACGGCCAGCCCGCCACCAGCGTGAGGGCAATCAGCATGGGGGCTAAGAACAGCCACGCCGCCTTGACGCGTTGGCGGCGGACCTTGGTACCCCGTTGCCGCCGCGCTGGCGTGGCGGAACGCGCCCCGAGGGGCGCGTTTTGGTGAGAGTGGTGAGAAGAGCTCGACATAGGTGTCTCCGCGTTTACCAGTTGCGACGCTTCAGGCGCAGCAATTCGCCTTCAAGGTCGGCGACGGCTTGAGCGCCATCTTTGGTGCCGGACAGCACGTCATGAGAGGTGCTGAAGAACGCGTTGCTGACACGGCCATAGGCATCGCCCGTGGGGGCAGAGGGGCGGGCCACCGCGTTGGTGAACGTATCGTAAAGCGTGCCGAAGAAGGGCACGGCATCCAGCACTTCCTGGTCTTGGTAGAGCGAATCGATCGTCGGGTTGTAAGAAGCCTGAATGGCGCGGCGCTTTTGCTCTTCTTCACCGGTCAGATACGCCACCAGGTCAGCGGCGATCTCAGGATGCTCGCTGTAGCGCGACACGGCCAGGTTCCAGCCGCCCAGGCCCGCGGCGCTCTGGCCCTCTTCACCGCCGGCAGGCAGCTGCACGACGCCTACTTTGCCGCGCACGTCGCTATCGTCACTCTGGGCCAGTGACCACGCGTAGGGCCAGTTGCGCATGAAGACGGCATTGCCGCCCTGGAAAACACCCCGTGCTTCCTCTTCGGTGTAGTTCAGCACGCCTTCCGGGGAGATGTCGCCAATCCAAGAGGCGGCCAGATCCAGCGCTTGGGCAGCGCGCTCGTTGTTGATGGTCACTTCGCCTTCGTTATCGACCACGGTGCCGCCGCCAAAGCTGGCAACCCACTCGAGGGCGTTGACGGTCAGGCCTTCGTAGGCGCGGCCTTGGAACACGAAGCCTTGCATACGGTCGTTGCCCGCTTCACGCTCGGCGTTTTGAATATCGCGCGCGATCTCCGTCATCTCTTGCCACGTGGTGGGCACCTCGTGGCCATGCTTTTCCAGCAGGTCTTCGCGGTAGTAAAGAACACCCGCATCGGTAAACCAGGGCATGGCGACCAGGCGGTCATCGATGGTGTTATTGGTCACGATGGTGTCGAAGTGACCGACTGCGGCGTCTTCACCCAGTACTTCGCGCAGGTCGAGCAGGTGGTTGGCTAGCAGACCGGGCCATACCACGTCGATCTGCATCACATCGATATCGCTGGAGTTAGCGGAGAGAATTTGTTGATAGAGAGACAGGCGCTCAGTAGACGAGTTGGGCGTTGAAACCACATCGACGCTGTGGCCGGTTTTCTCTTCCCAAGCGCGTACGCCTTCTTGGCAAAGGGTCAACTCTGCGCCAACTGCACCACAGGAGATTGTCAGTTCGGCCGCCTGGGCAGACCCGGTGGTACTGGCAAGACTGGCCAAAGCGATAGCTGAAGTGAGTAGTGTCTTTTTCATTACGGCGTTCCTCGGCGTTTATTGTTGTGGGTGATGGGGTATCAATGCGCTCATAGCGCCTACTTAAACGATTAAGTGCGCTGCCAGTTAGCCGTCTGTCGTCGTGAAGTTCAATAGCGACTTTTGTCTAATCTATTTCAATTCGGTTTCTCTAAGATAAATAGTGCTTTAGATATTGGTCGATAATTAGTAAAAGCTTGTTGGTTTACGAGCTCTTAATCGATTAAGTTTCACTTGTCACTCTATCTTCACACAACACGAAAGTTGCTTTGCAACACGTTGGTTAAAATCGCCTCATTGCGCGGCCGACACAGGGTCCGGCGGTTAGCAGTTATGGCACGGGTGGCTGCACTGAAACGCTGGCTTTTTTACACCGGTTTTGGGGCCGGTGAGCAAAAAGTAGGAACCAAACGGGTTCGGGCGTTCGGGATATAAAACAATAGGATTTAACACTGGGGTTGAACAACAATGCATAAAACGACATTCAAAACACCGTTAGCCATGGCCGTTGCTGCGGCGAGTCTTGCCCTTTGTGGTGCCGCTAACGCCGATATGACCTTGGAAGAGCGCTTTGCCGAGCTGGAAGCACGCATTGCAGCCGCTGAGCAGCGAGCTGAAGCGGCCGAGCGCCGCGCCGAGCTAGCCGAGCAAGGTCGCGGAACCGCGCCTGCATCCAGCGCCCCGGCTGCGGCGACTACCAATGCCGATATCGAAGAGCGCCTGGCCCGCGTCGAACGCCAGGCCAGCGGCGAAGAGGGCTTTTCGTTTAACGTTTACGCCCGATCTGGCCTGCTGATTGGTGAAGATGGCAAAAGTGCACCGGGTGGCCCGTACCTAACGCCCGCCGGTGGTAACGGTGGGGCGGTGGGGCGTTTGGGCAACGAGCCGGACACCTACTCTGAAGCGATCCTGAACTACCGCATGCAGTTCGATAACGGCGCCAAAGCCCGCTACACCACCATGCTGGCCCATGGCACCAATTCCAGCAACGACTGGGTGGGCGATGACACCAACCTGAACGTGCGTCAGGTGTACGCAGAGTTCAGCGATTTGCCGAGCTTTACAGGGGCCTTCGAGAACGCCTCGATCTGGGCGGGTAAGCGCTTCGATCGCAATAACTTCGACATTCACTGGCTTGACAGCAACGTGGTCTTTCTCGCCGGTACCGGTGGTGGTGTGTACGACGTGCAGCTGGCGGAGAACTGGAAAACCAACTTCTCGCTCTATGGTCGCAGCTTCAGCGACTTCCCGGTCGTCAACCGTGAAAACCCCGGTTTGGACGGCGAAAACAGCGATACCGACAACCTTGTCCTGACCTCCAACAACTACTTCGGTAACTGGCAGGTGATGGTCAACGGCATGTCCGCTGCCGATAACGACGAGCGCGACATCGGCGTGGGCCAAACCGCTGCCGATACCGGTTGGCACACCATGGTGGCCTACCACGGTGATAGCTTCTTTGGGTTGGGCGACGGTAACTTCAAGGCCGCCGTACTGCACGGCCAAGGCCTGGGTGCCGAGGTGAAAGGCTTGGGTAGCAACGGCGACTTGACCGATGATGCCAGCGCCACGCGCCTTGCCCTCTACGGCACGACCTACATTGCCCCGCAGTGGCGCATTGCGCCGGCCATCCTGGCGGAAACCAGCGACGACCGTTTTGCTAGTGGCGATAGCTATGATTGGGCCACGCTGAACGTTCGCCTGGCGAACGAAATCAACCAAAACTTCGAAATGCAGTACGAAGCCAGCTACCAGTGGATGGACTTCGAACCGCAGGGTTACAGCGGCCGCAATGCGGTGGACGGCGACTACATGAAGTTCACCATCGCCCCGACCTTCAAGCCGGAAGTGGGCGGGTTCTGGAAGCGTCCTGAAATCCGTCTGTTCACCACCTACAGCGACTGGGATGAGAGCCTGAATAGCTACGGTGCCAGCTCGCTGGGCAGCGACGGCTTCACAGGTGGTGAGTTCACCTTCGGTGTCCAAACCGAAGTATGGTTCTAGGGGAGTACCGCTCGCTAGCAAGACTGCTTTCGATCTCATGGCGGCATGAGCGCCATCTGCCCATGCCGGTTGCCCGCGACTCGTCGCGGGCTTTTTATTGTCCAAATAAGTAGCCTAAGTCATAGACGAGGACGTTGGTAGACACATAGGAGAGGGCCATGCCGCTGCTACAAGAAAAGCTTACCGCACCGACGTTGCCACTGGGCGTCGTGGCAAGGCCGCGCCTCAATGATGCCTTTGCATTGAACGAGCGCGTGCGCCTGCTTCTCGTTCAAGCCCCGTCGGGCTACGGAAAGACCACGCTACTGGCAGAACGCCTACCCGCCCTGGAGCAAGACGCCGCTTGGCTGCGCCTGGACCAGCGCGACAATCGGCCCGAGCGCTTTTTACGCTACTGGCAAGCCGCCATCGATACGCTGTTACGTGAGGATGCGCCGCTGTCGCCTTTGTCTGAGGCGGCGGACTGCGTGGAGCAGCTAGAGCGCTGGCTGGGCGAGCTGCCGAAGCAGCGGACGGCTTGTCGGCTGGTCGTGGATGAGTTCGAGCACCTGACGCACCCCGATATTCTGGCGGGGCTTGCCCACTGGCTGCGTCATCAGCCGCCCTGGCTGACCCTGACCCTGGCCAGTCGCTCCCGGCCTGCGCTGGGCCTTGCCAGCCTGCGGCTGCGCGGCGAACTCGAAGAGATCGATCTAAGCGCCCTGGCCTTCGATAGCGAAGAGGCGCAAACCCTCTGCGCCGAGCAGCTCAGTTTTCCGCCTACTCGGGTGAGCCTGGAGCGGGCGCTGCGCCGCAGCGGCGGCTGGGTGATGGCCCTGAACTGGCTGGTGGAGCGTACGACGACTCGCGCCGGATTCGATGCGCTGGTCGAGCGGCTAAACGGCGGTCATCCCGATTTTGTGGCCTGGTTCGATGAACGGCTGGCCGAGGCGCTGCCCCCTGAGGAGCGAGAGCTACTACTGCAGCTCGGTGTGCTGGAGCGCTTCTCACCTGAATTGATGGCGCGCCTGCTGGAGGGCGAGCGGCTTACCCAGCGGCTCGATGCCTTCGAGCAAGCGGGGCTATTCATCGAGCGGCCCGACCCCCACGCCCAGTGGTACCGCTTTCAACGGCTGTTCGGGGAGTACCTGCGCCACCGCCGCCACGAGCTTAGCTTGGCCACCCAGCGCACCCTGCACCAGCGGGCCAGCCAAGCCTGGCTGGCACTCAACGACCCGATCATGGCACTGCGCCAAGCCATTTTGGCGGAATCGCCCGAGGAGGTGGCTAGTCTACTGGTCGCGCAAGGGCCAGCGCTGTTGGCCAGCGGGGCCTACGCACTGCTGGCTCAAGGGCTTGGGCTGCTGGGGGAGCCGAAAATCTCGACACGCCCAGAGCTGGCGCTGCTCTATGGCTGGGTCTCCCATGCGCAGTTCCAGTTCGATATCACCGCACGAGTCATCCAATGGATCGAAGCGCAGCTGGAGGCCCCAGAGTGGCAGCGGCTGACGGCCGAGTTTGCCACCCTGCGCGCCCAATTAGCGATCAATCAGGGCAACGCCGAGCGCGCTGCGCCGCTCGCTGAACAGGCGCTGGCCGTGCCCGCCCGCTATTTAGCCTCCACCCCGCTGACCGCGACCGCCATCTTGAGCGAGGCGCGTTTCGTGCTGGGCTATCTGGACGAGTCGCTGCAACGGGTGCGCGAGGTGGAGCGTCTGGCACGCCAGCGAGAAGATCACCAGCTACTGCTGTGGTCATTCTGCCATCAGTCGGAAACGCTGGTGGCCCAGGGGCGCTTGCAGGCCGCTTACGACATTCAAGAGCGCGCTTTTGCCCATCTGGAGCGGGCAGAACTCGAGCACCTGCCCGTGGCGGAGTTTCTCTACCGGATTCGCAGCCAGGTGCTTTGGGAGTGGCACCGCCTGGATGAAGCCGAGCAGGCCGCGCTCAAAGGCATTGCCGTACTGGACAACCAGGGCGAGCGCTGGACGCTGCAGTGCCACATTCAACTGGCCAAAATTGCCCAGAGCCGTGGCGATCAGGCTCAGTGCGCTGATCATATTCGGCGGCTGCGTAAAATCCTGGCCGAAGGCGATTACCATATCGACTGGGTGGCCAATGCCCACGCCACGCTGCTGGCCTGGTGGCACTCCACGCAAGACCTCGACGCGGTAGAGCGCTGGCGTCAGGAAGCGCCCGCCCCCATCACCGACGGGGCCACCAACCACTTTGCGCAGTGTAACGTACGCAATCACGCCCGGGCGCTCACGCTGCTGGGCCGCTTTGATGAGGCCCGCGCGCTGTTGGAAGCGCTCGAAGTCCATACTCAAAAACTTGGGCTGGTCACCGATGCCAATCGCAACCAGCTCTGCCTCGCGGCCGCTGCGTGGTCGGCTGGCCAGGAGGCGCAAGCCCGCCGCCACATGCATCAAGCGCTCAGTTTGGCGTCTCGCACGGCGTTGATAGGCAGCTTTTTGCGCATGGGCAAACCGTTGGGAGATCTGCTGTCGGGCGTATTGACGGACGGTCCGCTTTCAGCGCTGGAGCAGGCGAGGGTAGAGCGGCTGCTGGCGCTGGCGGGTCAGCAGAAAGATTTTGGAAGCGCCCGACGCTTGATGCTGGACGAAACGGTGATCGCCGATATTGTCGCAAGACCTGACGTGCCGGAGCTGATTCGCACCTCGCCGCTCACCCGACGCGAATGGCAAATCCTGGGGTTGATTTACGCCGGGCTCTCCAATGAGCAGATTGCCGAACAGCTCTCGGTGGCGCCGACGACCATCAAGACCCATATCCGCAGCCTTTACCAAAAGCAGAGCATTCGCCGCCGGGACGAAGCCATTGCGCTGGCAGGGCAACTCATGGCGCATATTCAGGGGGAGTGAGGCGCCGTGTGATCACTCCTCCCCGGGCCTACGCCTGGTATGCCCAGTGGGGGAGGATTCTATCAAGCGGCGTAGCCTGCATCATGCCGAGCATGGGCCATCTCTCTATTCATCGAGATACCGACGGCAATAACAAGGATAAGGATCATGATGCAGACACCTTCTACTTCTCACTACGTTGGCAGCCAAGGAGCCGACTGGTGGCGCGGCGCGGTGATTTACCAAATCTACCCGCGTAGCTTTATGGACAGTCACGGCGACGGCATTGGCGATTTGCAAGGGGTGATCGACAAGCTCGACTACATCGCGTCATTAAACGTCGATGCGATTTGGCTGTCGCCGTTTTTTACCTCGCCGATGAAAGATTTCGGCTACGACATCAGCAACTACCGCGATGTCGACCCCATGTTCGGCACGCTGGACGACTTCGACCGCCTGGTCGAAGCGGCCCACGCGCGGGGGCTGAAAGTGACGATCGATCAGGTGATGTCCCACACCTCCGACCAGCACGTGTGGTTCGAAGAGAGCCGCCAAAGCCGCGACAACCCCAAAGCCGACTGGTACGTATGGGCCGATCCCAAACCCGACGGCGCGCCGCCCACCAACTGGCAGTCGGTATTCGGCGGCAGCGCCTGGCAGTGGGATACCCGCCGCTGCCAGTACTACCTGCATAACTTCTTGGCCAGCCAGCCGGATCTCAACTTCCGCACCCCTGCGGTGGTCGACGCCATGCTGGAAGAGGTGCGCTTCTGGTTGGAGCGCGGCGTGGATGGCTTCCGGCTGGATGCGGTGAACTTCTGCACCCACGGCGAGTTAAAAGACAACCCGCCGCGCCAGGAAGTTACCGAGAGCTTCCTGGGCGTTCGCCCCGACAACCCCTACGGCTATCAGCTCCACCATTACGACAAGACTCAGCCGGAAAATCTCGTTTTCCTGGAGCGGCTGCGGGCGCTGCTGGATGAGTACCCCGGCACCACGAGCGTAGGTGAAGTGGGTGACGACGATGCGCTCGGCGTGATGGCGGAGTACTCCCAGGGCGGCAAGCGCCTGCACATGTGCTATTCGTTCAACCTGCTGACCGATAAAGCCGACCCTGGCTACTTGCACGAAACGCTTACCGAAATGGAAGCGCGCATTGGCGATGGCTGGCCCTGCTGGGCGCTGGGAAACCACGACGTAACGCGGCTGGCAACCCGCTGGCAGGCGGAAGGGCAGCTCGATAAGCTGCGCCTCTATTTGGTGTTCCTGTTCAGCCAGCGGGGCAGCGTATGCCTCTATCAGGGCGAAGAGCTGGGCCTGCCCGAGGCGGAGCTGACGTTCGAGCAGCTCGTCGATCCGGCGGGCATCACCTTCTGGCCTGCTTATAAAGGTCGCGATGGCTGCCGCACCCCGCACCCCTGGCAGGCGGACGCCCGCCATGCGGGCTTTAGCAGCGCTACTCCCTGGCTGCCGGTGCCCGATTCCCACGCAAGTTTGGCGGTGGACCAGCAAGAGCAGGATGCCGATTCGCTGCTCAATGCCTACCGCGCGTTTTTAGCCTTCCGCCGCACGCAGCCTGCGCTGGTGAAAGGCGACGTGGACTACCATCCGGTACGCGACGAGGTGCTCTGTTTGGAGCGCACCCATCAGCAAACTCGCCTGCTGGTGGCGCTGAACTTTAGCGATCAAACCGTGACCCGCTCGGCTCCCGAGGGTGCTGAAGCATTGGAGGATGCGCCTAAGTGGCTAAACGGCGAGTGGCAGGCAGGTACGCTGACGCTGCCGCCGTTTGGGGTGGCGATTGCCCGCTGCCCGCAAACCCAGGAGGATGCGCCATGGGACGTTTAACCCTCAGCGGCATCGGTAAATCCTTCGATGGTGTCGAAATCTCACGGGATATCGACCTCACCATCGAAGACGGCGAGTTCGTCGTTTTCGTGGGCCCCTCCGGCTGCGGTAAATCCACGCTACTCCGCATGATTGCAGGCTTGGAAGACATCACCACCGGGGATATGCAGCTCGATGGCCAGCGGATCAACGAGATACCGCCCCAGGAGCGGGACATCGGCATGGTGTTCCAATCCTACGCGCTCTACCCGCACATGAGCGTGGCGGAGAACATGGCCTTTGGCTTGAAGCTGGCGCGTACCGACAAGGCGGAGATCCGTCGCCGCGTGGAGCACGCCGCCGAGATGCTGCATCTCACCGACCTTCTGGAGCGCAAGCCCAAAGACCTCTCCGGCGGCCAGCGCCAGCGGGTGGCCATTGGCCGCACCCTGGTCAAAGAGCCTGCCGTGTTTCTGTTCGACGAGCCGCTCTCCAATCTGGATGCCGCGCTGCGCGTGGATATGCGGGTACAGATCGCCGCGCTGCACAAGCGCCTGAACGCCACCATGATCTACGTCACCCACGATCAGGTGGAGGCGATGACCCTGGCCGACCGTATCGTGCTGCTCTCGAAAGGACGTATTGCCCAGGTAGGCGCGCCGCTGTCGCTGTATCACTTTCCTACCACCCTGGAAGTCGCCGAGTTCATCGGCTCGCCGCGGATCAATACGCTGCCGGTAACGGTGGTCGACCCCGGCGAGCGTCAGACCGTGGTGCGCCTGCATAGCGGTGAAACGCTGGCGGTGGCGGTCAACGGTCATCAGCTTCAGGCAGGCGATAGGGCCACCCTGGGACTGCGGGCCGAGGATTTCGTGGCGGCTGAGCAAGCGGATGCAACGTTGAGCGCTACGCTGATGGTGGCCGAAAAGCTGGGCTATGAAACCCTCGCCCACTGGCAGTTGGCGGGCATCGATACCCCCGTGACCCAGCGGCTGGATGGCCTGACACGGCTGGAAGAGGGCCAGGTTTCGCGCTTGGGAATCGCTGGCCAGCGCTGCCACCTGTTTGATGCCAACGGCAATGCCTGTCCGCGCCAGGTCACGGTGGATGGGGTGAGCCGTTAATTTTTAAACACTCAAACTTTTTTTCAAAAAGAGTGCATCCAATCGGTCTCCTTGTGTGTATCCCCTATACAGCCGCTACTCAAAGCGGTTGAACAAAACCCAAGGAGACTGAAATGACCATCCAACACATGACGCGTGCGACGCTCGCCGCTACCTTGATTGCATCCTTCAGTCACGCCGCGTTGGCGGACATGCCCCCCGCCGACGTCCAAGTACCGGACGGCAACACCGTCGCTCTCGAAACCGTCGGCGTGGGTGCGATTACCTACATGTGTGAAGCCAAGGACGACGGCACCATGGGCTGGGTATTTAAAGGCCCACACGCTGCACTGAACGACAGCGAAGGCACCCAGGTCGGCAGCTACTACGGCCCGCCCGCCACTTGGGAAGCCCTGGACGGTTCTAAAATTACCGGCACTCAGCTAGCCGTGGCGCCGAATGGCGATGGCAACATTCCGCTGCAGCTCGTCGAAGCCAACCCGGCGGAAGGCGAAGGCGCAATGAGCGGCGTGAGCTACATCCAGCGCTTGAACACCCAAGGTGGCGTTGCCCCTGACGTTGCCTGCGACGAGGGCCACGACGGCGCCACTGCGGTCGTCACCTATCAAGCCGACTACATCTTCTGGACCGCGAACTAAGCGTTCCAACACTGACTCACTTTTATTAAGCTTCGTAAGGCTAGGGACTCGTCACCAGGCTCCCTAGCCGTTATGCTCCTGGCAGTGCGACGACCGATGCGGCGCGTTACCAGGGAGCGAAGATGTGTCTGAACGTGACATGCCTGAAACAGGTAAGGCTAACACCATTAGCACCGATAACGGCCACGTAAGGCCCGCTCAAGAATTCGATTACGCTGATGCGCTCGCCCGCTGTGCCCGGGGGGAGCACGCAGCGCTGCAACGGCTCTATCAACAGGAAGGTGCCAAGCTGCTGGGTGTCGTGCTGCGCATCGTGAAGGATCGAGGCATGGCGGAAGATATCGTTCACGATGCCTGCCTGAACATTTGGCAGCGCGCGGACAGCTTCGACCCGCAAAAAGGGACAGCCCGAACCTGGATCTTCAGCATTGCCCGTCACTTGGCGCTGAATGCCATCCGCGGCCGTGACCGCGAAGTGAGCGTCGACCTGAACGACCCCCACGAACTCGATGACGACGATACCTTCCAGCAGGCGTCGCAAGTGACGGATGCCTTCGATTGGCAAACCGGCCAACGGATGGACGAGTGCCTGCAGCAGTTGGAAACCGAACGCCGTAACTGCGTGCTGCATGCCTATGTGGATGGTTTGTCCCATGCAGAGATTGCGGCGCACACGGGCGCGCCGCTAGGTACGGTCAAAGCCTGGATCAAGCGCAGCCTGCTTCGCTTACGGGAGTGTATGGCATGAGCCCTTCGAACGAACCCGATGATCTTCATGTCCTGGCCGGTGAGTACGTGCTAGGCACGCTGCCCATGGCCGAGCGCGAAGCCTTTGAGGCGCGTTTAGCCAACGACCCTGAGCTGCAAAAAGCGGTGGCGGCATGGGAAGAGCGCTTTTTCCCCTACACCGCGATGGTGGAGCCGGTCACGCCCTCCGATTATCTCTGGCCGCGCATCGAGCGCAGTCTCAAAGCCTCCGCTACCCGTGCCCCGTCATCCGTGCCCACACGCGCTCCCAGGCCGAATGGACCACGCCGCCGCTTGATGCAGAGCCTGCCGTTTTGGCGAGGGGTGGCAGGGGCAGGATTAGCGGCTGCGCTGGCCATGGGCGTGCTGTTGACCAACGTGACGACCGCACCTGCAACGCCAGAGTACATGGTGGTGCTGCTCGCACCGCAAACTCAGTCGGCGGGGTGGGTGGTGCAGGCCGCGAATCGCCAGGAGATCCAGCTAATTCCTTTGGGCACCTTCGAGGTACCGGAGGGCAAAGCGCTGGAGTTCTGGACCAAAGCCGATGATTGGCAAGCGCCCGTCTCGCTGGGGCTCGTCGAGCCGGGGCAACCGCTGCGCCTGCGGTTGGATCAGCTGCCGCCGCTGCAAGATAATCAGCTATTCGAGCTGACGCTGGAAGATGACACTGGCTCGCCCACCGGGCTGCCCACTGGTCCGATTGAGTTCATTGGCCGCGCGGTCGAAATCTAACGTCGCCAGCCGCTGTTAAAAAAAGCTCAACCCGACCTGGAATAAGCGCTCCACGTCGCGAATACGCCGCTTGTCGATCACGAACAGAATCACGTGGTCGCCGCTCTCCACCTTCACATCGCCGTGGGCAATCAGCACCTCTTTGCCGCGTACGATGGCACCGATGGTGGTGCCCTCGGGCAGGTCGATATCGGCGATGGTGCGGCCCACGACTTTCGACGACTGCTTATCGCCGTGGGCAATCGCCTCGATCGCCTCTGCCGCGCCCCGGCGCAGCGAGTGTACGTTGACGATATCGCCCCGACGCACATGGGTCAGCAGGCTGCCGATGGTGGCCTGTTGGGGGGAGATGGCGATGTCGATATCGCCACCCTGCACCAAATCCACGTAGGCCGCGTTGTTGATCAGCGTGAGGACCTTCTTCGCCCCCAGCCGTTTGGCCAGCAGCGACGACATGATGTTCACTTCGTCGTCGTTGGTCAGCGCGCAGAAGATATCGCAGTCTTCGATGTTTTCCTCTTCCAACAGACGCTTGCTGGTGGCGCTGCCGTGCAGCACCACGGTGCGGTCTAGCCGCTCGGAGAGCGTGGTGCAGCGCTCCAGGCTGTGCTCGATGATCTTGACCTGATGGCTGTGCTCCAAGTGCTCCGCCAAGCGTTCGCCGATATTGCCGCCTCCGGCGATGACGACCCGGCGGAAGTCCCGCTCCACCTTGCGCAGCTCGCTCATCACCGCGCGGATATCTCGCCGGGCGGCGAGAAAAAACACCTCATCGTCGGCTTCAATCACCGTGTCGCCTCGGGGAATGATTGGCCGGTTGCGGCGGTAAATGGCCGCCACGCGGGTTTCCACGTTGGGCATGTGCTTGCCCAAAAACGCCAGATCCTGACCCACCAGCGGGCCGCCATAGAAGGCTTTCACCGCCACCAGCTGCACTAAGCCACCGGCAAACTCCAGCACCTGTAGCGCGCCGGGGTGCTCGATCAAGCGGCGTACGTGGTCGGTGACTACCTGCTCGGGGCTGATCAGCACGTCGATGGGAATCGCTTCGTGGGCGAACAGCCCTTTACGAGTGAGGTAGGCGGTGGAGCGCACCCGGGCAATTTTGGTGGGCGTGCGAAACAGCGTGTGGGCCACCTGACAGGCGATCATGTTGATTTCGTCGGTGTTGGTCACCGCGATCAGCATGTCGGCGTCTTCGCAGCCCGCTTGGCGCAGCACGATCGGGTAGGAGCCTGCGCCGGTCACCGTGCGGATATCCAGCTTGGTGTGCAGCTCGCGCAGTTTTGCGCCGTCGGTATCGACGACGGTGATGTCGTTCTCCTCGCGGGCAAGGTGTTCGGCTAGGGTTGCGCCCACTTGGCCTGCCCCAAGAATGATAATTTTCATGGGTAGTTAGGTCACTCCGGCGACATATGAATACAGATACTCACCTATCTAAGGGGAAGCTGTCGAGTGTAGGTGGGCTCAGTTCTGCCTTTGCCCGACGGAAAGGGCTTTTTTTACGCGTTTTTGACGGCTAATGCCTTAAATGCCATCGAATTTTTACGCCTGCAATCTCTAAGCTCAGGGTGCCAATCAAAGGAGGCACTTCCATGAATATTGCATTGCTAATTATCGCGACCGGCACAGCGGCGTATCTGTTTTACGCGCTCATCTGTCCCGAGCGTTTTTAGGAGATCGTCATGAACGATATGATCGCTATTTACGCCTTAGTGGCTCTGCTTAGTGTGCCCTTGGGTATCTATATTGCTTTTGCATTAAGCACACAGACGAACCGGCTCGATACGCTGTTTGGCGTGATTGAAAAGCCTATCTATCGGTTGGCGGGCGTTAACAGTCAACACGCCATGACGTGGCAAGTGTACGCGTTAGCCATCCTTAAGCTGCATGTGGGCTTGATACTGCTGGCCTGGCTGGTCTTTATGTGCCAGGGCCTACTGCCACTAAACCCGGACGGTATCCCCGGCATGCCTTGGGACACAGCGCTGCATACAGCGGTGTCTTTTGCTACCAACACTAACCAGCAGCACTACTCTGGCCAAGCGCAGCTTTCGCACTTAAGCCAAACCTTTGCCATTGTCACACTGCAGTTCTTAACTCCCGCCACGGGGCTCGCAGTGTTGGTCGCGATTGCCCGCACTTTGTTAGTTGCTAAGCCTGCCAAAGGATTAAACGGCGTTGGCAACTACTACCACGACCTTACCCGCACCGTGGTACGGGTTATGTTGCCACTGGCAGCGGTTGTCGCACTGTTGCTCACATGGCAGGGCGTACCGGCCAGCTACCAGGCCGCCCACCAAGTAGACATGCTGGATCCCCAGGTGGAAGAAGTGCAGTCGATTCCCTTAGGCCCGGTGGCGTCCATGGTGGCGATCAAGCAGCTAGGTACCAACGGAGGTGGCTGGTATGGACCCAACTCTACCGTACCCCTTGAGTACCCCACGCCGCTGGCGAACGTTATTGAAACCGCTTCACTCACGCTTATCCCCGTGGCACTGCTTATCGCGATTGCTTTGATCAGCGGTCGACGTCGGCTAATGATGGGCATTGGCACCGTGATGATTGCGTTCTCTCTGTTCTCTACCTCCGTGGTGGTCTATTCGGAACGCATGCCCAATGCGGCCCTAGTCGAACTCTCCCAGCCGGGGGGGAATTTGGAAGGTAAAGAGCTGCGTTTTGGCACTGACCTTTCCGCTCTATGGGGCAGTTGGACGACGCAAACCTCCAACGGCTCAGTCAACGCCATGCACGATAGCTTCAATCCCATGGGCGGCATGATGCTGCTGATGGATATGTTTGTGAACGTGACCTTCGGTGGCGTGGGCGTCGGGCTGATTGGCTTCTTCCTCTACCTGATGTTGGCGGCCTTTGTGGGCTCGTTGATGGTGGGCAGGGCACCCGAGCTGTTCGGTAAACCGTTAGAAACCCGTGAAATGCGCTGGATTTCACTGGCGATGCTGGCTCAGCCGCTGGTCATCCTAGGGTTGAGTGCGCTGACCGTGGCGATGCCTGGCGCAGCCGCTAACTCAAACCCCGGTTTCCATGGCTTATCACAAGTGCTCTATGAGTTTACGTCGGCGTTTGCTAATAACGGCTCTGGTTTTGAAGGGCTGGGCGATGACACGCCCTGGTGGAACCTGGCTTGCGTCGTTGCCCTCTTGATTGGCCGCTTCTTACCCATGCTAGTGCCATTAGCGGTGGCCGGTTGGTTGGCCGCTAAGCGCACGGCACCGGCGGGGCGCGGCACCCTTCCCATGGATAGCCCCGCCTTTATGGGCTTAACCGCAGGGGTGATTGTGATTGTTAACCTGCTTGGCTTCTTACCGGCGTTAGTGCTTGGCCCGATTGCAGAATCCGTCGTGCAAGGCTTCTAGG
Organism: Halomonas sp. McD50-4; assembly: GCF_022348135.1. NCBI lineage: Bacteria > Pseudomonadati > Pseudomonadota > Gammaproteobacteria > Oceanospirillales > Halomonadaceae > Halomonas > Halomonas sp. McD50-4. Next base: position 80,483 of record NZ_JAKRFG010000008.1, on the reverse strand, counting down.
AGAAAAGAGATGTCACATACAGAGCTTGCTAAACAGCCGCGTCGTTCGCTGCCTATTGGCCAAGTTGTCACCGGCGCGGTAAAAGGGCTTGCGCCCCATCTACTGGCGCGCAACCCGGTTATGGCGGTGGTCGCCATTGGTACGGTGGTGTGTTTCGGGCTAACGCCGATTGCTTTCGTCCAGGGCGAAAACGGCGGCTTTGCGCTCACTATTTCGCTACTACTGCTTGCCACCGTGCTGTTTGCCACCGGTGCGGAGTCACTGGCGGAGTCCCGAGGTAAGGCTCATGCTGGGGCGCTGCGCAAAACCAAAGGGGAGCTCCAGGCGGCCAAGCTAAACGCTGACGGCACCACCAGCGACGTGACCGCCGACTCACTGCGTAAAGGCGACCGAGTGAAAGTAGTGGCGGGTGAGCTGATTCCGGCAGATGGCGATATCGTCGAGGGTGCGGCATCTATTAACGAGTCGGCGGTGACCGGTGAGTCCGCGCCGGTGCTGCGTGAAGCGGGCACCGATAACAGCGGCGTCAGTGCGGGCACCAAAGTGCTCTCGGATCAATTGATCATTGAAGTCAGTGCCAATCCCGGTGAATCCCTGCTGGATCGTATGATTGCCTTGGTAGAGGGGGCTAGCCGTCAGAAAACGCCTTCCGAGCTGGCGCTTTCGGTGCTGCTGGCGATGCTGACACTGGTGTTCCTGATCGTGGTGGTGACACTGGTGCCCATGGCCGCGTTCGTTGGGGTAGAAACCTCGGCGGTCATGTTGGTAGCGCTATTGGTGTGCTTGATTCCCACCACGATAGGTGGTCTTTTGCCTGCCATTGGCATTGCTGGTATGGAGCGCGCCATGCGGGCCAATCTGGTTGCTAAATCAGGCAAGGCAGTAGAGATCGCCGGTAGCATCGACACGCTTCTGCTGGATAAAACTGGCACGATTACCTTGGGTGACCGTCGCGCGACGGAGTTTGCCCCCTGTCAGCGGGTGCGGCATCAAAAGGTACGCGATGTAGCGTTTTTAACCTCACTGGAAGACCCGACGCCGGAAGGTCGCTCGATTGTGACGTTGGCCACCGAGCAGGGTGTAGATGCCCAGCTTAGCGAAGAAGCGGATGGCGCAACCTTTGAAGCCTTCAGTGCTGAAACCCGGCTTTCAGGGGTGGATCTAACCAGCGGTAAAAAGCTACGTAAAGGTGCCCCTAATGCCATCGCCGAGTGGGTAAAGGCGCAGGGCGGCGTTATTCCCAGTGACTACAACCAGGTCATTGAGCGTATATCCCGAGATGGTGCCACACCCATTGCAGTAGCGGAAAACCAGCAGATCCTGGGTGTGGTAGCGCTGTCTGACGTCATCAAAAGCGGCATCGCGGAGAAGTTTGCCGAGCTACGTGCCATGGGCATCAAAACCGTGATGATCACCGGTGACAACCCGATTACCGCCTCGGCCATAGCCGCCACGGCAGGGGTCGACGACTACATTGCCGAGGCCACGCCTGAGCGTAAGCTGGCGCTGATTCGCGAAGAGCAGGCCAGTGGCCGTCTGGTGGCCATGGTGGGTGACGGTACCAATGACGCACCGGCGCTGGCCCAGGCTGATCTTGGTCTGGCCATGAATTCCGGCACCCAAGCCGCCCGCGAAGCGGCCAATATGGTCGATCTGGACTCCGATCCCGGAAAGCTTATCAGCGCGGTGGAAATTGGTAAGCAGCTGCTGGTAACCCGAGGCGCACTGACCACGTTCTCTTTGGCGAACGATGTCGCTAAGTACTTCGTGATTCTACCGGCGCTCTTTGCGGCGAGTTTCCCGGCGCTGGGCGTGCTGGATGTCATGAATCTGCATTCACCCACCACGGCGGTGCTGGCAGCCGTGCTGTTCAATGCGTTGATTATTCCCGCGCTGATTCCCTTTGCGCTACGTGGTGTGTCTGTGAAAGCCGCATCGGCGACGGTGCTATTGCGCCGCAACCTGCTGATTTACGGTCTTGGTGGGCTGCTGCTACCGTTCCCCGCCATCAAGCTGTTCGACATGCTGATTGCGCTGTTTATCTAGGAGAAGCGTCATGAATACAGGTTTCAAGGATCAAATGGCGATGAATGACGAAGCGCAACAGGCACCAACGGCCGAGGCAAAAGCCACTTGGGGCAGTGCGCTGCGCTTTATGGTGGTGATGGCCGTTTTGCTTGGCTTAGTGTACCCCTTCGCGACGACAATGGTCGGTGGCTGGTTGTTTCCTGAGCAGTCGCAAGGCAGCTTGGTTCGTGACGCCGATGGTCGGGTGATAGGGTCAAGCCTGGTGTCGCAAACCTTTGTCAGCGATGAATACTTTATCGGTCGCCCGTCAGCGGCGGGTAACGATGCGGGCGGGGTATCGGGCTCTAACCTAGCGCCTAGCAATGAGGCGCTTCGTGAGCGTGCCCAGGCCGATGCCCAGGCGATTGCCCAGCGGGAAGGCGTCAGTGTCGATCAAATCCCGGTTGATCTGATCACTGCATCGGGTTCAGGGGTTGACCCACATATCTCGTTACCATCCGCTGAATTACAGGTCGCAAGGGTAGCGCAGGCGCGTGAAATCGACGAAGCTAGCGTCACTGAGCTGATCGACCAAGCGCTTGAAAACACGGGCTGGTTGGGGTCGCCAGTGGTCAACGTATTGCGGTTGAATGTGAGTTTGGATGAGCGTTTTCCCGTCGCCACCACCACGTCGTCTGTCGCCCCTGTGGAGTAGCTAAATGTATTCAGCGGATCAGCGACCCGATCCCAATGCATTGCTAAAAGCCGCGCGCCGAGAGGCGCGCGGCTGTTTGCGTGTATTTTTGGGAGCCGCCCCTGGCGTTGGCAAAACCTACACCATGCTACGCACGGCCCGGGAGCGGGCAGAGGAGGGTGACGATATTGTGATTGGCGTGGTGGAGTCCCACGGGCGCGCCGACACCGAAGCTCTCTGTGAGGGGCTGTCACGTATTCCACTAGCGCCTTTACAGCATCATGGCCGAACGTTTTATGAATTCGATATCGATGCGGCCCTAGAGCGGAAACCCACCATTCTGTTGGTAGACGAGTTAGCCCACCGCAATATCCCCGGCAGCCGACATCCACGGCGTTATCAGGATATCGAAGAGTTGCTGGATGCGGGGATCGATGTCTGGACAACGGTGAACGTCCAGCATTTGGAAAGCCTCAACGACGATGTTGCACGGATTACCGGCATTCGCATGCGCGAAACCGTTCCCGATGCACTGCTAGAGCGCGCCCGGGATGTATCGCTGGTGGACTTAACCCCGGAGGAGCTGCTCGAACGCTTAAGACGCGGCAAGGTGTATATCCCCGAGCAAGCTCGCGCCGCCATGGAGGGCTACTTTAACGAGTCGAACCTTAACGCGCTGCGCGAGCTGGCGATTCAGACCATGGCCGAGCGGGTAGATGCCGATGTAAAAGTAGCCATGGATGCCAGCGGTAGGGCAGGCCCTTGGCCGGTAAGGCCCCACCTGTTGGTGATTATTACCGGTAGTGAAGACGATGTGTCCCTCGTGCGTGCAGCCCATCGAATGGCCGAGAGGCGTTTGGCCGTATGGCGGGCGGTCTATGTGGATAAAGGTGTTGCCTCGCCGGAGCAGCAGCTTACGATTGAGAAGATATTTAGCCTGGTGACCCGGCTGGGAGGCGATTCACTTCGCTTGCAGGGGCATAGCCAGCTAGGTGAAGTGCTTAACTACGCCCGCTCGATTAATGCCACCACAATTATGGTGGGCCGCGACGGCAAGCGCCGCTGGTGGCCGTGGTCGCGGCCGCTTGCCCAACGCTTGATCGCGCATACCGATGTCTTTGATATCGTGGTAGTGGCTCAGGGGAGCGTGAAGCAAGGTAGGCATAAACGGCAGCCTAGCTGGATAGTGCGTCCACCTCAACTACTCGCTACCAGCTTGGCGGTGATGGCCTCATTGGGAATCGCCCACCTGTTAGAGCCCTGGTTGGAGCTTGCCAATCTGTCGCTAGTATTTTTAGCCGCCGTGCTTTTCAGCGCTGTCTGGGCGGGCACCTCAATGGCGATGTTCAGTGCCGTTGCGGGTTTTTTGATCTTTAACTTCTTCTTTACAGAGCCACGTTTGTCCTTTGCCATGGTGGAGCGGGGACAGCTGCTGACGGTGTTGTTCTTCTTTTTGATAGCGCTAGTGGTGGGGCAATTGGCGGGACGTGGACGCCAGCGCTTAGTCGCACTGCGGGCCAGCCGCGACCAGACTCAGCTTTTGCTGCGCTACGCCGAGCAGCTCTCAATTGCCACCGACAGTGCCAGTGCCGCCAAAGTGGGTGTCGATACCTTGGTGCAGTGTTTTGAAGTCCCCGTTATCTTTATTGAAACGGCGGAAAGCGCTAGCGAAGTGCGTGTGGTCTACGCACTGCCGGATGCCGAGCGTCTGGACATGACCGCCAAGCAGGCAGCGGTATGGAGTTGGCAACACCAAAAACCCAGCGGTCAGGGCACTCAAACCTTGAGCCAACAAGCTTGGCGCTTGCTACCGCTGGCGGTGCAAGGGGAGAAAGTAGGGATGCTGGCGCTTAAGCTCTCTGCAAGCCAGAAGGGGCTAACACACGAAAATGAGGCATTAATTGATACGTTGGTGCGTCAGCTCAGCATGGCGCTGGAACGAACACGGCTAGTAGCAGAGCTGAACACCACGCGGGTCTCAGAGGAGAACGAGCGTTTGCGTTCTGCGCTGCTTTCCTCCGTATCCCATGATTTACGCACCCCGCTTGCCTCAATTATTGGCTCCACCAGTTCGTTAATCGAGTTAAAACCACAGCTCAGTGATAGCGACCAGCGTGAGCTACTGGACGGCATTTTGTCTGAAAGCGAACGGCTCAATCGCTACATCCAAAACCTGTTAGATATGACTCGTCTAGGCCATGGCACACTGAAGATTGAGCGCGATTGGGTCTCGTTTGATGACGTGATTAATTCGGCGCTTAAACGACTGGGTCAATCGCTCAAGCACGTGGTGGTTCGCAAACAGTGGCCGACCAACTTGCCGCTACTTTACGTGCATCCCGCACTGATAGAGCAAGCGCTGGTGAACGTCTTGGATAATGCCCAGCGCTTTTCACCACCTAACGGTGAACTATTGATTAGCGTACACCTAAAAGACGAGGACCCCAGCGTACTAGTTATTAAGATTGAGGACGAAGGCCCCGGTATTTCGCCCGGACTGCGTGAGCAGGTGTTCGATATGTTTTATAGCGGCGGTGACGGTGACCGCAGCGCCCATGGTAGTGGGCTGGGGTTGGCAATTTGTCGCGGCATGATTGGCGCCCATGGTGGCACTATCACAGCCGATGTAGGCGCGAACGGAAAGGGAACAGCGATCATCATCACACTGCCACTATTAGGAGCCGATATAGGGAGGATGGATGAAGAGTGAGGGGAATGGACGCATTTTGATCGTTGATGACGAGCAGCAGATTCGTCGATTTTTGCGTATTAGTCTTGCTTCGCAGGGCTACAGTGTCATTGAGGCAGAAAATGGCGAGCAGGCACTGGCAGCGGCTTACATCCAATCGCCGGATGTCGTGCTGCTCGATTTAGGCTTGCCTGATATGGATGGTCATGACGTACTGCGTGGGATCCGTGACCATAGCACTGTACCGATTATCGTAGTATCGGTACGCGATAGAGAGGAGGAGAAAGTCCGTTCACTGGATAATGGGGCTAATGACTATGTCACTAAACCGTTCGGTATCCAAGAGCTGCTGGCGCGCATCAGGGCAGTGCTGCGTATTGCCCAAAAGGCTAGAGGTGAAGAGAGTGCCAGTTTTTTCGCAAGCGCTAATGTCACCATCGATGTGGAGTTGAGGCGTGTCGTGGTGTATGAGCAAGAGATACACCTAACCCGAAAAGAGTTTGCCGTACTGGCAAAGCTTTGCCGCTACGCTGGGCGAGTGGTCACGCAAACTCAACTGCTCAAGGAGGTATGGGGGCCAACGCATACTGATGACACTCATTATCTTCGTATTGTAGTGAGTCGTTTGCGCCAAAAACTAGCTGATGACCCACAAACACCGGCCCTGCTTCAAACTGAGGCCGGCGTCGGGTATCGGTTATTGGTAGAAGCCAGCGCTCGGCCTGCAGAGACACTCTGACGCCACCAAACGGGGGTTAACGCCGCCAGAACATCGGCGTCATCAACACCACCACGGTCAAAATCTCCAAGCGGCCCATCAACATGCCGATGCACAGTAGCCACTTGGCGGCATCGGGCAGGCTGGCGAAGTTACCGGCGGGGCCGATGATGTCGCCCAGGCCCGGGCCCACGTTGGCCACTGCCGTGGCGGCTCCGGTAAGCGCTGTGACGAGATCCAGGCCCAATGCGGCGAGGCCTAACGCCAATACCGCAATGGTGATGAAAAAGAAGAACGAAAACGCCACCACGCTGCGGGAGATATCGCTGGTCACCGGCTGCTGGTTATAGCGAGTGGTAAAGACACCGTTCGAATGAATCAGATAGCGCAACTGGTTCTGCAGCATCAGCATGGCAATCTGAAAGCGAAAGATCTTCATGCCGCCACTGGTGGAGCCGCTACAACCGCCAACAAACGTCAGGTAGAAAAAGGCGGCAATGGGCAGCGCCCCCCATAGCGTGTAATCGTCGGAGGCGTACCCGGTGGTGGTGACCACGGAAATGACGTTGAAGGTCACATGGGTCAGCGAGACGAACCAGTCGTCGCCTTGTACGACTCGCCACGCGCTGAGTATTACGATGGCAGCCAGCAGCAGTTTGAGCAGCCCGCGCACCTGCTGGTCTTTCCAAAGCGCGCTCTTGGAAGAGCGAATGAAGCGAATGTACAGCACGAAGGGGAGCGCGCCGCTGAGCATGAAAAAGCTCGCCATCCAGAGCAGCCAGGGCTGCTCGGCATAGGCCCCAAACGACGCGTCGGAGTTGGCAAAGCCACCCGTGGCCAGGGACGTCATGCCGTGAACGATGGCATCCAGCGGGAGCATGCCGCCCAGCCAATAGCTCAGCATGGCCGCGAGCGTCAATATCACGTAAACGGCGAGGGTGGCTTTGGCAATGCCGCCCGTGCGTGGCATGACCTTATCGGACCAATCGGACGACTCGGTGTGAAACAGCCGCATCCCACCCACTTTTAGAAACGGCAAAATGGCGATGCCCATGACGATGATGCCGATGCCTCCCATCCACTGCATCAAGCCGCGCCATAGTTTCAAACCGTCCGAGAGGTTATCGATACCTACCAAGACGGTCGACCCAGTGGTGGTAATCGCCGACACCGATTCGAACACGGCGTTGGTAAAGCTAAGCTGGGGAGCGCCTAGAACGAGCGGCAGACTGGCAAAGCCACTGATACTGGTCCAACTGCCGGCGGTCAAGATGAACATCTGCCAGGGTTTGAGCTCTAACGGCACGCCGCGGGTGAGTGCCCAAGTACTCAACGTCGCGCTTAAAATGATGATCAGCGAGACGGCAAAAGCAGGGGCATCGGGATCGCGTTCGATGAGCAGTACCATCAGCGGCAGCGTCATGAACATAGCCAGTACCAGCCACAGCACCGACATGATCTTGAAAATTTGTGCCCAGTTTCGGTAAGTCTCTTGGTAGTAACGTGCGCTAGGGAACGTGGCCATAAGTCCGCTCTAAGTGGGTCCGCTCTAAATTACCCTAAGGGTGGTGAGCTATCTCACCACGCCGATCAAACATTGTCCGTAAAATTTCCCTAAAAATTACCTTACCCATAAAAAACCGGCGCTGATGAGCGCCGGTCATGAGCAACATGCTCAAGCGAGGAAACCCTCGAGCGGTGGGCGGCCTAGCCCTTGACGCCTCCGGCGGTCAAACCGCCAATAATCCAGCGTTGGCAAATAAGAAACGCCACGGTGATGGGCAGGCCAGAGAGCACGGCGGCAGCGGCAAAGTTACCCCAACGCTGGTTATGGTCGGCGAGGTATTGCTGCGCGCCAACGGCAAGCGTCAGTTTGTGCTCGTCCACCAACAGTACCGAGGCCATCGGGTACTCCATGATGCTCATCACGAAGGCCAGGATGAAGACCACCATCAGAATGGGGACAGAAAGCGGCAGCAGAATATAGCGAAACGCCTGCCAGGTGCTGGCGCCATCGACCATGGCGGCCTCTTCCAGTGAACCGTCGATGGATTCGAAATAGCCTTTGATTGTCCAGATATGCAGCGCTACCGCCCCCAGCGAGGCGACGATCAGCGCGCCGTGCGTATTGATGCCCAGCCAACCGACGAACTGGCCCAGCCGGTCAAAGAGGGCATACAGTGCCACCAGCGAGAGCACCGCTGGGAACATCTGAAAAATCAGCATGCCTTTGAGCAGCGGCGCTTTGCCCTTGAAGCGCATGCGGGCAAACGCGTAGGCGCTGGTGGTAGCGAGCATGAGAATCAGCACCGAGGAGATCACCGCCACCTTGATGGAGTTCCACAGCCACAGCAGCACCGGGAAGGGCGGTTGGACCACGGTGCCGTCGGGCCGCTCCCAAGGGATCCCTAGCGCCAGGGACCAGTGCTCCAGCGAGAAGTTCTGCGGAATCAGGCTGCCGGTGGCAAAGTTACCCTCTCGAAACGAGATCGAGATCACCAGCAGCAGCGGAAAGACGATCAGCGATACGAAGCAGATCAGCGCCAAGTGCGCGCCCAAGCGACGCGCGCCAACGGAGCGGGGTTGAACCATGGGCATCGGTAACCTCCTATACCTTTACTTTGGAAAGGCGCAAATTGAGCAGCGACAAACCCGCGACTAGCAGGAAGATCAGCGTAGCGATAGCCGCCGCAAGGCCAAAGTTCTGCCCTGCGTCTTGAAAGGCGATGCGATAGGTGTAGCTCACCAGTAGGTCGGTGGTGCCCGCCGGGGTGCTGGCGCCCAAAATATCGGGGCTGCCGCCGGTGAGCAGGGCAATCAGCACGAAGTTATTGAAGTTGAACGCAAACGCAGCAATCAGCAGCGGCGTGAGCGGCTTCAGGATCAGCGGCAGGGTGATGTTGAACAGATTGGTGATTGGGCCGCCGCCATCCACGGCCGAGGCTTCGTACAAGTCCTGCGGAATGGCCTGAATCAAGCCCATGCAGAGCAGCAGCATGTAGGGGTAGCCCAACCAGGTATTGACGATCAGCAGCATGCTGCGCGCCATCCAAGGATCGGTAAACCACTCCGGGCGTACCCCAAACAGGGTATCCAGGATCAGGTTGATCTCACCGAAGTGCTGATTGAACATCCCTTTGAAAATCAGGATCGAGATGAACGCTGGCACCGCATAGGGCAGAATCAGCAGCGTGCGGTATACGGCCTTGCCCCTGAGTTGATCCCACTGCAGCAAAGAGGCCAGCACGAAACCGACGGCCAGAGTAAACACCACGGTGAGGGCGGCAAATACGAAGGTCCATACGAAAATCTGCATGAACGGACCGCGAATGTCCGGGTCGGTGAAAATCTGGGTGTAATTGGCCATGCCGACGTTGACCGGCCAGCCGGGCGCGATCCGTTCACCGTCGTCAGCCACGAAGAAACCAATGCTGGGGTCGGGGGTGAGCAGCCGCTCATCGCGACGGTCGTACAGCGCACCATCCTCGCGGGCTTCGTAGCGGTTGACCATGGGGGCGAACTGGCGCAGGCCCGCCATGCGCAGCTCGTTGCCGTCCGGGGTGATTAGCCGCAGCCCTTGCAGGGCCTCGCGCGCTTGAATGATGTCGCGCATGCCCAGTGCTTCCTGCGCGGGCGGTGCATCGGCGGGCTGCACGCCAATTTGTCGATTCTCCTGATTGGCAACATTGAGCGGGGAGGAAACGAATCGCTGGCCCTCTTGGCTCTCCAAATAGAGCCGAACCAAATCACCGTCGGGATAGAGCACAAGATCGAAGGCGTTGCCTTCCGCTTGATAGGTTTGGCTCATGAGCTGGTCGCGCACCCGCTCTTCCGAAAGCAGATTGGTAGAGCTGTAGTTACTGAAGCTGATCCCGATGGTGTACAGCAGCGGAAAAATGACGAACACACCAAGCCCGGCTATCGCAGGAAAGATGTAGCGATGACTCATCAGCGTGCGCTTGGTAAAGACCACGCCCAGCGAGCCGCCCAGTACCAGAAACAGCAGAGCAAACATCCACTGGCCGTTGAGATGAAACGCCAGCACCAGCCACAGTAGCGCGACCACCAGCACGGCAATGACGCCGCGCATGGCCCAGCGGGTATAGCGTTCGGTAAGATGGCGAGAGCGGTGGCGGGGCAGGCCACGAGACGCGTTAGTGGTGTACATGATGACGTCCTGAAAGGCTGCCCGGCAGCGGGCGCTGCCGGGCAATGGAGGCTAAAAAGGAGGCTACTGGCGCATACGGCGCGCAGCGGCATCCAGCGCTTCTTGGGGGGATTGGCGACCGCTGCCAATGTTCTGTAGCGCGGGTTCCATAGCGGCCCAGAAGGCGCCCATTTCAGGAATGTTGGGCATCGGCATGCCCACTTCGGCGTTGTTTAGCGTCGCGGCAATGTTGGGGTTGTCCGCCAGCTCTGCCTGGTAATCGATATGCGCTACCGCGCCGAGCGAACCGTCGCTATTGAACGTGCGCATACCCTCTTCGCTCAGCAAATAGTTTTCCAAGAACTCTACCGCCAGGAAGTCGTTGGGCGTGGCGGAGTTGATCATCGCGGTCATCACGCCAAACATCGGCTTGGCTCGCTCGTCACCCACGTTGGGTAGCAGGGCGACGCCGTATTCGATGCCGCTACGCTCCAGGTTAGGCCACGCCCAAGGGCCACTGATCATGGTCGCTACCTCGCCCTGGTTGAAGCGAGTATCCATCAGGTTGTAGTCGGTGCCGCGGGGCAGTACGCCGCTCTCGATCAACTCGACCAGCAGCTCAGCCCCTTGCAAGGCACCCTCGTTATTGACGCCGATATCGCTGACGTCATAACCGCTATCGGTCTGTTTGAACGGGTAGCCGCCGTTGGCTGCCAGCAGCGTCCAGCCGTAGTAGGGTTCGCTGTAATCGAACAAAATGGCTTTTTTGCCTTCTTGGGAGAGCGTGGCGTCTAGCTCCATTAACTCGGCAAAGCTCTCGGGGGGTGTTTCCACCAACGCTTTGTTGTAAATCAGCCCCAGCGATTCCACCGAAATGGGGTAGCCGTAGGTCTCGCCATTCCATAGTGCGGCCTCCCAGGTGAAGTCGTAAAACGCTTCACGGAAGCTGTCGCTGGGCGCAATCGGTTTGAGCAGACCGCTTTGCGCCCATTCCCCCATGCGATCATGGGCCCAAATGACGATATCCGGCCCTTGCCCGCTGCCTGCCGCTTGCTGAAAACGGTCGGTCAGGTTGTCGGGAAACACGACGTCCACCTCGATGCCGGTATCTTCCAGGAATTGATCGGCCACTGCGCGGATGCCTTCCTGGCCTTTATTGTCGCCCATCCAGATGGTCAAACGGTCATCTTCGAAGGCTAGGGCGGGGAGTGTGGCAGTGGCCGCTAGCGTAGCGGCGAGCAGCGGCGTGAAAAATGGACGAACCATTGCCATGATGTGCGTACCTCGTTATGACGTTGTTGTTGTCGTGCACGTTCTCATACGACGTGCTTTGTTCACGGTCAGCGTCGCTAATTACGTACGAGGTCACCTCATCCTAGGGGGGAGGAGGGGTGGCGTATCCAAGGGGCGTAGAGTAAAGGTATAAGAATAGGTGACCAGGGCTCGGCATCACCGCTGTAAAACCAACCGGAAAGGGCAGCAGGCGAGAATATTTTGTAGTAAAATTACACGAATTATTGCGTATAATGCCTCACATCAGATAGATTTTAGGTAATCTAACTACATCAGATGACCTAATTATAAACAGGAGCTGAGATGAGCCAGTCACATGCCCCGCTGGGCGATCCCAATCACGCGATCGATCTGGCGCTATTCGGGGCGCTTGGCGACCTTGCCATGCGCAAGCTGTTTCCCGCGCTGTATCATCTTGACCGCGAAGGTTTGATGCCCGAAAGCACGCGGATCATGGGGCTGGCGCGTCAGGAGCATGACACTGCTGCGTTTCGCCAGCTAGTCAGTGGCGCGCTGCAGAAGCGTCTGAAGAAAGAGGAGCAGGACAAGGCGAGTCTGGAGCGCTTTTTAAATCGCTTGGAGTATCTCAAGCTCGACTTCGCTACCGCTGACGGTTATGACGCCATTCGCCAGTGGCGCGAAGGCTCAAAGCGCCCGATGGTGGTGTATCTCTCGGTGGCGGCGCGCATATACGGCGACATTTGCCGCAATCTCCAGGCCAGTAACAGTCTGGATGACGATACCCGCGTCGTGGTGGAAAAACCGATTGGCTACGACCTGGCCTCTTCCGAAGAGATCAACGATGCCATCGGCGCCGTGTTCCCCGAATCGCGCATCTACCGCATCGACCACTACTTGGGTAAAGAGACGGTTCAGAATCTCATTGCTCTACGCTTTGCCAACCCGCTGTTTGGCACCCAGTGGAATCAGAATCATATTTCCCACGTCGAGATTACCGTCGCCGAAAAAGTCGGTATCGAAGGGCGCTGGGGCTATTTCGATGATGCGGGCCAACTGCGCGATATGGTCCAGAACCACCTTCTACAGCTGCTATGCCTGATCGCCATGGATCCGCCCTCGAACCTGGATGCCGATGCCATCCGCGATGAGAAGGTGAAGGTGCTCAAGGCGCTGAAACCGTTTACCGGTGAATCGCTGGGGCGTGACGTCGTGCGCGGCCAGTACATTGCCGGTACCAGCGACGGCCAAGCCGTGCCGGGCTACCTGGAAGAGGAGGGGGCCAACACCCAGAGCCAAACCGAAACCTTCGTGGCCATGAAAACCGAAGTGTCCAACTGGCGCTGGGCGGGCGTGCCGTTCTACCTGCGTACCGGTAAGCGGATGCCGGAAAAACTCTCGCAAATCGTCATTCATTTCCGTCAGCAGCCTCACTACATCTTCGATCCGGACCAGCGCGGCATCGCCTCCAACAAGCTGATCATTCGCCTGCAGCCAGAAGAGGGCATTGCCCTTCAGGTGCTCACCAAGGATAGCGGTCTAGACAAGGGCATGCGCCTGCGCCCTGGCCCACTACATCTGGATTTCAACAGCGCGTTCCCGAAATCGCGTATCCCGGATGCGTACGAGCGCCTGCTATTGGAGGTCATGAAAGGCCAGCAGTATCTGTTCGTCCGCCGGGACGAGGTGGAGCATGCGTGGCGCTGGTGTGATCAGCTCATCGATGGTTGGAAATCACGCGATACCCCACCGCGCCGCTACCCGGCAGGCTCTTGGGGGCCGGTCGCCTCCATTGCCATGATCACCCAGGATGGTCGCAGCTGGTACGAGGATTATTGAGATGAGCAATACACGACAAGCGCTGGCCGAGCAGCTAGCCGAAGCCGTTTATCAAGCCCTGGCGACAGACCTGGAGCACCAGGAGCGTGCGCTGCTGGTGGTATCGGGCGGCTCGACGCCGGTGCCGTTCTTCAAAGCGCTGGCGCAAAAGCCACTGGCGTGGGCGCGGGTGGATATCACCCTGGCCGACGAGCGCTGGGTCGACGAGCAGAGCAGCGATAGCAACGCCAAACTGGTGCGCGACAACCTGCTGCAAGGCCCGGCGGCGGCCGCTAACTTCGTGCCACTTACTAGCAACGATGGTACGCCGGAAGAAGGGGTGGCCGCCGTGGTACAGCAAACCGCGGCTTTGAGCTGGCCTGCCAGCGTGGTGATTTTGGGCATGGGCGGCGATGGTCATACGGCCTCGCTGTTCCCCGATAGCCAAGAGCTGGGGCTGGCGCTCTCTACGGATGAGCCGCTAGTCGCGGTGCGTACGCCCAGCCAGCCGCAGCCGCGCATTACTTTCTCTGCGGACCGCCTGCACCAGGCGAAACGCCACATTCTGCATATCACGGGTGACGACAAGCGCGCCGTACTGGCCAACGCCATGGGCGGCGACGACGTTCGCACGCTGCCGATTCGCGCGTTTCTATCTTGCCCGCTGGCGATTTACTGGGCGCCCTAATAAACCGCCTTCGCCAATAACAAATTGCTTGGAGACTCACTGATGACCATCGATAAACAGTTACCCTCAACGCGCACCGCCGAGCTGGACAGCATCTGTTTGAAAGCCGAAGTGATCCCGGTGATCACCATCGAGCGCCTGGAAGATGCCGTGCCGCTGGGCCGTGCGCTGGTCGAAGGTGGCCTGACCGTTCTGGAAATTACCCTGCGTACCGACTGCGCCTTAGACGCCATCAAACGCATGAAAGAGGCGCTGCCGGGGGCCAGCATTGGAGTGGGCACCGTACTCACACCTGCCCAGTATCGCCAAGCAGAACAGGTCGGCGCTGATTTCGTCGTTACGCCAGGAGCCACCGAAGCGCTTTACCGCTACGGCGTAGAGAGCCCCGTGCCGATGTTGCCGGGCGTTTCTACCATTTCTGAGCTGATGACTGGCTGGCAATACGGCTACCGCCGCTTCAAGTTCTTCCCCGCTGAATCCAGCGGCGGTGCCAAAGCGATCAAAGCGTTCGGCGCACCGATCCCCGAGGCGCGTTTCTGCCCCACGGGCGGTATCACGGTCGACAACGCCGACTCCTACCTCTCGCTGCCGAACGTGATGTGTGTCGGCGGCTCTTGGCTGACGCCGAAAGCAATGGTCGATGCCGAAGATTGGGACGGCATCCGCGAACTGGCCAGCCAAGCTGCGGAGCGTTTCCACCACTAGACGGTTCCACCACTTATGTAAAACACAGTACCGAGTAAAACACAGTACCGAGCACTCTCGTCACTTGCCTCACTGATGTCGGGTCGTGTGAGCAAGACGTTTGCCCGAGCATGGCGACATGCTCGGGCTTTTTTACATCTACACCTAAAGGGGATGCTTCCGTTAGTTAACAGGCGTGATACGCTAACTTAAACGATTAAGTTGACCGATTAACTCAAGGTTTAAGCATGACGTTAGCGGATTTCGAGCCCCAGCGACCGGCGATGCATTTTGCCCCGCCGATGGGATGGATGAATGACCCCAACGGGCTGGTGTTTTTCGAGGGCGAGTACCATCTGTTTTATCAGTACCACCCGTTCAGCACCGTCTGGGGGCCAATGCACTGGGGGCATGCGGTCAGTCGCGACCTGTGCCACTGGCAGCATTTGCCCATCGCGCTGGCGCCCAACGAAGACGGCACCTGCTTTTCGGGGAGCGCCGTGGTGGATGAGCACGATGTCACTGGGCTGTTCGAGGGCCGGCCGGGGCTCGTGGCGTTTTACACCTGCCATAAGGTGCTCTCCGGTGACCCGGAGGATTACCAGCAGTCCCAGTGCCTGGCGTACAGCCGTGACAAGGGCCGTACCTGGCAGCGCTACGCGGGTAATCCGGTTCTGCCGCCGCCTGGGTTTAAAGACTTCCGC
Organism: Halomonas sp. McD50-4; assembly: GCF_022348135.1. NCBI lineage: Bacteria > Pseudomonadati > Pseudomonadota > Gammaproteobacteria > Oceanospirillales > Halomonadaceae > Halomonas > Halomonas sp. McD50-4. The sequence goes on along the minus strand of NZ_JAKRFG010000008.1, from coordinate 65,083 downwards.
GACCCTAAAGTCGTTTGGCATGGACCTAGCCAGCGCTGGGTAATGGCGCTGGCCTGTGGGCAGGCGATTCACTTCTATACCTCCCACGACCTATTGGCGTGGCAGTTCGCCAGCGCCTTTGGCGAAGGCGAGGGCGCTCACACCCAGCACCCCTGGGAGTGCCCTGACCTGTTCGAGCTGCCGGTGGACGGCGCAGGACCGAATGAGCCCGCCACCCGCTGGGTGCTGGTGGTGGGCATTGGCGCCACGCCGGATAACCCGTTTGGCTCGTTGACCCAGTACTTCATCGGCGCGTTCGACGGCCAGCGTTTCACCAATGACAACGCTGCCGACGTCGTGCTGATGATGGACGAAGGGCGGGATTTCTATGCGGTGCAGAGCTGGTCGAATACCCCCGGGCGGCAGCTTGCGCTGGCGTGGTTGAACAACTGGCAGTACGCCAACCAGGCTCCCGAAACGGGCTGGCGGGGCACCATGAGCCTGCCGCGAGAGCTGACACTGCGCGCGACTTCCCGTGGGGTGCGGTTACGACAGCGCTTTGCTCGCGAAGCAGGGCAAGTGCTGAGCGCCCCTTGTCATCTATCGCCGCGCTCGCTTCAAACGGCCGGGGAGCACTGCATTGTCGTGCCCGACGGGGAGGTCATTCACGGTCAGCTGACGCTGGTGCTCGAAGCGGGCACGAGGCTGGCGCTGTCGCTGCAGCAGGGGAGTCAGCAGCGGCTGTGGCTGACCGCAAGCGATGCCGAAACGTTACTTCACTACGAGCGGCAGGGACGTATTGGGCAGGCTGCGTTCGACGAACACTTTGCCTGCGACCACGCGGCGGGCAGCGTCGATGGGTTAACGGTGACGGTAACGTGGTGGTGCGATCACGGCACGCTGGAAATGTTGGTCGACGGGGCCACCGAACAGCGCAGCATCACTCAGGTTAGCTTTGTCGATCATCGCCGTCAGCCGGTTACGTTGGACGTCGTCAGCGGGCGGGTGGAAGTGGCGGAAGGGGTCATCCAAAGCGTCGTCGAGTAGCGGCCTCGACGACGCTGAGTGCTAGCCTGCCGAGCCGCGCAGGGCTTCGATATCGGTGTGGGTGGGCAGCGCGGCATACGCGCCGGGGCGGGTGACCGCATGGGCACCGCAGCGGCAGGCAATGTCCACCGCGCGGGTGAGAAACGCGCTGTCCTGATGCCAGTTCTCACTGATGCCGTAGCGAGAAAGCTCGGCCAGTAAGCCGCCAATGAAGGCATCGCCACCGGCGGTGGTGTCGACGGCCGTCACGCTGGGTGGCGTCACGGTTTGGTCGATACCGACGCCTTTGAGCGCGACATCGTTAGGGCCATCGGTGACGACGACCACTTTGACACCTGCTGCCATGCGCTCGGCTAACCACGACTCTGGTGGATGGTCGCCACGCAGGTAGTCCAGCTCTTCGAGAGAGACTTTGACCAGCTCGGCGCTATCGACCAGCTCGGTGACCAGCCAAGGATCTGCCGCACCCTCTGCCCACAGGTTGTGGCGCAGGTTGGCATCCACGCTTACCAGACAGCCTGCACGCTTGGCCATGGCGGCAATCGCGAGGGTGGTCTCGGCAATGTTGGGGTCGGTCAGGCTGTTGCTGCATAGGTGCACGATGGCGGGCCGCTCGAACACGCCGTGGGGCAGATGCTCCAGGCGGTAGAGCAGGTCCGCTGCTGGCGGGCGGTAGAAGTCGAAGGTGCGTTCGCCGCTGCTATCGCGAGAGACGAAGGCCAGCGCCGTGCGCGCCTCTTGGGTGAGCACGACCCCCTGGGTATCCACGCCGTGGCTTTTCAGCTCACGAATCAGAAAGTGCCCAAAGGTATCGTCACCCACCATCCCCAAAAACTGGCTGGGTACGTTGAGGCGCGCGCAGGCCACTGCGACGTTGGCGGGCGCGCCGCCCGCGTAGGGGGTAAAGGTTTCCGGCCCCGTGTCATCGCCCAATCGGCTCGAGAGCATGTCGATCAAGGCTTCACCGAAAGCAATCACCGGCGTCATAGGTCGTTCCTTGTCATTATTGGCATTGATGTTGAGTGGGCGCGCTAGCGAGCCTAAGCGACGCAGTGGCCGCGGGCTGCTTCCAGCAGTTCATACCAGGCGTCTCTGGGCAGCGTTTCCGGGCCGTTCAGCATATCGGCAATACGCTCCGGTTTCACGCTGCCTACCACCGGTGCCGGGCGGCCGGGCAGGGTGCGCAGCCAGGCCAGCGCCAACGCGCCGGGCGTACCGTTCAGCTCGCCTGCCAAACGGTTCAGCACGCGGCTCACTTCACCCTGCATCAGTTGGCCGCCCGCCAGCGGCGACCACGCCATGGGCGCCTGGCCATCGGCGTTCAGGTCGTCGAAGCTGCCGTCGAACAGCGGCGCGCTATGGGCAATCGAAAGCTCGATTTGGTTGGCGCGCAGCGGGTGGTGCATGTGGCGTTGCAGCCTGCGCCACTGGCTGGGCAGGTGGTTGGAAATCCCCGCCGCGCCGATTTTGCCCGCCTCGATGGCGTCATCCAGCGCACGGCCTGTCGCGGCGGCGTCCATCAGCAGGTCCGGGCGGTGAATCAGAAAGTGATCCAGACGCTCGACACCCAAGCGGCCCAGCGCATCGTCAATGGCGCGGCCAAGGTAGTCCGGGCTGGCATTGTAGTGCTTAACCTTACCGGAGCCTGGAGCCGGATTGTCGTTGGCGATGCTGGCCTTGGTCACCACATTCAGCCGCTTGGCCAGCGCCGGGCGGGCGCGCAGGGCTTGGCCAAACAGCATTTCGCAGGCGCCATTACCGTAGATGTCGGCATGGTCGAACCAGTGTAACCCTTGCTCTAGACGAGCTTCGATCCAGTCGGCCAACTGGCTCGCTTGGTGCATCTCTTGCGCTTCATGCAGGCGCATCATGCCGAGTACAAAAGGCACGTCAAACGTAACGGCAGCCATGGCGTTTTCCATTCGTTAAAAGACTTCTTCGTTATGCAGCGCTTCGGCGGCCCCTAACAGGCCGGTCCATGGGTGTGTCACGATCCACACCGGAATATCGGCGTTATACCCGCCCATGCGCCCTTTGTTGACGAAGCTAGCGCGCAGCTCGCACTTAGGCAGCCAGTCCAACAGGCGGGGGAGAATGCCGCCGCAGAGGTAAACGCCGCCTCGGGCACCCATGGTTAGGGTGGCATCGCCGCATACGTCACCGAGAATCTTCAAAAAGCGCAGCAGCGTGGCGGTGGCGATGGCATCGCCCTGGTTGGCCGCCTGGGTCACCTCGGCAGGCGTCTCGCAGCGAGGCGCTTGGCCTTCCAGGGTGCAGTGCGCTTGGTACAGCTCAAGCAGCCCCTGGCCGCACAGAATGCGTTCGACGCTCACCCTCCGGTGGCGCTGCAGGAACACGTCCAGCAGCGCGCGCTCGGTGGGGTCGGTAGGCGCAAACGTCACGTGGCCGCCTTCGGTGGGCAGCGGGATCCAGGCGTGCTGGCCGGGGAACACCCCGGCCACGCCTAGCCCCGTACCTGGGCCGATGACCAAGCGGGTCGAGTGCGACTGGGCTTCCCCAGGCTGCACTTCCACCAGGTTATCTTCCCCTACGTGGGGTACGCCCAGCGCCTGGGCGGTGAAGTCATTGATGACTTTGAACAGCGACAAATTCAGCGCCTGCCGAACGTCGCTTTTCATGAAATCCCAGTGGTTGTTGGTCATTTTCACCCGCTCGGCATGTACCGGGCAGGCGAATGCCAGGCAGGCTTCTTTGGGCGCGTTTTCGCCCGTGGCGCCTACCCGAGCGAGGTAGTCTTGAATCGCCTCGATCACGCCGGGGTAATCGGCGCAGGGCAGGTTAAGAATGTCGTGGGGCGTGACCTCGCCCGGCGTGACCAGCGCCAGGCGAGCATTCGTGCCGCCAATGTCCCCGATGAGTGCCGGTCGCATCAGGCGTCCTCTTGAAAAATCTGACCTTCTTGACGAGCGAGATCGTCGGCTTCGAAGCCGCCCAGGGAGCCTGCACCCTCTTCACCGCGCATGGCGAGGTGGCGGAAGCCCGAGAACAGCTCGCGGCCCAGGCCCACGTGGTAGTGGTCCAGGTTGGCGACGACGAGCTCACGCTCGGCCCAGGTGGCGGCGTCTACCTTGGCTTCCAGCGTACCGGCGTTGGCATCCAGGCGCACCACGTCGCCATCGCGCAGCTTGGCCAGCGGGCCGCCGTCGAGCGCTTCCGGGCTCATGTGGATAGAGGCGGGTACTTTGCCCGATGCGCCGGACATGCGGCCATCGGTGACGAGGGCCACCTTGAAGCCGCGATCCTGGAGTACGCCCAGGAACGGTGTCAGTTTGTGCAGCTCGGGCATGCCATTGGCTTTGGGGCCTTGGAAACGCACGACGACGATCACGTCGCGGTCCAGCTCGCCCGACTCGAACGCCGCTTTCATCTCGTTCTGGTCTTCGAAGATCTTCACCGGCGCTTCGACGATGCGGTGCTCCTCGGCAACGGCCGAGACTTTGATGACGCCACGGCCCAGGTTGCCTTTCATCACGGTCAGGCCGCCGGTGGGGGCGAAGGGCGTGGCCACAGGGCGCAGCACTTCTTCGTCCAGGCTCTTCTCCGGACCTTCGCGCCAGACCACTTTGCCATCTTCCAGGAAGGGCTCTTGGGTGTAAGCGGTCAGGTCGGTGCCAAACACGGTGGGAATGTCACCGTGGAGCAGGCCCGCGCCCAACAGCTCGCGGAACAGGTAGCTCATGCCGCCCGCTGCCTGGAAGTGGTTGATGTCTGCTTGGCCGTTCGGGTACACCTTCATCATGCTGGGGGTGACCGCTGACAGGTCGGTGAAGTCATCCCAGTTCAGCGTAATGCCCGCCGCTGCCGCCATGGCAATCAGGTGCATGGTATGGTTGGTCGAACCACCGGAGGCCAGCAGGCCGACCACGGCGTTGACGATGGCGCGCTCGTCGATCTGCTTGTAGAACGGGCGGTACTCGCCGCCGGGTTCGGTGTTGCGAATGGCCTGCTCGGTGGCGTAACGGGTCAGCGCTTCGCGCATCTCGGTGCCCGGGTTGACGAACGAGGTACCCGGCAGGTGCAGGCCCATCACTTCCATCATCAGCTGATTGGAGTTGGCGGTGCCGTAGAAGGTGCAGGTGCCGGGGCTGTGGTAGGAGTCGGACTCCGCTTGCAGCAGCTCTTCGCGGCCTACTTTGCCTTCGGCGTAGAGCTGGCGAATGCGCGCTTTCTCTTTGTTCGGCAAGCCGCTGGGCATCGGGCCTGCGGGGACGAACATGGCGGGCAGGTGACCGAAACGGGCCGCGCCGATAAACAGGCCCGGTACGATCTTATCGCATACGCCGAGGTAAAGTGCGGCATCGAACATGTTGTGGGACAGGCCCACGGCGGTGGCCATGGCAATCACATCGCGGGAGAACAGCGACAGCTCCATGCCCGGCTGGCCTTGGGTCACACCATCGCACATGGCGGGGACGCCGCCGGCAAACTGCGCAGTAGAGCCCATCGCACGGGCAGCCGCTTTGATGGTTTCCGGGAAGGTTTCGAACGGCTGGTGGGCGGAGAGCATATCGTTGTAGGCAGAAATGATCCCTAGGTTGGCGCTGTTCATCAGCTTCAGGGAGTCTTTTTCCTGCACGCTGCAGGCGGCGAAACCGTGGGCGAGGTTGCCGCAAGAGAGTTCGGCGCGGTGCACGCCGCGTTTGTGCTGGTCGGCCATGCGGCGCTCGTATAGGGCACGTCGCTCAGCAGAGCGCTCACGAATGCGTTGGGTCACCTCGGCAACCGTAGGATGGAGTGTAGCGGATGTTGAACCAGGCATAGAGACCTCTGCATGTGTCGAGACGGTGAGTCGAACTTGTAGTTATTTTACATATTATGACGTCGATATAAGAGACTTTACGGCAATAAAATCGCTATTTATAGCTTAAGTTGTAGTTTTATTACTCTGATGAGTGACGACCATCACCGTTGAAGATGATGCTTTGATGAATGATGGATAAAAGTGGCTTGCAAGCGCCTGTTTCATGGTTAAAGCGCAAGTATAGCAGCCCTGGTTTTGCTACCATTTTGCGCCACCTGCCTGTGGAGAATTGTGATGGACAACGAGCCGACCGCTGAACAGCGACTTCAGTCACTTCTGGCGCGCATTCGCGCCGTAGATAACGCCGAGGGTGAGCGTACTCGCGCGTATCTCGACACGCTGACCAAACCTCCCGGCAGTTTAGGCAGGCTCGAAACGCTCGCCATTCAGTTGAGTGCCATTACCGGACAGCGCACTCCGCTCGTCTCTCCGCCTGGTGTTGCCGTGTTTGCCGCCGACCACGGCGTGGCCGACGAGGGCGTCTCGGCGTTTCCCCAGGAAGTGACCGCGCAGATGGTGGCGAATTTCGCCCAGGGAGGCGCGGCCATCAATGTCTTCGCGCGCCAGATAGGCGCTCAGGTCGACGTGGTCGATGTGGGGGTGGCGTCACCGCTTGCCCTGCCCAGCGTGGTCGATGCCAAGGTGCGCGCCGGTACGGCGAACATGGTGCGGGAAGACGCGATGAGCCAGGGAGAAGCCCAGCGCGCCATCGGCGTAGGTGCCGACACGGTAGAGCGCTTGGCGGGCCAGGGCGCGAAGAGCATCATCGTCGGTGAAATGGGCATTGCCAATACCACCGCCAGCAGCGCCATGCTGGCGGCGCTCACCCAGGCGCCGGTGGCGACGGTGGTCGGCGCGGGGACCGGGATAAGCAGCGCCCAGCAGGCGCATAAAGTGTCGGTGATCGAGCAGGCGCTACGCGCCCGCCAAGCCCACGCCGATGATCCGTTAGACGTACTCAGCAAACTCGGCGGGCTGGAGATGGCCGCCATGACGGGCGCCTATTTGGCCGCAGCCGCCCACCGGCTACCCGCCATCGTCGATGGTTTCATCGCCACCGTCGCTGCGTTAACGGCGTGTCGCCTTTGCCCCGAGGCGCGCGGCTATCTCATTTTTGGTCATCGCTCCGAAGAGCCGGGCCATGCCACGGCGCTGGCGGCTCTCGACGCCGAGCCGCTTCTGGCACTGGGTATGCGCTTGGGGGAAGGCAGCGGCGCTGCGCTGGCGTTCCCGCTCATACAAGCCGCTGCCTCGATGCTCAGCGACATGGCCACCTTTGATAAGGTGGGCGTGAGCAGCAGCAGAGTATGAGCCCGCTTAGCAGTTGGCTGTCCGCCTCGGTGGCGCTGGTCGCGCTGGCCATCGTCGTCGATCTCATCGTGGGCGACCCGCGCGTGCTGCCGCATCCGGTGGTGATCATCGGTCGGGGCATCAGCGCGCTAGAACGGCGCTGGAACCGAGGCAGTGCCCAGCGTCGCCGTGCCATGGGCTTTTTACTGACGGCAGTGAGCGTCCTGGGAACGTTCACTGCCACTTGGCTGGTGTTGGCACTGCTGACTCAGCTTCACCCCTGGCTAGGCCTCGCCGCCGAGCTTTGGCTGCTCGCCACCACGCTGGCCATCAAAGGGCTCGCCGAGGCCGGAAACGCCATTGCCCAACCGCTCGCCCGAGGGGATCTGCCTACCGCTCGTCATGCGCTTTCGATGGTGGTCGGCCGCGATACCGATTCGCTCGATGAAGCCGAGATTACCCGGGGGGCGGTCGAGACCGTTGCCGAGAACACCGTGGATGGCATTACCTCGCCGCTGCTGTTTGCCGTCATCGGTGGCGCGCCCCTGGCGTTGGCGTACAAAGCGATCAACACACTCGATTCCATGGTGGGCTATCGCAACGAGCGCTACGCGGATTTCGGCTACGCGTCCGCCAAACTCGACGATTTCGCCAACTGGCTGCCTGCCCGGCTGACGACTCTCTGTTTATGGCTAGCGGGCAGGGGATTGATAGGGCGAGGCGTCACCGTGTCAAATTGGCGGGGTGCGCTGGCCGCCACCTGCCGGGAAGCGCCGCGCCACCCCAGCCCCAACGCCGGGTGGCCGGAAGCGATGGTGGCGAATCTGCTGGGCGTGCAGCTAGGCGGCACGAATATGTATCAGGGCGTGGTCTCCCACCGGGCAACGCTGGGGAGCGGGCAAATACCGCTCTCCGTGGCGCATATTTCCCTGACGTTACGGCTGATGCACGGCGGGTGGCTGCTGTTTTTCGCATTCCTCGTGCTCTTAGCGTTTCTCTGGGGGCTGCAATGACCACGGCTCCCTGGCCCGACCACGGCGGCGACGCAGCGGCGCTGCTCAAACGCTTTAGGTTACCTGCGGATCACCCGTTCGAGGACGTGAGCGCGAACCTCAACCCGCTGGGGCCGCCGCCCTGGGTGGCGGATTGGTTGGTTGAATGTATTAGTGGGTTAAGCCGCTACCCGGAGCCCAGCTACCGCGTCGCGCGGTGTGCCATTGCCGAACACGAAGGCGTGGCGCCGGAGCAAGTGCTGCTCACCAACGGCGGAGCAGACGCCATTTTTTTGGCCGCTGCCCTTCATGCAGGCCAGCGCGGGCTGATCGTGACGCCCACCTTTGGCGAATATGCCAGAGCCTGTGCCGCGCATCGGTTAGTGGTAACGGAGCATGCCCTAGAGGCCCCCCGTTTCGGCCTACAAACGGCAGCGTTGGACGAGCCTGTCACTCAGGCGGATGTGATCTTTCTCTGCCGCCCCAATAATCCCACCGGCACCCTGGTCAGCGCCGTAGAGATCGAGCGTATGCTCTCACGCATGCCCGCTACGTCAACACTGGTGGTGGATGAAGCGTTTATCGATCTTGCCCTCGCTGCCGAACCGCTCACGCCGCTGTTGGCGCGCTACCCGCAGCTTGTGCTGCTGCGCTCCATGACCAAGTTTTACACGCTGCCCGGGCTGCGCCTGGGGTACGTGCTGGCGAGTGCCGAGCACGTTGCCGCCCTGGCATGCCATCAGCCGCCCTGGAGCGTCAATCACCTCGCTGCCGAGCTGGTGGCACCGCTGTTGGCGGATACGGCCTTTGCCCAGCGCACGCGGCAGTGGTTGGCGCGGGAACAGCCGCGTTTGGGCCAAGCGCTGACACACGCGGGGCTAGATGTCGTGCCCAGCCAAAGCTGCTTTTATCTGGTGCGGCCGGGTCCAGCGTTGTGCCAGCGCGGGCTTTCCAGCGCGCTGCTGCTTGAACGCTTGCTGCATCACGGTATGCTGGCGCGACATACCTACAGCTTTGCAGCGCTCGACGGTGATTGGTTGCGGCTGGCAGTGCGCGATGGTTCGGCAAATGATCGATTGTTAAAGGTGTTACATGATTGTGTTCGTTAGTGGGGGCGCGCGCTCCGGTAAGAGTCACGTTGCTGAACAGTACGTGCTGCAAGCTGCCAACGGTCAACCGTGTTTTTACGTGGCGACCGCTAACGTATACGACGACGAAATGGCTGAGCGGGTTGCCCTCCATCGAGCCGGTCGGGATGCCCAGGGTGTGCCTGATTCGTGGGTAACGCTGGAGGCACCGCTGGCCATCGATCAAGCCATCGCTCGAGTGCCCAACGGGCATGCCGCCTTGCTCGATTGTCTTACACTCTGGGCCAGCCAAGTGATGTTCGACGCCGACGACGCGCACGCACCGCTCTCTACCACCGAAGGGTTTTCGCTATTGGTGCGCTGTTTGCAAGATGCCCGGGCGCGACACATTACCCTCGTCGTCGTCTCCAATGATCTCAACGAAGCGCCATTGCCTAACGACACCCATACGCAGCGTTATGTCGAGTTTTTACAAATGCTGCACCGCTGGCTAGCCGTCGAGTCCGATAGCGTGATCGAGGTGGTCGCAGGCCAGGGCATCGAGTGGAAAGCGGGCGCCAATACGTGAACAACGTCCTTTATGGTGGGCTGCTGGCCCTGCAATTTTTGACTCGGTTACCCATACCGGTGGCGTGCCCCTGGACGCCCGCCACCCGCCGTTGGGCCATTCGTGCCTATCCGCTCGTCGGCCTGCTGATCGGCGGTTTGCTCGCGCTGGCCGCGTTACTGTTAGAGCACGTACAAACGCCCACGCCGATCAGTGCGCTGGTACTGCTCAGCGTGTGGGTGGGGCTCACGGGTGGACTACACCTGGATGGCGTGATGGACCTGGCCGATGCGCTGGGCAGCAACCAGCCGTTGCAGCGGCGCTGGGATATCATGAAAGACCCGCAAATCGGCAGCTTCGGCATGCTGGCGCTGCTGTTTTTGCTGGCCTGGAAGGGCGTGCTGCTCTGGGCGCTGCTGCAGTATCACGCGCCGCTGTGGTGGCTCGCGGTAGTACCCGCACTGGGGCGCTGGGCGGGCGTCGCGCTGCTCGTGCTGACCCCATGCGCCCACTCGCGCGGCCTGGCTTGGAGCTGGCAGCAGTCGTTGGGACGCCGCGATGTAGGCGTGGCGCTCCTGCCGCTGTTCCCGCTCGCCATGCTCTGGCCGTTAGCCGCGCTGTGGCTGGCAGCGCTGGCATGTTGGGTAGCGCTGGTACGCAGAGCACTGCTGCGCTCGTTTAACGGCATCAACGGCGATATGGTCGGCGCCACCATCGAAGGAGGAGAGCTTTGGCTACTGATCTTAATGTGGAGCTGGTGGCAGTTCGTCACGGTATCACCGCCTGGAATCTAGAGCGCCGTTACCAGGGCCAGCGGGATATTCCGCTGCTGTTTCCTGAGGCGGAGGAGGGGCTGTTAGCGTTGCGCGCGGCCCTGGCCGATGAGCGTTTCGACGCCATTTACGCCAGCGACCTAGGCCGCTGCCAAGAAACCCTGGCCTGGTCCCAGGCGGCCAAGCCGGGGGTTCCCGTCTACGCCGAACCGCGCTTACGGGAACTCGATTTCGGCGAGTACGAAGGCAAGGTTTACGATGAATTAAAAGAACTGCCGCACTATCGCGCCTGGATCGATAGCGCCGGAGAGTTACAAATTCCCGGTGGCGAATCCTCTGGCCAACTGCGCGAACGGCTGGATGCCTGGCTCGACGATGTTGCGGAACATACTCGGCAACACGGCTATCGAAAAGTGTTGGTAGTGACCCACGGCGGCGTGATTCGTGAACTACGCCGCCGTTTCGAAACCCTCGATTTTTGGCAGGGAATCGTGCATCAAGCCCAGGGACGGCGCTGGCAGCTCGCGTATCAAGCAGGTGAGGACGGAAAAGGAGAATGGCAATGCAACTGTTCATTGGCGGTGCCAGCGCAGGTAAGCGCGACGCAGTAAAACAACGCTTTCCCGGCGCGGTGTGGTGGCGTCTAGCCCCTGGCCAGCGTCTTCACGAGGTCTCTCACGTCATGTTGCCCAACACGCCACTGGTGTTACATGGCTTATTTGAATGGCTGACCGCGGTGCTGGACTCCGACATCAGCAGCGACGAGTGGCGCGCCCAGTGGCGGGAAGATTTACAGCGCCTCGAGCAAGCCGCCGCTGCAGAGAACGTCGCGCTGGTGATCATTGCCAATGAGTTGGGGCGTGGCCTCGTCCCAGTGGCCCGCCACCAGCGCCGCCTGCGGGATTTGAGCGGCTGGTTCACCCAGGACGCCGCCGCTCACGCCGAGCAGGTGTGGTACGTGCGCCACGGCTTGGTACAAGCGCTGAAAGGCGCGTCAGCAAATTGACCACCCCCTAACAAGTTGCTAGTTTACGCACACTCTCAGGTGCTGGTGGCGTAACCGCCATCAGTTAAACGGGAAGTTGGTGAACATGGTCATGTCATGGCTGTGTCAATCCAACGCTGCCCCCGCAACGGTGATCGAGACAAGAACGGCTAGAGACGCCACTGTGCCTTGGCATGGGAAGGTGGTCGTTCGGAAAAGGGTCGGCGCTTAGGTAAAGCGCCCCTCTTTCGCTCGTCAGCCCGGAGACCGGCCTAAGAGTGATGGCTTGAAGAAAGCCACGGATTACCGGCATGCGGAGGGCATGTACAGGGTGACGTTACGTGGCGCTCTGCCACGGATTTCCCTTGTGTGCCCCTGCCCGGTCACTAAAAAGTACGCTGTGCGGGTGAGCACAGCGAGCAAGGGACCCACCATGTTCAATCGTTTTCATACCCCCGCAACGCTTGCGGCGTTTACCATGGCCGCGCTACCGCTGGCCGTTCAGGCGCAAAGCGCATCGGCCACCGCGACGGCCTCCAACACGCTGAATCCCGTCGTGGTCACGGCCGCACTCGCTCCGCGCACCGCTAATGAAAGCCTCTCTTCGGTCACGGTAATCGACGAGGCCGCGCTGCGCCGCCAAGACCCCGTCAGTATCACCGACCTGCTGCGTGGCCAGCCGGGCGTGGACGTTTCCAGTAACGGTAGCTTCGGCAAGAATAGCAGCGTCTTCATTCGCGGCACGGGCAGCGCGCAGAATGTCCTGATGATCGATGGTATCCGTTTGCGCTCGGCTACTAGCGGCGGGGCCGCTTGGCAATATTTGGAGCCACGCATGTTCGAGCGTGCCGAAATCGTGCGCGGTCCTCGCGGCAGCCTTTACGGTGCCGACGCCATGGGCGGCGTCATACAGTTGTTTACTCCACAGGGTGAAGACGAAGGTCCGCAGCCGCGTATTTCCGCAGGCGGCGGCTCGTTCAACACCCAGCGGCTGAGCGCAGGCGTCAGCGGTAAAGAGGGCGGCACGCGTTACAGCTTTTCTGGCAGCCACTTCAATACCGACGGCCAGCCAGTGCGTCGTAATGGCGACGACAAAGGCTACGACAACACCTCCGCGCTGGCGCGCGTGTCGCACACCTTCGCGAACGGTGCCGAAGCAGGCGTATTGGCGCTGCGTGCCCGTGGGTATAACGAGTATGACGGCGGGGAAAATGACTTCGTTCAGCAGGTCGCGGGCGTGTATGGCGAGCTGCCGATGACCGACAGCTGGCGCAGCCGCTTGACGATCAGCGAATCGCGGGACGAAAGTGATAACGTCGCTGATTTTGGCGATACCTCGTTCAATACCAAAATACGCACGGCGCGCTGGGAAAACACCGTGACCGTGGGTGCCCACGAAGTGGTCGCCGGGGCCGAGTACAGCGAAGACCGGGTAGACAGCACCACCGCCTACGACGAAACCAGTCGCAGCAATGCGGCCGTTTTCACCCAGGCGCTGCTGGATTTCTCGCCCTTCACGCTTCAAGGCAGCCTTCGCTTTGATGACAACGAGTCCTACGGCGACGAGGTGACGGGCAGCGTCGGGATCGGGTATGACGTGGATGGCCACCACACGCTGCGCGCCAACTACGGCACGGCGTTCAACGCACCGACCTACAACCAGCTTTATTTCCCTGGTTTTGGTAACCCGGACTTGGCGTCGGAAACCTCCGAGTCGATCGAAGTTGGCGTGCGCGGCCAGTATGCCCGCTGGTTCTGGGATGCGGCGCTTTACCAAACCGATATCGACAACTTGATTGCGGGCCAAGGGTTACAGTTCAACGTGCCGGAAACGCGCATTCGTGGAGCAGAGCTTAGCGCGGGTGTCGACGTGAACGAGTGGACGCTGGCGGCGGCGCTCACCTACACCGACCCCGAAAACCGCTTGACCGGCAAACGCCTGCAAAACCGTGCCTCGCAAAGCTTGCGCCTGGACGTCGACCGCGAGCTGGGTGATTGGTCCCTGGGCGGCTCTTGGGTCGCGCAAAACCATCGCTACCGTGATGCGGCCAACGAAGATCGCCTGAGCGGGTACGGTTTGGTGAACCTGCGTGCAGGCTGGCAGTTTGCGCCGCTGTGGAGCGCTCGGGTAACGTTAGAGAACGTGCTGGATCAAGACTATGTCACCACGCGCTCGTTTGACGGTGCCGACTACATCAACGCGGGCCGAGCAGGATTCTTGAGTGTTCACTTTGGCCAATAAATTCATGCAGTTCGGCGGCGCCTTGGGCGCCGCTTTCCTATGGCTGGGTAGCGGCATTGCCACCCCGCTTCATGCCGACAACCCCAGCCGCTGCGCGGTCGATGACCGTGGTCGGGAAGTGTGCTTACATGCCTCGGCCAACCGCATCGCCACGCTTTCACCCGGTGCCACGGAACTGACCTACGCCGCTGGCGCTGGGGATCAGGTGGTGGCCGTGGTGAGTTATAGCGACTACCCGCCGGAAGCAAAGGACGTGGCCTCGGTGGGTAGCCACACCCGAATCGATTTGGAAGCCCTGGTAGGGCTTGCCCCGGATTTAGTCATCGGCTGGGTAACGGGGAACCCCGCCGAGCAAATGGATACCCTCGAAGCGCTGGGCATGCCGGTATTTTATATCGAGCCGCGCAGCGTCGAGGCGGTGGCTGACACCATCGAGCGGCTTGCCCGCCTGGCCGGTACCGAACCGGTAGGCAAACAGGCGGCCAATGAGTTCAGAGAGGGCATGGCCGCGCTTACCGCCCGCTATAGCGAGCGTGACCCTGTGGCGACGTTTTATCAGGTGTGGGACGAGCCGTTGATGAGCGTCAATGACGACCACCTGATTGGGCAAGTGGTGCAATTGTGCGGCGGCGAAAACGTCTTTGGCGATCAGCACCGATTAGTACCGCGTTTAGACGATGAAGCCGTGCTTGCGGCCAACCCCGACGCCATCATTGCCGGAGGCATGGGGGAGGAGAACCGCGACTGGCTCACCCACTGGGAGCAGTACCCCAACCTTGCCGCCGTGGACGCCGGTAACCTCTATTTCGTGCCGCCTTCCTTAATTCAGCGGCCCACGCCGCGCCTGCTGGAAGGCGCACAGATTCTGTGTGAAAAGCTCGAACACACCCGCCAAAAGTGCAGGGGGTCTTGATGGTAATGCGCCTGTGGCAACCCCTTGGCCTGCTGGCGCTGATCGCCGTGGCCGCCATGCTGTTTTCTCTGGCGGTGGGCAGCGCGCAGCTTTCGGTAGCGCAGCTCTGGGCGGTGGTGCAGGGCCAGGGCGATGCGCTGGCGCGCACCATGGTGATCGAGCTTCGCTTGCCACGGGCGCTTTCCGCCTTTGCGGTGGGCGGGCTGTTGGCGGTGGCCGGTGCGCTAATGCAGGTGCTGCTACGTAACCCGCTGGCCGACCCCTACGTGCTGGGGCTATCCGGCGGGGCATCCATCGGTGCGCTGGCGGCCATGCTGGCCGGAATGGGCGGTGTGCTT
Source organism: Halomonas sp. McD50-4 (assembly GCF_022348135.1). Lineage (NCBI taxonomy): Bacteria > Pseudomonadati > Pseudomonadota > Gammaproteobacteria > Oceanospirillales > Halomonadaceae > Halomonas > Halomonas sp. McD50-4. The sequence continues at coordinate 50,067 of NZ_JAKRFG010000008.1, read as the reverse complement.
ATTTCGGGTTCGGCGTTTTTAGGCGCGCTGTTCTCCACGTTTTTAGTATTTGGCCTAGCCCACGGTAGCGGCGGCTGGACGCCTTCACGGCTGTTGCTCACTGGCGTGGTCGTGGCTGCGGGGTGGGGCGCGGTGATTACCCTGATGCTCGCGCTAAGCCCCGCCGAGCGGCTGCCGGGCATGCTCTACTGGCTGATGGGAGATTTATCTTACGCCCGCACGCCGTGGCCGCCGCTGCTGCTATTAATCGCCACCTGTGTATTGCTGATACCGCTAGGGCGCAGCCTCAACGTGCTGGCCCGTGGCCCCCAGCAGGCCGCCGCTCTGGGTGTGGATGTTCGCCCGCTGGAGTGGGGCATCTACATTGCCGCCAGCCTCTTGACCGCCGCTGCCGTGACCACCGCAGGCAGCATCGGGTTTGTGGGGTTGGTAGTTCCCCACATGCTGCGCCTGCTGCTCGGCAACGACCAGCGCTTGATTCTACCCGCCTGCGCGCTGGCAGGCGGCACGCTCCTGGTACTCGCCGACACCCTAGCGCGGACGATGATTGCCCCCGAGCAGCTCCCCGTCGGGGTGATCACCGCGCTGCTGGGCGTGCCCACCTTCCTCTTTTTGCTCTACCGGAGCCGCTGATGATCCGCTTGGCGACCCAAGACCTGATCATCGACGTGCCGAGGCGCAGCGCAGGCACGGCGTTGAATCTCACCCTCGAACCAGGGCAGGTGTGGGGCGTGCTTGGCCCCAACGGCGCGGGCAAGACCACGCTGCTGCACACCCTGGCAGGGCTCCACGCCCCCCGGTCCGGTCAGGTGCTGATCGGCGACAAACCGCTTGGCCAACTGCGCAGGCGGCAAGTGGCGCAGCAGTTAGGGCTGGTGTTTCAAGAGCGGCTAGACGGCTTTCCCGCCACGGTGCTGGAGACCGCGCTGATAGGCCGCCACCCCTACCTTTCCCTGTGGCAGATGGAAGGGGCCGACGACTACGCCCGCGCCGAGGCCGCCCTGGAGGCGCTGGATGTGGCCCATCTTCGCCACCGCTTGGTCAGCACGCTTTCCGGCGGTGAACGCCAGCGGGTAGCCATGGCGACGGTACTCACGCAAGCGCCCAACATCTGGCTGGCGGACGAACCCACCAACCACCTGGATTTACACCACCAAAGCGCGGTGATGGCGCTGATGGCCGAGCAGGCCGCCCAAGGCAGCGCGGTGATGATGTGCCTGCACGATTTGAATTTAGCCGCCCGCTGGTGCGACCACATTCTGCTGCTTTACCCCAGCGGTGAAGCCTGCTGGGGCCCACGAGACACCATGCTGGTGCCCAGCGCCCTAGAACGGCTCTACCAACAGCGGCTGGCCACGGTAGATGTGGGTGGTGCGCCGGTGTTTGTGCCCATCCAGGCACCCCTTACCGACCATGAGTGATTTAAGGAAGAGACATGTTGCAAGGTAAAGCACACGCAGCGCTCATCAGCGCCCCCGGTTCGGGCCAGGGCAAATCCATGGTCACGGCGGCGCTGGCACGGCTGCACCGCAACGCCGGGCGCACCGTGCGGGTCTTCAAACACGGCCCCGATTACCTAGACCCCATGGTGCAAGAAGTCGCTTCCGGCCAGCCGGTGTATCAGCTTCACCCCTGGATGACCGGAGAGCATGAGTGCCGCTGGCGCTTAGCCAAAGCCGCCCAAGAAGCCGACGTGATTTTGGTGGAGGGCTCCATGGGGCTATTCGATGGCTCGCCCTCCAGCGCTGACTTAGCCATCCTGGCGGGCATCCCCGCGCTGCCGGTGATCGATGCCTGGGGCATGGCGCAAACGTTTGGCGCGGTGGCCCAAGGCCTGGCCAACTACCACCCCGACCTCGACATTCACGAAGTGATCGCCAACCGCATCGGCAGCCCCGGCCACGGCAAGCTGCTGAATGAGAGCATGCCGGAAGGCATTGCGCTGCTAGGCGCAATTCCCCGTCATGACGCGATGAAAATCCCCGACCGCCACTTGGGCCTGGTGCAAGCCAGTGAGCTGAGCGGCCTGGATGCCCAGCTAGACGCCGCCGCCAAGGTGTTAGAAGAAGCTGGGTTAGGCCGCTTGCCTAAAGAGGTAACGCTAAGCGCTGACGCCCCCACGCCTGCACCGGACTATTTGCGCGGCGTGCGTATTGCCATTGCTAAAGACGACGCCTTTGCGTTTATCTACCGCGCGAATCTCGAAGTATTAGAAGAGATGGGCGCGACGCTGCACTTCTTCTCGCCACTTAATGATGCAGCACTGCCAGAATGCGACGCCCTCTGGCTGCCCGGCGGCTACCCAGAACTGCACGCCGCCCGCTTCAGCGCCAACCAGCCCATGCTAGAGGCGATCAGCGCTCACCACCGGGCAGGCAAACCCATTCTCGCCGAGTGCGGCGGGCTCATGAGCTGTGTAGAGCAATTAATCGATGGCGAAGGCAACGCCCACACCATGCTAGGGCTACTGCCCGGCACCGCCAAAATGGCCGGTAAGCTGACAGCGCTAGGCCTACAAAGCCTACACAGCCAACGCGGCGAACTACGCGGCCACACCTACCACCACTCGCTGCTGGAAACCGCCATACAGCCGTTGGCCCGCACCCGCAAATTGGCCGGTAGCGAAGCCGAACCTATCTACCGTGATGGCGCGCTGGTAGCCAGCTACTTCCATGGCTACTTCCCCTCAGCGCCCAGGCTGGTGGCGGATATTTTCACCGGCCAACCAATTCACCTCGCGGAGTAACGGGCAGGGGAGCGCGCAGCTATTAGCCGAAAAATATGGAAGGTTTTTCCATAAAGCAGCAGTGGGCTATCATAGAGCGGCGAGACACTCCCCAACCCTAAAGGAGCTACCATGAGCTTTTACGTCTACCTTTCCGGCGAGATTCACACCGACTGGCGTGAAGAGATTCAGCGCGGCGCAGAAGCGGCGGGCCTGGACGTCGTCTTCACCGCCCCGGTGACCGACCACGACGCCTCTGATGCCGCAGGCGACCATCTGGGCAAACCGGACAACGGCTTCTGGCGCGACCACCAGTCTTCCAAAGTGAACGCCATCCGCACCCGCACGATGATTGAGCAGGCAGATTTAGTGGTGGTGCGCTTTGGCGACAAGTACAAACAGTGGAACGCCGCCTTTGACGCAGGCTACTGCGCGGCACTCGCCAAGCCCTACATCACGCTGCACAGCGAAGACATTGTTCACCCGCTGAAAGAAGTCGACGCCCAAGCGCAAGCCTGGTGCACCACCACCGATCAGGTCGTGGAAACTCTGCGCTACGTGCTGAAAGCATAAAACTTAGATCGTAAAAGATAGAACACCCCAAGGAGACCCCATGCGCGACAATGCCAAAACCCCGGAACGCCATGCCCAGCGCATGGCGGCCAAGCAAAAAATCATGAACGAGCGCATCGCCCGCGCCGATAAAGAGCAGGGCATTTTGCTGGTACTCACCGGCCCCGGCAAGGGCAAAAGCAGCTCCGGTTTTGGCATGCTCGCCCGCGCTCTGGGCCACGGCATGAAGGTTGGCGTGGTGCAGTTCATCAAGGGCGCGTTTAGTACCGGCGAAGAAGCCTTCTTCCGCAACCTGCCCAACGTGGACTACCACGTGATGGGCGAAGGCTACACCTGGGACACCCAAGACCGCGAACGCGACGTCGCCGCCGCCAACGCCGCCTGGGAACAAGCCAAGCGCATGCTGCAAGACGACAGCTACCACATGGTACTGCTCGACGAACTCAACATCGCCCTGCGCTACGAGTACCTCGACTTGGACCAGGTCCTCGACGACCTGCAAGCCCGCCCCCCCATGCAACACGCCATCGTCACTGGCCGCTACGCCCCCCAACCCCTCATCGACCTCGCCGACACCGTCACCGAAATGAAAGTCGTCAAACACGCCTTCAAAGACCAAGGCATCAAAGCCCAAAAAGGCATCGAGCTTTGAAGTGAGGAGAAAAGTGGGAGAGGGGTGGCTGGTGACTCGTGAGTGTTAGACGTTCAGCCCCGTAGCGCGGCGTAACGCCTGAGCGAGAGCAACGAGCGAAGAAGGCACCCGCGAAGGCGGCGACCAGCCGCCCCGACCCCGCCACATCCCACAAAGCGCCGCCAACCCTGTAGCGCGGCGTAACGCCCGAGCGAGAGCAACGAGCGAGGAAGGCACCCGCGAAGGCGGCGCCAGCCGCCCACGAGCCACATCCCTTGACCCAGCACAATTTTTCAAAAAATCTGCGTGACCAAAGCAAAATTTATCAATAGAGTATGATTAAATCGTAAAAAGCGGCGGTCACGCGAATTTTGGTTATGCTGTCAAGTGTCAGGCATAGTCTATTAGAAACAGTGGCTTATGATTGTTTGAGTGGCGATATAACATCAATAATCATGCTGGCGCGCTCAATAGTGTTATGTGGAAGAGCGTATAATTACACTTTATGTTTTACGGGGATATGCAGATAGCTATGGAATTTATTAGGAATCATTGGATTAGGATCGTATACCTGCTTATCTCTGTGGGTGTTCTGTCTGCATCTTTAATCTTCAAAGAAAAAGTTATCGGGAATGATGGCTACCTCAATGAATTTTCGTACTTTGGGGTGGTTGCGACCTTAATTGCGTTGGTGGTGGCGGTATTTGAAGTCTTGCATAGCGTTAGTGTCTCAAAAAGTATTCGTGACGAAGCGAGGAAAATACTTAGGCAGGCTCAGGATGTTAATGGTGCTTCGTTTGTAAGCGAATGTCTTGCGGTTCTGGATGAAGCTAATGAGCATGTTTCGGGTGAGCGCTACGTATTGTCTTTGAAATGCTTCCAATATTTCAGGCGCACCTACCTACGAATATCTGGCCCTGAGAGCCAGGTAAACGAAATAGATTCTGTACTTGGTAATATTGAGCTAGACCTCCAGCAGGCTACTCATGCAAGCGCAAAGGCGCCATTGACCAAAGGGAAAAGAGTTAAAATACAGAAAGATATTTTGGATATAAAAAGGAGCCTTGAAGAAATGAATCCTGCAAAGCGAGGTGAGTATGTTTCCTCCTAAGATCAAAGACTTTCTTGTAGAGTTGATAAAAAGAACTGAGAGTGGAGAGTTTTCATGGATTTATGATGATGATAACTCGAATGTTCAGCTTCAAACAGACCGTTTCACAGTTTCATTAAGATACTCTTTTAATGGAGTTGAAGAGTACGGCGAGTTTGTTTTTTTCTATTTTGATGTTAACGACCAAAAAGAATATCGGTTTTATACGAATCAGACGTGGAATGACTATGACGTAGCCCGTCGTCTTTTTGACGTCGCTCAGTCTTCCGGTTTGAGTTTGCCGTTTTGAGCAAAGAACATAACAATCGCAGGCACAGCGACGGCTTTTCCATTGCGGCTACGCCTCCACTGCAAAGCCGCGCGTGCTGTGGGCGTTATACCTAGAAGGAGAAGTATGTGCCTCTGACAGTAAATGACCTCATTCCTTTCGCTGCAGTTGGTGCCGCAGCAGTCACAGCTTTATCAACTGTGGCGGGAGTTCGGTTGGCAAATCAGGCGGCAGAAAGGCAGTTGAAACTTAGGCTGCAACACCAGGATGACAAAGATCAAAAAGAAGCGCTCAGAAGTCGCTTAGAAGAACTCTATCAGCTCATAGATATTTGGGCAGCTAAGTCTGTTATTCATCACACAACCTACCGTCGGGTCATGGATGGTCAGCTTACTTATAATCAGGCTTTAGACATTACTATCAAAAGTGAGTCATTTGATTCTGCTAGGTTATTTACGCTTGCAGAGCTATACTTTCCTGACAGTCATGAGATGCTAGATAAAATAAAAAGATATCGGGACGAACTGTCAGACATCCAGCATGTTTACAAAGAGCGGTACCGAGAAATAGGTCCAAATGCAGAAGGGGAAAAGTATTCGGCTCTTCTCACGAAGAAACTTATGGAATTCAACGAGGCCATTGATCAATACAAGGCATCTTTGGCTAAATATGCAAGAAGGGTATAACAATGGGCTCCAAGGGACGTGAAAAAGCTGCGCTCGTTTCTCGCTCCGTATTTTCGTCCCTGAGCCCAAGCGTTATACCGAGAAGGAGAGTACATGAAATTTGAAGGAAGTCCTCAGGACCTGGAAATTGTAGTCACTGCAATTGGCCGAAAAATCAAGTCTTCAGAAGAAAAAGGCAATATGCATCAGATCAAGACTACAGAAGGAGAAACAGTCAATCTCTAGAGGACTGGGACCCTTCAGGTCCAAGGGAATCCAGCGCTAAGGGCAAAGTTCGAGGAAGATTTTAACCAATACAGTGGAGTGCCAGTAGCGCCGACCAATGGCGGCAGTGAGCATGCGTCTCCTGAAACACTTGCGGCTAGCGTCTCCCAACCAAAGCAGGTTTTTGTAGTCCACGGCCACGATGAGACAGCCAAAGAACAACTTGAGCTCGTTTTGCATAAGTTGGGAATTGACCACTTCATACTTGCAAATAGCGGCGGTGGTGGCCTGACCATCATTGAAGCGCTAGAGGCAAAAATCGGTCAGAATTCTACCGCAACCAGTTTCGGTATTGTTCTGATGACACCCGATGACATGGGGTACCCTCAAAATAAAGGTGCAGATGCTATACAGCCGAGGGCACGGCAAAACGTAGTTTTGGAAATGGGTATGCTAATTTCTTCAATTGGCCGGCGAAATATAGCCATTCTCGTAAAAGGTCACTTGGAAAGGCCGTCAGACGCTGATGGCATTCTGTATATCCCATTCAATAACCACGTAAAAGAAACTGTCCCAAGATTAGCAAACCGCCTTAAAGAGTCGGGATTTGTATTGAATCCGGACAAGGTGGCTAATGCATCTAGTTAAACAGGTATAACCAAGCCATGCACCGGATGCAAAACCCTCCGCTTCGCTGCGGTTTTATCACCGGTGATGGCGAGCGTTAGATTTATAGGAGAATCGTGGGTTCATGGAAAAAAAGTATCAAGTGTTCGTCAGCTCCACTTACATTGATCTTTTGGATGAACGTAAAGAGGTTACGCAAGCTCTATTAGAGCTTGACTGCATACCTATTGGAATGGAGCTTTTTCCAGCATCTGATGAAGATCAATGGAGTTTCATTAAGTCTGTCATAGATGACTGTGACTACTATTTACTAATTTTAGCTGGGCGCTATGGTTCCTGCTCTGAAAGTGGATTGAGTTACACTGAAATGGAATACCGCTATGCAATAGATACTGGGAAGCCGGTAATTGCTTTCTTGCATCAAGAGCCAGAATTAATTCCTGCAAAGTTTTCTGAATCAGATAAGGAAATGCAAGAAAAGCTTGCAAGCTTCAGATCTCTTGCTCAAAAAAAATTATGTAAGTTTTGGAAAACGCCCACTGAGTTATCAGCTGTAGTAGGAAGAAGTATTGTTCAGCTTAAGAAAAGATCACCTGCTATTGGCTGGGTAAAAGCGGATCTTGTCCCAGACGAAGGAGCATCGCAGGAGATATTGAAGTTAAAAAACGAAATCGAAAAACTTCAGGCCGAACTTTCTAAGCAATCAAATACTGGAGTTGACCCAGGCGACTTAGCTCAGGGAGAGGAAATATTTTCGTTTCCATATACCGCAAAAGCGAAACGTGGTTGGGGGGGATTATGTTGAAGTGCAGCTAAGAAGTGAAATATCTTGGAACTCTTTATTTGCTTCATTGGCGCCTTCGATGGCGAATGAGTCAGATGAACGTAATCTGCAAGGTAAACTTAACCAAACTATATCAAAATTAGAAGAAAAAGTTATCAGCAAACAAAAGGATTTATCTGGTTATGAATCGTACGCTGTAGTAGAAGGCGATATTTTAGAAACGATAATTGTGCAGTTTCGAGCTTTAGGATTAATACAAAAAAGCACAAAAAATAGAAGTGTCAAAGATAAACATACATACTGGAGTCTAACCGAGAAGGGGGATTCACTTTTAGTTGGCCTCCGAGCAATAAAAAAATCTAACAAGTAAAGGCAGCTGACGCGTACCGCGGAGCTGCTTTGGGCGTTAGCATTCCTACAAGAATATAGGTCTATATGGATAAACTAAAAGAACTATTGGAGAAGGGCTTTTTTCCTGTTCAATTGCCTCCTGGCTTTACTTCTAAATCTTATGCCGCCAAGTACAAAAAATATAAGGGCGCGTGGGAGTCAAAGAGGGCACCAAGTACGAGGGCTGAAAAATTCTCTGTTGCTAGGTCTTCATATTATCGTAGGGTAACAAGTATAGTTAACCCAATAAGCTTCTTTCTTTTGTCTAAAGAAATTGACAAATTTTGGCCTCAAATACAAAAGCACTATAAAAAGAGCAAGATGTCTCTGAGCCATCCACACATTGAGCCAAATCTTCGAGCAATTAAGATAAGCAAATTTAGCGAACTCTATGAGGCAAAAGTTACAAGATCTACAGGATATCGCTACGTTTTAATAACCGATATTAGTGGATTTTTTCCAAGCATATATACACATACAATTCCATGGGCTCTGCATTCTAAAGCGGCAGCGAAGAAAAATAAGGCTAAAAACGATACATATTTTGGGAATATTCTAGATAGTCGATCCATGGGTGTGCAGGACTGGCAGACGGTAGGGCTGCCAATAGGGCCAGACACATCGCATATTATTGCGGAAATAATTGGTGTCGCTATTGATCTACAAATCAAGGATGCTCTTGGAGAGTGGCCTAGTGGATTCCGGTATGTAGACGACTTTTACCTATTCTTTGATACAAGAGAAGAAGCTGAAATTGCTTTGGCAGAGCTAACGAAGGCAATTAGCAATTTTGAGCTCCAGATAAACCCTTCAAAAACAAGAATAATGGAAGTTAAAGGGTTGGTTGAAGAATCATGGAAATACAGCCTAAAAAAACTATCTTTATCATCAGAAAGGCGAGCCCAAAGAGATGATATCCATAATTATTTCGAAGCTCTATTTTCTTTAGAGAGTAGGTTTTCAGATGAGAGTTTGATAAAGTATGGCCTGAAACAGATATCCTCCCACATCATAAAATTATCTAACTGGGATGTGTTTGAAGCTTATCTATTAAAGTGCGGATTTAGTTTTCCCAATACACTGCAAGTAATTGCAAATATTCTTTCTACATACCACTACCACGGCTACAAGTTAAATTTAAAGGCAATAGAGCGGTTCTGTAACAACTTAATTAAAGTTCACTCAATCTCAGATCATCATAGTGAGGTTTCTTGGCTGCTTTGGATATGCAAAGAGCTAGGTCTAAACATTAAAAGGGATGTGGTAAGAGAAATTGAGGGGATGAGCAGCTCAGTTTGTGCTTTGATATCTTTGGATCTTTTTCACTCTGGAGTTATAAAAACTAACTTAAGAGTTGACTATTTAAAGCAATTCTCAAATAAAGACGCTTTATTTAGTTCGGACTGGATGCTCTCCTATGAAGCAGGCCGTAGAGGATGGTTAAAGAACGCAAATCATGACTACATTGCGGATGAAGAATTCTTTGGTGAGTTGCTAAAAGAGAATGTGTCCTTCTACGATGAATCAAAAAAGTGTCACCCTATTTTTGAATTTAAAGAAGGGGAGCAGGAAGGAATAGATTTAGAAGTCTTCTTTGACAGAAACGATAGAATTGAAGATCATTTTGATTTTGATGATATGGATGAAGAATACTTCGACTCTTCAGGTGGCGACGATGATGACGAGGAGTTCGAATTTGACGATCTCTGATTCACCAAATGTTAACAAGGCGCTGCTGTCGGACAAATTTTACGCTGCGCTCCAAACTTGCCGCAGAGCAAAGCGTTAAAGATGCTGCTCCACATCCATACTGTTGTGGAGAATTCGGATGACAACGATCCTGGATTCCGTACCGGCTCTGTAAAAGATAACATGACTGCCCTGACTGAACTTTTTGTACCCTGGTTTTATATCACCCGCATCGCGGCCAATATCAGGTTGGCGAGCGAGCCGCTTGAAAGCATCGTCAAACTGCCTGAGGTATGTATCGCGTTGGCGCTTTCCCCACTTTTCAGTGGTGAAGCGGCCTATCTCGACAACGTCTTTTCGGGCAGAGGCAGTGAGCAGGTAGGGACGCATCAGTGAGCTTCGTTGTCCAGTTCTGTAATAACGCTTTCAAGGGAATACTCTGCGATTCCACTCTGCTCGCCTTCATCCAGGAGGCGTTGGAGCCGTTCAAGCTTACTTTCCGTTTCTTCAAGCAGACGCAGTCCGGCACGTACCACCTCGCTCACCGAGCCATAGCGGCCCTTTTCAACCTGAGTGGCTATAAACTCGTCAAAGTGGGGGCCGAGTGTAATGCTGGTATTCCTAGCCATGGGGAGACTCCTGTACCAAATATTGGTATATCATGGCAAACCACCCATAACAAGGCAAGGCAGGTCGACGCGATAAAGCCGCACCGTTGCTTGCAGCGCTGTACAAGAAGTACGTCTTGACGTACGTACCGAAAGGCGTACATTTAGTGAAAAGCTGAACACACAAGTGGTGCGTCATGAACGGAATCACAGCCACTGAGGCGCGCAGCAACCTATATCGGTTGATCGACGAGACCGCCGAGTCTCACCAGCCCATCGTCATCATGGGTAAGCGGAACAAAGCCGTCCTGGTTTCCGAGGAAGACTGGTCTGCCATTCAGGAAACACTTTACCTGCTCTCCGTACCGGGTATGCGGGAGGCTATTCGTGAGGGGATGGATACCCCCTTGGACGAGTGCGATGAGGAGCTGGACTGGTGACATGGACGTTGGTTTACACCAAGCACGCCCAGAAAGATGCAAAGAAACTCGCCTCCAGCGGCCTCAAACCAAAAGCCCAGGAATTGTTGGCGTTAATTGCAGAAGACCCTTACCGCGAGCCGCCTCCGTACGAGAAACTCATAGGGGATCTCGCGTGGGCCTATTTACGCCGCATCAATATTCAACATCGTCTGGTTTACCAAGTACTGGAAGAGAAACGGGTGGTGAAAGTTCTGAGGCTCTGGAGCCACTACGAATAATGCATGACCACCAACAGCGCATCAGCGTGTCAACCGTTGCGCCCTTTTCGACGGCAGCCCAAGTGCCCTATGCCATCCGTATTGTGCTAGCGTCGGTAAATATCCAGCAGCCCGAAAAGAAGCTGTGTTCCGTCAGAGAGAGCGTTGAATATCCTGCCTAGGTTTTACATCCGCCGTCGAGTAATCGCGAACATGGCCAACCACGAATCCCCACTTTGACAAGACGGCCCCAACCCATGACCCGCAAAACCCTCACGCTAAAAACCAAAAGACCTCCACAGCCCAAACCTACCAACGCAGTCGAAGACCCAACCCCCAACGACCCCATAACACGCTTCCTCAACGGCACCGCTATCCATCCTTCCCCACGCCTGTATCTAGCGCCCAGTGATCAGCCGCGCACTGTGCGGGCGATGGATTTGATTACGCCCATTGGCATGGGGCAGCGGGGGTTGATTGTGGCACCGCCCGGCTCTGGCAAAACGACGCTGTTAAAGCATATCTGCCAAGCCGTGGCAGAGGCTTACCCGGAGATAAAACTGTATGCCTTGTTGATCGATGAGCGTCCGGAAGAAGTCACCGATTTTAAGCGCAGCGTGTCGGCAGAAGTACATGCCTCGTCGTCCGATGAAAACTACGCTCACCATGTGCGGATGGCCGATCACCTGCTGGATAAAGCGCATCAGCAGGCAGGCGAGGGGAACGACGTGATGATCGTGATCGACTCGTTAACCCGACTTTCCCGGGTGCATAATGCCGAGCAGCGTGGCAACGGGCGCACGATGTCGGGTGGGCTGGATGCCCGAGCGATGGAAATACCGCGCAAGCTGTTTGGCTCGGCGCGGAAGATCGAAAACGGCGGATCGCTCACCATTCTAGCCACCGTGCTGGTGGAGACGGGAAGCCGAATGGATCAGGTGATTTTCGAGGAGTTTAAGGGCACGGGCAATGTGGAGCTGGTGCTATCACGGGACGTGGCCAATCAGCGAATTTTCCCGGCGATTGATATTGCCAAAAGCAGTACCCGCCGAGAAGAGCTGTTGATAGATGCGAAGGAGTTAGAAAAAGTAAGGACACTGCGCAGAGCGTTAACGCCGCTTAAGCCTATAGAAGGCGCGCAGAAGCTGCTTGCGCTGTTAGAGAAATACCCGACGAATGCCGAGCTGTTGAATGCTTTTTCGCCCGCTGAGTAGAGGTGAAGCTCACCCATGACTTCTGAATTCAACTAATAGGTGAGCTTCTTGGTGAACGCTTAACGGCTACTTTTTTTAACGTGGTTCAAGTTAGACGCGGGCACGGCTTTCTTAACCGGGAACCCTTCCACTTCTTTGCGCTCAATCGTGTTTTTCAAACGCCTTTCAATCGCACACAGGTTTTTAAAGTCGCTGATATCGACCAGCGAGATCACTTCACCGGAAGCACCCGCGCGGCCGGTGCGGCCAATGCGGTGGATGTACTCTTCTGGCTGGAAGGGTAAATCGTAATTCACCACGCGGCTGAGCTCGCCAATATCCAACCCCCGAGCGGCGACGCCGGTGGCCACCAAGTACTTCAGTTCGCCCGATTTGAACTGACCCAACACCTTTTCGCGCATGGCCTGGCTTCTGCCGCCATGGATGGAATCCGCTTGAATACCGCGCTTTTCCAGCTGGGCCACCAGCTTGGCGGCACTGTGCTTTTTCTCTACGAAGATCAGCGCCTGATCCCACGCTTGCTCGTTGATCAAGTGGCTTAGCAGGGCGGACTTGGTGTCTTTGTCGACCGTGATCAGCCACTGTTTGATGGTGGCGGCGGCGCGCACGTTGGGCGTAATGGAGATGTTCGCCGCCATGTCGGTCATTTTGCTGTCTGAAAACGCGTGGGCGATGGCGCGCACATCGTTGGTCATGGTGGCCGTGAACAGCAGGTTCTGTCGGTTCTCTGGCAGGCGCACGATGATTTTGTGGATATCATCGACAAAGCCCATATCGACCATTCTGTCTGCTTCGTCCAATACCATGACTTGCAGTTCATCGAAGTGCAGCGCGCGCTGGTGCGCCAAATCCAGCAGCCTGCCCGGTGTGGCGACCAGAATATCCACCCCTTCGATCAAGCGCTCTTTTTGCGGCGCGGTATCCACACCGCCGTACGCGGCCATTGAGGTGAGCGGGGTATGCTTGGCGTATTGCGCCACGCTGGCGTCCACCTGAACCGCCAGCTCGCGAGTGGGTACAAGGATGAGTGCGCGAATGCGTTTACCGCGCAGCGGTTCTGCGGCTTTGCTGAACTGTTCCAGCAGCGGCAACACAAAAGCCGCGGTTTTGCCCGTGCCGGTTTGTGCGGTGGCGATTAAATCTTTGCCCGACAGAATGGCAGGAATCGCTTGTTCTTGGATGGGCGTTGGCGTTTGGTAACCGAGTTCAGTAATCGCCTGAACGAGCGGGCGGGACAAGCCTAGGGTTGAAAAGGGCATGAGAAGCTCTGACAGAGTGGCGTATGGGGTGTCGAAAATAAAAAAAGTGGTGCAGCATAGCGTAAAATCAGCCGTTCGACGCTCGAATACGCGTTTATTTCCACTCCACCTTTGCCCGTGCCTCCATCCCAACCAGGTATAATCCTGTCATGACGCTAAACGCACATGCATGTGGGTCGTTTTGCATCCATTCCGAATGAACAGAGTCGTGGTCGATGATTAACACCAAAATTTACAAGGCGGTGTACGAGCTCGCCGAAAAGCTGATGAAGGCGGCTGCCAAAGATGACCGCGCCACGTTTGAAGCGCTGTATGCCGAGCTTGAGGCGATCTGCACCGAGCACGAGAACACCGAGAAAGACCACCCGGAGCAGTGGGAGACTCTGGCCGACTTCACCGAAGAGCTAGAGGACGCGCTGCCCATCTACCAAAAAGCGCTGGATAAAGCGGTCGTGAAGCAGTCGAACGATCATATCGCTTCGATTGGGCTTTCCATGGCGGCGCTGCACGTGGAGCTGGGCGACAACCAGGCGGCCATTGAACGCTTGCAGCAGGCCCAGGCCAGCGCCCAAACGATCGAAGATAACGAGCTGAAAGCAGAAATCGATGACCTGCTGGCCACGCTCACCCACGCCTAGGACCCCATTTTGACCAATAACGATATTTTTCGCCGTATTCGCTACACCTTCGACTTAAAAGATAACACCATCGTCAAGATCTTCGCCCTGGCGGACGTGAACGTGACCCAGGAGCAGGTGACGGCATGGCTGAAAAAAGATGAAGACGACGCCTTCGTGACCATGAAGAACAAAGAGCTAGCGGCGTTTTTGAACGGTTTCATCAGCTTCAAGCGGGGCAAGCGCGAAGGCCCACCGCCTGCCCCGGAAGCGCAGTTGAACAACAACATGGTGTTCCAGAAACTGCGCATCGCGCTGAACATGAAGGCGGAGGATATTTTAGAGGTGTTCGATCAGATGGGCCTGCCGCTTAGCCCTCACGAACTCAGCGCGTTTTTCCGCAAGCCCAGCCACAAGAATTACCGCGAGTGCAAAGACCAAATGCTGCGTAATTTCTTGATGGGCGTCCAGCGGCAGCTTCGCCCCAACGATAACGGTTAAGCTAGGCGCTCGCGCTTCACACATACGAAGATCGCATTGCCTGAGACGTTATCCCAGGGCGTGATGGTCTGGTAATCGTGCTCGAACACGTGCACCTCGAAGGTAGGCTCCAGCAGGGCGATGAGTTCGCTAAAACTGACGGCCACCATGGGGTGCTCGTCATGCCACACTTGCGTTGTCTCCGCCGTGGTTTTTTCGATGCTCAGCCGCAGCGACTGCCGCTCCCCCTGGCCGCTGTAGTGCCATCCCGAGCGGAAAGAGAACGTCTCCTCCGCCTGCTGGGCCGTGTGCTTGACGAACAGCTCGTTATCGATTCGCTGTTTATCCACCGCGTTGAAGCAGAACACGCCGCCCTCGTTCAAGGCGCGGTGAGCGCTGGCGATGCAGTCGCCGAGCTTGCCCAGGCCATCGTTGTAGTGGATGGAGTAGAGAAAGCAGGTGATGAGGTCCAGCGGCTCATCGACCTCGAAGCGGCTCATGTCCTGCAGTGAGAAGCTTGCCTCTGGGCAGCGTTGGGCGGCGATATCCAACATCGGCTGGTTGATGTCCAAGCCACTGCTGGTGAAGCCAGCATCCAGAAAATGACGCACGTGGGGGCCGGTGCCGCAGGCGACATCCAGATGGCGTTTGCCTTCGTTGCCAAAAATCTGATGCAGACGACGAATGGCGTTGCTCTGGGCCTGGTAGTCGATGTCGACGCACATCAAATCGTAGTAGCCAGACAGGTCGGTGTAGAGCGCGTTGACGGACATAGTGGCCTAATGGTGAGGGCTGACATAAATGAGGAGGCGCATAGTAAACGAGCGGTTGGGGTTTGAGAAGGCGTAGGAGTGGCTTGGCCAAGCGGCGATCAAGTTTGCACTCTTTCACAGTTTGGCTAGCGCTTTAGGGTTAATGTGATTAAAGAAATCGTGTGATGGTCCGATAACTACTAAAGTCGCACGACACATTCGATTGCCATACGAGGCTGCCATGCCAAAACCCTTTGCTCTCATTCTCTCTGCGTTGCTCCTGGCGATGACTTCTTATGTGCAGGCGTCTACCACCGAGGCGGCGGAAGCGGCCGCGCTCGCTTGGCTGGAAGCGATCGATCAAGGTGAATATGAGCAGGCTTGGGAAAAGTCGTCACCGCTGTTGAAGACGCCGCTTTCCCCCACCATGCTGCAGCGCGTGGTGACGCTGGCCCGCAACGATTTGGGCAGCGTCGAGTCGCGGCGGCGCATCCGCATGTCGCAGTACACCTCGATGCCTGGGGCGCCGCGCAACGACTACAAAGAGTTCGCTTTTCAAACCCAGTTCACGAACAACCAGCGCGTGGTCGAAGTCGTCACGCCACATCTGGAAGAGGGCACGTGGCGAGTGAGCGGCTACTACGTGCAGTAACGTGATTCGATCGCCCATCAATAGCCGCCAACGTTGGCGGCTATTGTGTTTTCTACACGATCAGCCCCGCCAGCGCCTGCATCCCCAGCACCAACAGAAGCACCACACTGCCCAGCGCTAGGCTGGTCTTCAGCGCGTGGCGTTTCCACATGCTTTCCACTCGGTGCCCAAAACGATGTACCAGCCACGCCAGGCCATAGTAGCGCAGCCCGCGAGCCATCAGTGCTGCCAGGGCGAACAGCACGATCGGGTAGCCCGAGAGCCCAGCGGTAATCATCGCCACCTGGAACGGAATCGGCAAAATGCCAATCGCTAAAATGGCGGCAAAGCCGTATTGGTCGAAAAAGCTCTGAAACGCCTGATAGCTTTGCTGCATTCCCATGAAGTCGATGAACCAAGTGCCGACGGACTGGTACAACACCATGCCCACGCCGTAACCGACGATGGACGCCGCTAAACAGCCCAGCGTGGTGGCGGTGGCCATTGCCCAAATGCGTTGACGATTCACCGCCATGAGCGGAATCAGCACGAGTTCGATGGGAATCGGCAAAATGATGGTCTCTAGGAAAGAGAGCGTGGCGAGCAGCCACAGCATGTTTTTCGAGCCGTTGATACGCTCGAACCACTGCTTGGTTCGCGTGGAAGTGAAGGCCATGGGTCGAGTCGCTATACGGAAGGGTTGATGCGGCGATAAATCGCCGTGAGGAGGCTATACACGCCGAATGCGAACAGCCCGATGGCAACGAACGCAAGCAGCCACTGGCCGAAGGCTTGGTGTCTCAGCGTGCTCAAGGCTTCCGCCGTGCCGCCTGCTTGGCTAGGATTGTATTGGTACGCCGCGATGATAAATAGGCTGCCCACGATCACAAAGACGAGACCCCGCACCGCCAAGCCAAAGCGACAGACGGGGTATGCCCAACGCTGCACGTGAGTGGGCATGGAGAAGTGGCGGTCGAATTTGGCTTTCCACCCTTTAATGGCATGGGCAATGCCTGCGCCAATCAAGACTGCGCCTACCGCAGCGACCAGCCAGCGACCTAATGGCTGCTGCATCAGCCAGCCAGCGGCATCCTGTGAGCCGCTGCCAGAGCCACCGGATGCACCCAAGCTGACGATCAACTGAGCCGCAAAAAAAGCCAGCAGCGTGTGCGTCACGGCACTGACCAGCAATCCCGCGCGGATCGCCAACCCTTTGGGTTGACTGCCATGGCCGTCGGTGTCTTGAAGCGCTTGCAGTGTGCGCCAAGTGGCGTAGCCCACTAGCCCAAGGGCAATGATACCCAGCATTACTTTGCCGAATGGGGCGGCCAATACGCTCTCTAGTGCGCCACGACTGCCTTCGGTTTGGCCGCCCTGGCCTAACGCGGCGAGCGCGGCTAAGCCGCCTACCAGTAAATACACGATCCCCCGCGAGGCGTAGCCCAAGCGGGCGAACAGTTTCACCGCATCCCGATGTGTCGGGGGTTGACTGGCCATGGTGTCCTCCTGACTTGAATGGCGTTGCCGATCCTTTCGGCGGCCCATACTGTGCATGGAAAAGGGTATTGTCCAGCGTAGACCATGCGGCGGGCAGCGTTAGGGCATGGCGGTACTTTTATAGAGAGCACCGCTCAAAAGTGCCATAGTGGTTCTGGGAAGTAGTCAGTAAGCGTCTTCATGTGTCATGGATCGAACCCTATGAGCGATCACCACATCGTTTTTATTCCAGCAGACCCGCATTACCTGCCCGCGGAGGAGCAGGTATCCCGTGCTAAGGAGACGTTATGGCAATGGATGCCGGAAGCCGAATCGCTTGCCGCCGCCGTGTCTGAATACGTGCAGTTTCATGACTGCGGCAGTAATTTTGAGTACGTTCGTTGTCACCTGTGTGGGCAGGAGCTGACCCTTCCCCAGTGGCATCTTCTGATGGATCAAGATTACGATTTAGTGCGCGGGTTTGGGCTAATGCCGCAAACGCTTCCATGCTGTGGAAGTGTGACCAGCGTGAACCAACTCGACTACTCCTTTATGCAAGGGTTTTCACGCTTTTCTCTCACGGCGATTAACCCCAGAACGGGCGCGGTGAGCCCCCAGCAAGCGGAGCTATTAGAGCAACGGTTGGGTCATCGTCTTCTGGTGATTTATCGCCATGTTTAGTGGGGAAGAGCAGCGGTCAAGACGAGGGTGGACGGATAGGTGAACATGAATAGAGCACAGCCTATTTTCTGGCGTGACGAGCGTATGCCCCACGTCGAACTGCGCAAGATTCAGGATGCGCGGCAGGTATGTTATGCCCCTCACAGCCATGCGCATTGGTCGCTGGGGGCCGTGACCGCCGGGGTCAGTACGTTTCGTTATCGCGATGCCTCACATCAGATTCGTGCCGGTGACCTGGTCATGATGAACCCTCACTGGGTGCATGCCTGTAACCCCATCGCCAACCAGCCTTGGGCGTACCTCATGCTGTATGTGGATGCTCGCTGGATGAGCGAGTTGCGCTATGGGCTTGGCCTACTACCTGCGCCAGAGTGGCAAGACATTGCGACTGCGGTCATCCGCCGGCCGAGTCTCTTCCACTCGTTTTGCGAGATGGCCGGCGGTTTGTTGGATGAGCACGTCGCGATCGAGCGCAAGCGGCAGGCAGTCACCGCCTATCTCACTACGCTGATGAGCGAACTGGCGGAGGAGCCACCTCTGGCACCCGCGCCGACGCCTGAACTGCTGGCCCAAGTGGCAGACTATTTGCGCACGCACTGCGCCCGCGATATTTCGCTGGAAGAGTTATCCCAGCAAACGGGGTACAGCACGGGGCATTTGATTCGCGCGTTCAAGCAGCACTACGGCCTGACGCCCCATGCCTATTTGATCGATCAGCGTATTCAGTTAGGGCAGGCGGTGCTGAGGCAGGGTCAGCCCATCGTCGAGGCGGCGCTCACGGCAGGGTTCAACGATCAGCCTCATTTTCAGCGAACCTTCAAGCGGCTGGTCGCAGCGACGCCCCACCAATACCGTGCGCCGTCATTCAAGAAGTAGAAATAGCGCGCTCCCTGCCAAGCCGACCGCCAAGCAGCGGTTGATCGTCAGGAGCACGATAGGCCGTTGCAGGTAACGTTTGAGAAACGCCCCCGCGTACACCCAGCTGGCCAGCGACAGCCAGCAGATCGGTAGATAAAGCGCGGCGAATAGGCCAATCAAGTAAGGATCGTTGCCGTTGGTATACGCGCCAATGCCTGCCGCCGAGGCTAGCCACGCTTTGGGGTTGAGCCACTGCATGGCCGCGCCGGTGATAAAGCCGGGGGCTTTGTGGGGGTCGTGCTCGCTCACTCGTCCATCGTGCTGACATAAACGTACGCTGAGGTAGAGTAAGAACACGATACCGGCCCACCGTAGCGCCTCCTCTAGCCAGGGCGTGACATGCAGCAGCGAATAGAGCCCCACGCCAATGCCCAGAAACAGCGCAAGGAACCCAAGCGTCGCTCCGGTCACGAAGATGAGCCCTTTATGAAGGGGGTAGTGGGTACCGCTGCTCAAGCAAACGATATTGACCGGCCCCGGTGAAATGGACGCCGCCAGGGCAAAGGCCGACATGGGTAGCAGTAGCGATGTGCTCATGATGATCCTCCAGAAGGGAGGTGATAGTGTGCAAGCGGGGCGCGATCTGGGTATTGCACAAAATTGATATGTGACGTGCGCAAGATTCGGGTGGGGTTGGGCGTGCTCGCTGGTTATGCTTGGGTCACGATAGGTGGTTCGCAACGATGCCTGAGAGACCGACGCGATGAACGACTATGCCCGAATAGAAAAAGCCATGGCCTTTATGGTGGCCAACGCCACCCAGCAGCCGAGTTTGGAGACGGTGGCGGCGCAGGTGCATTTGAGCGCGTTCCATTTTCAGCGGCTGTTTTGCCGCTATGCAGGCGTTAGTCCCAAGCGCTTTTTGCAGGCGCTGACGCTGGCGCGGGGAAAGCAGCTGATTGCTTCGGCCCAGAGTCTTAGCGACACCGCTCATGCGCTGGGCCTGAGTGGGGGCTCGCGGCTGTACGACCATTTTGTGACGCTCGAAGCGGTGACACCCGGCGAGTTCAAGCGCCAAGGGGAGGGTGTGGAGATCGTTTATGGCATTCATCCCACGCCGTTTGGCGAGGTGTTGGTGGCAGCGACGCCAAGGGGTATTTGCCGAATGGGGTTTCTGGCCGCCACGTCCGAGGCAGGGATGCTGGCTCAGCTCGCCGCTGAGTGGCCGCGCAGTACGGTGCGCCACCAGCCAGAGGCGACCCGCTATGCCGTCGATGCGCTGTTCGAGCCAGGGAAAACGGCTGCGCCGGGGGCGCTGTCGCTACACGTACGCGGCACCAATTTCCAACTCAACGTATGGCGCGCGCTGCTGCTAATTCCCAACGGACGGCTCGCCAGCTATTCGCACATTGCCCAGTCGCTAGGCGCGCCAACAGCATCTCGGGCGGTGGGGAATGCGGTGGGCGCGAATCCGGTGGCGCTGTGGATTCCCTGCCACCGGGTGATTCAGCAAAGCGGCGCGCTGGGTGGCTACCGCTGGGGGCTGGAGGTAAAACGCAACGTGCAGGCCTGGGAAGCGGCTCGGCAGCTAGAGCCGCAAGAGAGCGTTCAGAGCTAACCCACGCCTGGTGGCTAAAATCTAGTGGCCAAACACGGACCAGCCGGTGCGTTGTACGAACATCTCCAGCGCCCGTGCGCCTAGCAGACTGTTACCGAAGCGATCCAGCCCCGGCGACCACACCGCCAGCGATCCACGCCCTGGGGCAATGGCCAGAATGCCGCCGCCCACGCCGCTCTTGCCCGGTAAGCCTACGCGGAAAGCAAACTCCCCCGAGGCGTCGTAGTGGCCGCACATCATCATCAGCGAATTGATCCGCCTCGCACGCTGGGGCGACACCACCCGCAAATTGCTGGGCCGGTTGACCCCGTCGGAGGCCAGGAAGAGTCCAGCGTGGGCTAGCTGGTCGCAGCTCATGGCGATGGCGCACTGGTGAAAGTAGGTGCCGAGCACTTTATCGACATCGTGTCGCAGCCGCCCAAAGGCCTTCATGAAGTGGGCCAGCGACGCATTGCGATCTTTGTGCTCCATTTCCGACGCGGCGACCTGATGATCGAAACAGATGCTGTTGTCGTCGGCGATATAGCGCACGAAGCTCAATATCTCCGCCAGCGTCTCTTTGGGCGCGTGGCCCATCATGATGGCATCCACTACCGCAATGGCCCCGGCGTTGATGAACGGGTTACGCGGTTTACCGCTCTCATGCTCGAGCTGAACGATGGAGTTGAATGGGTCGCCGGAAGGCTCGCGACCCACTTTAGTCCAAAGCCCATCGCCCCATTTGCCTAGCGCAATGGTCAGGGTGAACACTTTCGAAATGCTCTGAATCGAGAAGGGCGTCGTCGCGCAGCCCGCCGAGAAACGCTGGCCTTCGACCGTGGCCAAGCTGATCGCAAACTGGCTGGGGTCCACATGGGCCAGCTGGGGGATATAGTCGGCTACGGTGCCGCGTTCGGTTTCCAGGGCCAGCTCGGCGGCAATCTCGTCGAGTATCTCTTGCATGTCGGGCGTAATCGTTGGGTGGTGGGAGCCGCTACCCTAGCGGAAAATGGCCAGGCTGTCTGCGGGCATTGCCTTGATGGCATGGGCCATAACGCTAACTTAGTTAATGCTTGGCTTGATTTAAGTGCTCGTTGCGCGAAGGGATAGGTGAAAGCCTTGCGTGTGGTAGAGGTGGCTCTAGACTGTCACGGTAGCCGCATCACTCAAGGAGCAGGAATGGATAGGAGATCCACCCCTGATGGGTTGCCGACTGCAACGCTCAGTGAAACCATCGCCATTATCAGTCAAGTCATGGCCCCCAACGTGGCAAAGGGGGTCATTCGTCGTCGTCCAAACGTCGTTGGGATGGTGGAGCGTTTCGGCCTGGATGCGAAAGGCATTCGGCAGTTGCAAGCGCTCAGCAAGAAGTATGGCCGTGGCCCACTCATGTTGAAAGTGCCGGGCAAAAAGATGGCAGTGGTGCTCGATCCCGCTGATGCCAACCATGTGCTGGAGCACACTCCGGAGCCTTTCGCGACGGACGAAGCGCTGAAGCGCAGCGCACTCGGTCACTTCGAGCCTGACATGGCGCTGGTGTCCCACGGGGAAGCACGCCAAACGCGCCGCCAACTGAACGAGCGGGTGTTACAGAGTGGCTGCCCGCATCACCTTTTTGCCGATGCATTTACCCAGGTGGTGGAGGAAGAGGCCGACGCATTGGTGGCGCGCACCAACACACGCTTCGATGAGCTGGACTGGCCGACCTTTCAACGGGCGTGGGAGCGTATCGTACGGCGTGTGGTGCTCGGCGATAGCGCCCGAGATGACCGCACCGTCACTCGCGAATTAGTGCGGCTTCGTAAGGCCGCCAATTGGGGCTTCATGCACCCCAAACGCAAACGCTTGCAGCAGCGGTTCGAGCAGCATTTGGCGTTTTACTATCAGCAAGCCGAGCCCCATAGCCTGATGGCGATGCTGTTTCACCATTCGACCGAAGAGACCGACAGCGACCAAGCACCGCTTCAGCAAGTGCCGCAGTGGTTGTTTGCCTTTGACCCCGCTGGCATGGCGGCGTTTCGAGCGTTGGCGTTGCTGTGCGCGCACCCAGAGTTTGCGGCCAGAGCGTTGGATGACGTAAACGACACGCCGCCACCTGACATGGATTGCCTCAAGGCAAGTGTGTTGGAGGCGCTGCGCTTGTGGCCCACCACACCACTTATTTTGAGACAGTCGACGCAACCCACGCAGTGGACACCCGGGGAGATGCCTGCTCATACCTCTGTACTGATTCATACGCCTTATTTTCATCGCGATGAACGCTATTTGCATGCGGCTCATCGGTTTACGCCTGAGATGTGGCTTCGCCCGGACGGCGAGAGGCGATGGCCGCTGGTGCCATTCAGTGGCGGGCCTGGCATCTGCCCCGGTCGACATATCGTACTGCTGGTGACTAGCCGCTTGCTCGCTGCGCTTCTGCGGCGGGCGCGCTGGGAGCTGCATCCTCCAGGAAAGCTGAGCAGCGAAACCCCTATGCCGGGGTTGCTTAGCCCGTTCCACTTGCGCTTTCGCTTGGAGCGCTTTTCGTCCGATGACGCCACCACGGCCTAACAGGAGACCCTGCCATGCCACATGCCCAGCCCACTACCGGCTTACGTTTCGATGTGCTGGTGAATATCTTGCCGGCTGAGGCCGATATTCCGTCATTACAAAGCTATACCACGCGAGATGGCGGCACATTGAGTTACCGTTACTATGCTTGCCACCACTATGCCAGCCACAACCATGCCAGCCACCGCGCTACTCAGCAGGCTGCGCCGTCGACGCTGTTGGTGCTATTACATGGCTCATCGGCCAGCAGCCATTACTTGGCGCCCATGGCAGAGTACCTAGCGACATCGGCCGGGTTCGATGTCATCACGCCGGATTTACGTGGCCATGGACCAAACCCAGCCAAACGTGGCGATGTGGACTATATCGGTCAATTAGAGGACGACGTAGCCGACCTGATCGAGCATGCTAAGCGTGAGCATGCGCCCTATGAGCGTGTGGTGATTGGTGGGCACTCTTCGGGCGGAGGGTTAGCACTGCGCTTTGCAGCGGGCAAGCAAGCAAGCCATTTAGCCGGGGTCGTGCTGTTGGCCCCGTTTTTAGCTCACAACGCGGCCACCGTGCGCAAAAAAGCGGGATGGGCAAAGCCGAATCTATGGCGCATTCTGCCGCTGGCGTTGCTGAATCAAATGAACGTGACTCGCTTCAATCACTGGCCGGTACTGCACTTCAACCTGCCGCTGGCCTACCGCACCGGGTCGGAAACCCTGCGCTACACCTACCGCATGATGGAGAGCTTTGGAACGGCGGACTACAAGGCCGACCTTGCCAATATTCGCGCGCCCATTCTGGTACTAGTGGGCGATAGAGACGAGGCGTTTTACGCTAAGCAATTCGAGCCTACCATTCACCCCCACGCGGCGCAGTCAGAGTTTGAGTTCATTGCGGGAGTGTCGCATTTAGATATCGTCGTCAATACCACCGCTGCTCAGCGTATCGCCCTCTGGGCAGAAACTCACGGCCTATGAAATGAGCGTTATACGACTTGCGATAAGGGCTTTTCTCAGTATTTAATGCCGTTGCCTTTCTTATTTTTTCTAACGCCTTTAGTGCAAGCGAGTCACTCTATGCAACGCCATACCGATACGCAGGGCAGCCGCGATGTTTGAACGGCGCCCGCTCTTCCTAGCGGTAGGGATAGCGCTGGGCACTCTGTCATTATCAGGATGCGGGTCCAGTGGCGGCGGCGGGGGAGATAGCAGCCAGGGCGTGTACACCCCTAGCGGCTCCTCCCCTGGTGTGGGGGCCAGCCAGACCCCCGAACCGCTCGAGCCGGGATTGGTGAGGGTGGCGGTGACGGATAGCGCGTTCGATGTCGCGACCATCACCAACAGCGAGCGGGTGATCGACCGTTTGGACGTCTACACCGGCACGGCTGACGTCAGCGGTGTGGATGAGTGGCACGGTAACGCCGTGACATCCACCATCACGGGCGGCACTTTAGGCAATGCGCGTCTGGACCTTCTGAAAATAGAAGATAGCCAGGGCGCGACGCTGAACAACGCTTTGGATTATGCCATTGGGGAAGCCGCTAACCGGGGAGCGAGGGTCATCAACGCCAGTTTTTCCCGCCGTTTGGAAGCCAGCGACCCTCGTCTTACCTTCAATGGAGTGACCTCGGCGACGTCATATCAGCGCGTAGTAGATGCCAACGACGGCAAAGGCGCGATCTACGTGGTGAGTGCTGGCAATACGGGCAGCGCTATCGATACGCAAGGCAAGCCGATCTACACCAGCCAGCCTGGGCTGTACGAGATGATGCTGATTGCCGTGGGCACGACGCCCAGTGGCACTATTCATCCATCGAGCAGCTATCCCGGCGACGATGCGCAGTTGCAGTCGCGCGCTATTGGTACCGACTTCGCAAACCGCGATGTAGGAGCCCAAGGCACCTCGATTTCCGCCGCACGGATTTCGGAATATGCCGCAGGAATCATAGGCCAGTGGCCGCATCTCACGGCACAGCAGGCCAGCCAGCGGCTACTCGACACAGCCAGCCAGGAGAGCGCGCTGTTCCAGCAGAACACCTGTGGCACGAGCGGCACATTGAACTGTGGCGCTTTCTATTTGGGCCAAGGTGTTGCTGATATTGAGGCAGCGCTGGCCCCGGAAGGCGATCTGATCGTTAGCCAGAGCCAGCGAGTAGCCGATGGCGGTGCGCTAGCCGATGTCTCTTATCTACAGCTTTCAGACGCTTATGGCGATGCGGTCGCAGCGTCTGGTGTGCTGGAGAATGTGGTGGCCTTCGACGCGCTGGGCCGAGATTATGCCATCGATTTAGGGCGCAATACCCAGTCCCGCACCGTGCGGGCTTCGCAGCTTCGCAATCAGATGCAACAGATGGCAAGTGCTTCCTCATCGCACGCCACCACTCAGACGGCGATCGAGGGCAATTATCGTTTCTCAACCCGTAGTACGGCCTACGGTGAGCTGCTGTCCAGCCGTTTCGATGGCACCTTTGGTAACGCCCAGCTCAGCGCCTTTCGTTTCTCTGGAAACCAGCCTAGCCCCATGGGCAACTACGCCGAACTTGACGTGATGCCAATGATCTCGTTTCAAACGGGGTCGGCGTTGACCCAAGCCTTAGAGCGTGTGGACGGTGTAGAAACCCGCTATGAGATGGGTGAACGGTTGAGTATGACGGCCTCCCATTGGGTGGGCGATATGGCTAACGATGCGGCCAGCGACTATCAAGCGCAGCGTTCCGACGTCGGTTTGGCATGGCAAATCACCCCAGGGCTGCGTATCGACAGCTATGTCGGCCAACTGAGCGAGCAGCAGGGCCTGCTGGGCGCTAACGGCAACGGTGCATTGGGTTTGGGCGATGATAACCGCATGCGCTTTGCGGGCATTAGCCTGCAGGCCCAAATGGATGGCTTTCGCGGTTTTGCCGAATTCGAACAGGGGCAGGGCAGTGCCTCAGGTACTGGCCTGCTAACTCGCGTGGATGGCATGCGCGCTCAGCAAATGGCGCTGGGGCTACAGTGGCAGGGAGAAGGCGAGCGCGCCGAACGTTGGGCGTTGACGCTGCGCCAGCCGCTACGCATCGACAGCGCCACGGCCAGTTTCGATGTGCCCGTAGGGCGCCGCTTGGATGGCCGCGTGGTGCGTGAAACGCGCAGCGCCTCACTGGAACCGTCAGGCCGTCAGCTCGATATCGAACTGGGCTATGGGTTTGCCGCCAGCGAGCGCAGCCAGTGGCAGTTCAACCTGCTGCACACCCGCGAGCCGGGCCACGATGCTAACGCGCCCAGCGATTCAGCGGCCATGGTGAACTACTCCTACGCTTGGTAATAGGCGCTCAATGACCACCTTAATGATTCAAGGTACCACCTCGGATGCAGGCAAAAGTACCGTGGTGGCAGGGCTTTGCCGCGTTCTTAAACGGTGCGGCTTCTCCGTCGCCCCATTCAAGCCTCAAAACATGGCGCTGAATAGCGCGGTGACCAGCGATGGCGGCGAGATAGGCCGTTCCACCGCGCTACAGGCTCAGGCGGCGGGCGTCATTCCCCACAGCGATATGAACCCGGTACTGCTCAAGCCGGAAACCGACCGGGGTGCCCAAGTGATTCTGCGCGGCAAGGTGTACGGCCACATGGACGCGCTGGATTACCACGCCTTCAAGCACACCGCCCAAGAGAGCGTGATGGCGGCCTGGCAGGCGCTGGAAAGCCGCTTTGATGTGATCATTGCTGAAGGGGCCGGCAGCCCGGCGGAAATCAACCTGCGCCAAGGCGATATAGCCAACATGGGATTTGCCGAGGCCGCCGACTGCCCGGTGCTGCTAGTGGGCGATATCGACCGTGGCGGCGTGTTTGCCCAGCTAGTCGGCACGCTGGCGCTGTTGAGTGAGAGTGAGCAGGCTCGCACCAAAGGCTTCATTATCAACCGTTTTCGCGGTGATATTGCGCTGCTGGAGCCGGGGCTTGAGTGGTTGGAAGCACGTACCCAAAAGCCAGTGATGGGTACGTTGCCGTATCTGCAAGGGCTGCTGCTGGATGCCGAAGACAGCATTGGCACCGTGCAGGCTGAAAAAGCGAGCCAAACGCTTAAGGTGATCGTACCCGCGCTGCCGCGTATCAGTAACCACACCGATTTCGATCCGCTGCGCCTGCATCCGCAGGTATCGCTTAGCTTTATCGGCCCCGATCAGCCCATCCCCCCCGCTGATGTGATCATTCTTCCCGGCAGTAAAAGCACCGCTAGCGACTTAGCCTGGTTAAAGCGCCAAGGTTGGGACGCCGCAATGACTCGTCACCTGCGCTATGGCGGCAAAGTACTGGGCATTTGCGGCGGTTTTCAAATGTTGGGGGAGTGCGTCGATGACCCCGACGGGCTAGAAGGCACGCCCGGGAAAGTCGCCGGGTTGGGTCTGTTACCGCTGACGACACGCATGGTGGCGGGTAAGCAGCTTCGCAACGTGAGCGGCGTGCTAATGGGCGAAGAAGCAACGGTCGAGGGGTATGAGATTCATAATGGTGTGAGCGAAGGTCCGGCTTTGAGTAGCCCGCTCTTCGATCTAGGCACCCACTTGGATGGGGCCATCAGCGAAGACGGCCAAGTAATGGGCACTTACCTACACGGCTTATTCGATCATCCTGAAGCCTGCCAAGCGCTGCTGACCATGCTTGGTCTAGCCCAGGCAGGCCGCGTCGATTATAGCGCCCATCGCGAACAGGCCCTGGAGCGCTTGGCCGATACGTTGGAAGCGCACTTGGATATCGACGCGATCCTGGCACTCATTGCATCGCCAAGTACTACTAACAAGCACTGCTAAATAGCCTCTTTGCCCCAGTGCTCTAACAGAAGATCAATGAAGAGCTGCGCGGTGCTGGATAAGCTGTGTGAGTTGCTGCGCACCAAGCCAATCGAGCGCTGAATGCGTGGCTCGGGTAAATCGCGAGAACAGAGCGTGTCGTGATCGGGGCCGGGCATGGTCATGCGCGGCAAAATCGCCACGCCGAGGCCTGATTCCACCAGCCCCAAGGAAGTAGAGAGGTGCTGCACCTCGTAAAAGCTGTTGAGGTGGATACCTTCTGCTGACAGCGCGTTATCCAGCAGCGTGCGGTTGCCACTATCGCGGCTCACGGTGATGAGCCGCACATCCTCTAAATCGCTCCACTCAATCTGCTTTTTGCTGGCCAGCGGATGGTCCGAGCGCAGTGCCAGTACAAACGGATCTCGTAGCAGCGGCGTAAAGCGCACCTCCGAGCTTTGCGCGCTGATCATATTGATACCGAAATCCGCCTCGCCATTAATGACTTTTTCCAACCCCTCGTTGGCGCTGACATCTAAAATCCGGATGCGAATGCCCGGCCACGCCTCGCTAAACACGCGAATGACACTAGGCAAAAAGTAGAAGGCCGCCGTGGGCAGGCAGGCAATCGTCACCGTGCCTTTTTGGTGCGTGACGAGCTCTCGAATGCCTAAAATCGACGACTCATACTCTTCTAACATTCGCCTAGCGCGCGGGAGAAAATCGGCCCCAATGGGCGTTAGCCGAGTCCGCCGTGTGGTTCGCTCAAGTAGTTCAACTTCAAGGAGTTCTTCGAGTTTTTGGATACGCCGCGTCAGCGCAGGCTGCGACAAATGCAGGCGCTGAGCCGCCTCATGAAAGGTGCCCAATTCCGCGACCAAAATGAAGGCCTGAAGGTCAAGAAATTCGAGTCTGTGAAGCATGGGATTCTTGCGCTAAAGCGGTGGTTTGATAACCAATACACATTAATGCAAAAAATGGATTTATAGCAATCTATATTTGCATTTGAGACATTAAATATTGGCTGACATGCTCCGTTCATACAGTCATCGCGAACTATGGCGGAGCGATATGAACAGCATTCCTTGTGTCATTATGCGGGGCGGCACCTCACGAGGTCCCTTTATTCGCATGAAAGACCTGCCCAGTGATCAGGCCCAGCAGGCCGATATTCTGCTTAGCTTGATGGGCTCCGGCCATGCGCTACAGATCGATGGGATTGGGGGCGGTGACCCGCTCACCAGCAAAGTCGCCATTGTGGAGCGCTCATCGCACCCGGATGCCGACGTCGACTATCTATTTGCTCAAGTAGACGTAGTCAACAAGCGTGTCGATTTCAACCCGAACTGCGGCAACATGCTCTCTGCGGTGGGGCCTTATGCTATCGAAACCGGGCTGGTGGAACCCCAGGACGGTACCACCGTGGTGAGGGTGCATAACCTGAACACTCAGCGGCTGATCGAGTGCCATGTGCCCACTCCGGGCAAGCAGGTGCAGTACGAAGGCAGCGTAACTATCAGCGGCGTTCCTGGCAGTGCGGCGGGTATCCAGCTCAGCTTTTTAGACATCATGGGCAGTAAAACGGGCCAGCTTTTGCCCACCGGTAACGCCTGCGATGAGATCGATGGGGTGGAGGTGAGCTGTATTGATGCGGCGACCCCCATTATGCTGCTGCGCGCTGAGTCGGTGGGATTGACCGGCTACGAGTCACCTGGGGAGCTGGACAATAATGCTGCTTTATTAAGTCGCTTAGAGCACTTGCGCCGTGAAGCAGGGCGTCGGATGGGCATGGGGGATGTGAGCCAGAGCGTACTGCCCAAGGTGGTGCTGATTTCAGCGGCACAAGCAGCCTCGCATACGCTGAACGTGCGCTACTTCGTACCGCACCGCTGTCATAAGGCGATTGCCGTGACAGGGGCGATGGCGGTGGTGGCCGCGATTAACGTGCCCGGCTCGGTGGCCCATCATATGGCTCTGGGCACTGAGAAGCTTTCCGCTGGGCAACTGCTCTCACACATAATATTGGAGCATCCTTCTGGTGCTATTGAGTTAACGGCAGAGTATCGCCAGCAGAATGCGTTTGACCTAGCGCGGGTGTCACTCATTCGAACGGCTCGCAAAATTATGAGCGGGCAAATTTTTTACGCGACCCCTCCCAAGGGAGTGGGGCATTACGCCACCGAAACCGTTGATTGAATAACCTGACCTTTATAATGAACCGACAATAATCAATAACAGGAGTATCGCCATGACCACCCTGAAAAACACTCCGCTAAAGACATTCAAGAAAGCGCTACTGGTCGTTGCTTGTTCCACGCTTGGCGCTATCAGTGTGAGTGCTCAAGCGGACAATGTGAACGTGCCTGACACCATCCACTGGACCATTCCCTTTGGTGTAGGCGGAGGAACCGACGTATGGGCGCGCTTTTTCACCACCTGGATGAGCGACCATATTCGAGGCAACCCGACACTGGTGATTGATAACGTGCCCGGCGGCGGCTCTATCAATGGTAGCAACTTGTTCGCGATGCGGGCCGATTCGGATGGCAGCCAATGGATAGGCACCTCGGCGTCCACCCAGTATCCGGCCATGCTGCAAGATCGCCGTGTGCGCTATGACTACGACGACTGGACGCCGATTCTGGCCACACCCACCGGTGGCGTAGTCTATGCCCAGCCTAGCCTCGGTGATACCGCCGAGGACGTGCTCCAGGCCGTAACCGAGCAGCGCGTCAAATTTGCCGTGCAGAGCCATACCGGATTGGAGCTGCCCGTCTTGATTGCGCTGGACTTGTTAGGGGTCGACGTGCAGGCCGTGTCAGGCATGCGCAGCCGTGGCGAAGGGCGGCTAGCGTTCGAGCGCGGTGAAGCCGATATCGATTTTCAAAC
Source organism: Halomonas sp. McD50-4 (assembly GCF_022348135.1). NCBI lineage: Bacteria > Pseudomonadati > Pseudomonadota > Gammaproteobacteria > Oceanospirillales > Halomonadaceae > Halomonas > Halomonas sp. McD50-4. The sequence goes on along the minus strand of NZ_JAKRFG010000008.1, from coordinate 19,332 downwards.
CACCTCGGCGTATTTCAGTAGCGTAGCGCCGCTGGTCGAGAGCGGACGAGCGGTTCCGCTGTTTTCCCTTGGGGTGCTCGACGACAGTGGCCAGGTCGTTCGTGATCCAGCCTTCCCTGATTTGCCGACCTTCAACGAGGTGTATGAAAACCTGCATGGGGAAGCCCCAAACGGCCCTGCCGCCGAGGCGTATCGCAAGTTCTTCGCTTCAGGATTCACGCTGCAAAAGCTGATTCTACTGCCCAAGGACGCCCCTGAGGCGCTCATCCAAGAGTATCGCGACGCGGCGCGCCGCTTCGTGGACACCGAAACGTTCAAAGAAGCCGCCATGGCTCAGCTAGGCCCCTATACGCCGGTGGTCGGCGAGGTCGTCGAGCAGCACTTGCAAGATGCCATGTCGCTGGATGACGACACGCGCCAGTGGCTCGTCGAGTGGCTGCTCGAACAGCACGGTGCCCGCATTTAACACGCTGGTTCATCAAAGGCACTGTCGAGGCAGTGCCTTTCGGCTCCTTCACACTCAATAACACAAGAGCCACGACAATGTTCGATGTCTTATTCTCCAGTTTGGGACAGTTGTTTACTGTTCCCCATATGCTGTACATGGTGGTGGGTGTCCTGATTGGGTTAATCGTGGGCATCATTCCCGGGCTTGGTGGCATTGCCGGAATGTCGCTGCTATTGCCGTTTCTCTATGGCATGGAGCCGTCTGTGGCTCTTGGTATGCTCATGGGCCTGGTGGCGGTCATTCCCACGGGTGACACCTTTGCCTCTGTACTGCTTGGCATACCAGGCTCTAGCGCGTCGCAGGCCACCGTGGTGGACGGCTTTGCCCTGGCTAAAAAAGGGCAGGCGGCGCGGGCGCTCTCCAGCGCGTTTCTTTCGTCGATGATTGGTGGCCTGCTGGGCGCGGTGGTGTTGACGGCCTTTATCCTGATTGCTCGGCCGGTCGTGCTGTCGTTCTCCTCCTCTGAGCTGTTCATGCTGACGCTGCTGGGGCTCTCGATGGTCGCGGTGCTGTCTGGCAAGGATGTCTTCAAGGGCATTGCGGCCTGCGGAGTGGGGTTGCTGGTGGGCACCATCGGCATGGCCCCCGCCACGGGGGAGTTCCGCTTGCCGTTCGAGATCGACTACCTCTACGACGGTCTGCCGCTCGTCGTCGTGGGGTTGGGTATTTTCGCACTGCCCGAAATCATTGATCTGCTGGTGAAGCGCGGCGCGATTGCCGAGCAGCCGTGCCAGCTGGGCAAGGGGTGGAAAGAGGGCGTCAGGGACGTCGCCAAACGCCCTGGACTCGTCGCTCGCTGTGCGGGTATTGGCAGTTTGATGGGCACGATTCCCGGCTTGGCGGGCTCGGTGGTCGATTGGCTCACCTACGGCCACGCGGTGCAGAGCGCCAAGGATAAAACACAGTTCGGTAAAGGCGACATTCGCGGTGTGATTGCGCCGGAATCGGCGAATAACGCCTGTGCCTGTGGAGCGATGGTGCCCACTCTGCTGTTTGGTATTCCCGGTTCGGGGACGGCGGCGGTGTTCCTGGGCGGCTTGCTGCTACTCGGTCTGCAGCCCGGTGTGAGCATGCTGGAAACCAATTTGGACCTGACGTACACCATCATCTGGTCGTTGGCCCTGGCGAACATCCTCGGCGCTGCGCTCTGCTTGGGACTGGCGCGTCCGGTGGCCAGCCTGACACGGGTGCCGTTCGTGATTTTAGCGCCCTTGATCACTATCTTGATTCTCTTTGCAGCGTATCAAGCCACGCGCTCGCTGGGGGACCTGTTCGCACTTGGTGTCATCGGTGCGTTTGGCGTGCTGTTCAAGCAGGCCAACTGGTCACGCCCGGCCTTCCTGATTGGCTTCGTGCTTGCGCCCGGTGCCGAAGCGTACTTTTATCAGGCTGCCCAGTTCCAGGGGGCTGACGCCTTCATGCGGCCCGGTGTGTTGATCATCGGCGCGCTGATTGCCGCCTCGTTGGTGATTCCCCCATTACGCAGCTACCTGCATGCCCAGCATCAACGAAAGGCGACCACACCGCATACGCCTCTAGAGTCAGCAGAGCCGCTGTCGCTGGGCGCCATCGACGTGGTGCTGCTGGCTAGTCTACTAGCCGGTGCCGCCTACATGTGGTCGACGTTCGCTGATCTTTCCATGCTGGGAGGCATTATGCCCCGACTGGCGATCGCCATCATTGTGGCGGCCTGTGTTTTGGAGATCGTGAGAACGGTCATTAAGCCAATGAAGTGGCAAACTCAAACGCTGAGCCAACAGCTGCTTTGGGTCGCGGGTTTCTTTGCGTTGATTGGGGGCGTGATGGTGCTCGGTTTTCTATTTGCTGCAGCGATCTTTTGTCTTGGGTTCTTATTGGTCGTCGCGCGTATGAAGCCAGTGGCTGCTGTTGGGTTAGCGGCAGGCGCAACGCTCTTCTTGATGGGAATGGCGCATATGCTGACGCTTAACTATCCAACGGGCATGCTGGCGGGCCTGTAACACCACCCTTGAGAAGTAGACGCACAAAAAGCCATTTAATTGGCTTTTTGTGCGTTGGAAACATGAAAATGTGGTGCTGAATATTAGTTGGGGCGTTTGGCCATCAACGTGATTTCTACCAAACTGCCACCGCAGATATGTGGGGATTCGGTGCAGGTCCGCGCTGGATAGCGACCAGGTTCGAAAAAATCCGCATAGATGCTGTCAAACGCGCTGATTTGCTTAAGATCCGCTAAGTGCACGTCAGCGCGCACTACGTCATCAAGGCTGCCACCCTCTTGTTCGAGCATGCGGGCTAGTTCACGCAGAACTAGGCGAGCCTCCTCTTTGATATCGCCCCGCGCCGCCTCTCCGTTAGAAAGATCGGCCACCGTGAGGCCAGAAATAAACATGTAGTGGTCGTCAACTACCATGTGGCTGCCAGGAAAATCCGGCTTTGGCAGGGTCGGGTCGTTGATGAACTGGGTCATATGCTCTCCTTGGCAATAAAAAACGCCTTGCCTTCAATGCGACTCCCCTAGATCAAGAGGGTTCCATCGACAACAGGCTGGTGTCTCCTCGTGCTTTGCTCTACGCTGGCGGGCTTTCATAACCCGTCAGCGCTTGTCGCTACGAAACATGGCGGGGTGAACGAACGTAACGAGAGAGCGTCATGAAGGTAGTCCATGTAAGTCAGAGTGAGCCGCGCGATGCGTGTTTGGCCAAGCTATGCGCCGAGGTGTATGGCCAGCAGGCAGGCTTGACGCCGTTGGTGATCTTTACCGGCACCAAAAATGTACTGTTTGCCCAAGAAGGCGCGCGGTTGTTGGCAGGGGTTGATGGCGAAGGACACCCTTTAGCGCTGGCGCTATTGGTGCTGGATGAAGCGGGCGAGGGCATGACCGTGACTCACGCCTGCGAGTTTGCAAAAGGTGCAAAAGCTCGTTTGCTGAGCGAGCTCAGTCTGAAGGCTCCGCTGCGCATCGATACGCAGGATGAAAAAGCTAAAACGTTCTTTCAACAGTGCGGCTTCAAACGCTGGTTAGAAGCGGAAAATGGCCAGCATATCGGGCTGTCGACTCGCCACCCTGCTAACAGCATTGAGACGCTATCGCCTACGTTAGCGCTGGATGAGGCGCTGATTTTGCGCCGCTTCAAACACGATCCCGTGGCGTTCGCCCAAGCCAAAGAGGCCTTTTTAGCTGGGTTGAATCGCGTTCCCGTGTCGCTCTAGGGCAACGTCGTGTTCCTTTTTTTGCAACCAATTTCCATGCTGTTGTCATGATCTGGTGAGCTGTGCTGGGTAAGATAGTGCCATGGTTCAACGTTTGTTAAGAGGAACAATAGATGGCGCTAGCAGTGATGGACAGCTCTTCGCGTTACGGGTTGGTGAGTCGGGCATTGCACTGGGGAATGGCGCTGCTGTTCGTGTGGCAGTTTAGCAGTGCCGCTGCCAGGGTATGGCTGGAAAATACGGCGATTGAGGGCTTTCTGTGGGGGGGCCATAGCCAAGTGGGTGTCTTGTTGATGGCGCTCGTTGTGGTACGCGCTGTTTGGGCGATGATGAATGCGTCACGGCGTCCGCCCGCGGTGAGCGTAATGGCGAAGCTTGGACACGTGGCGCTTTATGGATTGATGATCGTGGTGCCAGCGATTGCGCTTATTCGCCAGTACGGCTCGGGTCGTGCGCTGGATGTATTTGGGCTGTCTCTCATGTCGGGCGGCGGTGAGCGCATCGAATGGATGACTGACTTAGGCGGTTTGTTACACGGCGAGCTGGGGTGGGCGCTATTCGCCCTGGTGGTAGGCCATGTAGTGATGGCGGTTTTGCACCGCAAACTGACCAACCACAGCATCATGACGCGTATGGCTTAGCCATTCAGGCATTGCAATATGCGCAACGGCGCACCCATTGGGTGCGCCGTTTTCGTTGCTGCTCTAGGCAGTGCGAGGCTATTTGGCGAGCTCGCGCATGGCAGTTTCCAGCCCTTCCAGCGTCATCGGATACATACGGTCGTCGATGAGCTCGCGAATGAGCGTGGTCGAGTAGGTGTATTCCCAAGCGCGGGGAGGCATTGGGTTAAGCCAGGCTAAACGGGGAAATTTCTCGGTCAAGCGTTTGAGCCACACGCCGCCGGCTTCGTCATTGAAATGTTCGACGCTACCGCCAGGATGGGTGACCTCATAAGGCGACATGGCCGCATCACCGACGATGACGACTTGATAGTCCGCGCCGTAGGTATGCAGCACGTCCATGGTCGGAATGCGCTCGTTGCCCCGACGCAGATTGTTGCGCCATACGCCTTCATACAGGCAGTTATGGAAATAGTAGTGCTCCAGGTGCTTGAACTCCGAGCGGGCCGCCGAAAAGAGCTCTTCACAAACGCGAATGTGATCGTCCATCGAGCCGCCGACGTCCAGAAACAGCAGCACCTTGACCGCATTGTGGCGTTCAGGGCGCATCTGAATATTGAGTAGCCCAGCATCACGGGCGGTTTCGCGAATGGTGCCGCTGACGTCGAACTCGTCCCGCGCCCCTTGGCGGGCGAACTTTCTCAGTCGCCGAAGCGCCATTTTGATGTTACGGGTGCCCAACTCCAGCGAGTCGTCGTAATCCCGAAAGCGCCGTTCGTCCCACACCTTGGTGGCACGGCGGTGGCGGGAGCCGTCTTGCCCGATGCGAATGCCTTCCGGGTTGTAGCCGTATGCGCCAAATGGGCTGGTGCCGCCGGTACCAATCCATTTATTGCCGCCTGCGTGGCGCTCTTTCTGCTCTTCCAGACGTTTTTTGAACGTCTTGATGAGCTCTTCGAGCCCGCCTAGCGATTCGATCTTGGTCTTCTCTTCGTCGGTGAGCTGTTTCTCGAATTCGCGGCGCAGCCACTCCTCGGGGATCAGCGCTTCGATGGCGGCGTCCATGTCTTCGATGCCTTTAAACCAGACGGCAAAGGCACGATCGAAACGGTCGAAGTGGCGCTCGTCTTTGACCATGACCGTGCGCGCTACCTGGTAAAACGCCTCCATATCGGCAAATACCACGCCGCGCTCGACCACGGCGTGAAGGTCCAACAGCTCCCGCAGCGAAACGGGGACACCCGCGCGTTTGAGGGTTTCGAACAAGCCTATGAACATGGCTTAGCGCCCGCTGCTCTTTTGGCGACGCATCATGAACGCCAAGCGTTCCAACAGGTGGGTATCCTGCTCGTTTTTGACCAGCGCACCAGCCATGGGCGGCAGTGCCTTGGCGGGGTCACGATGGTAGAGCGCTTCCTGGGCTAGCTCGTCGGCCATCAGCAGTTTGAGCCAATCGACCAGCTCCGAGGTGGAGGGCTTCTTCTTGAGGCCAGGTGCGCTGCGCAGGTCAAAGAAGACTTCCAGCGCCTCGCTGACCAGTTTCGGGGCAATGTCAGGAAAGTGAACATCGACGATGGCCTGCATGGTTTCGCGATCGGGGAACTCGATGTAGTGAAAAAAGCAGCGGCGCAAAAAGGCATCCGGCAGCTCTTTTTCGTTGTTGGAGGTGATGACGATGATGGGGCGCTTTTCGGCGCGGATGGTTTCGCCGGTTTCGTAAACGTGAAACTCCATGCGATCCAGCTCTTGGAGCAGGTCGTTGGGAAATTCGATGTCTGCTTTGTCGATCTCATCGATCAGCAGGACTACCCGCTCATCGGCGCTAAAAGCTTCCCACAGTTTGCCGGGCTTGATGTAGTTAGCGACGTTCTCGACGCCCTCTACGCCCAATTGGGAATCGCGCAGGCGGCTCACTGCATCGTACTCGTAAAGCCCCTGAGCGGCTTTGGTGCTGGATTTGATGTGCCAAGTGATCAGCCGAGTGCCGAGGGCGTCTGCCAGCTCTTCGGCCAGAAGCGTCTTGCCGGTGCCGGGTTCGCCTTTTATGAGCAGCGGGCGCTCGAGCATCACGGCAGCATTCACCGCCTGCTTGAGCGCATGGGTTGCGATATACGAAGAGGTGGAGTCAAACGCCATAGTGGGCCTCGGCTTGTCGAAAGCGTGGTGAACATCAGATTCAAACAAGTGTACGTGAGGCTGGCTGCCCAGGCCAAGCGCCGTCCGCTGTCAGGCCTTGTTCGGCGGCACGATGCCCTGGCGCTGCATTTGCCGATATACCGTTGGCCGTGAAACCCCCAGCTCGCGGGCCACGGCGCTAATGTTCCATTGGTGTTGCTGCAGCTGAATGAGGAGTTGGCTATCGGCGGCCTCGTTTTCAGGCGCGGTGATGGCTGGCGATTGGGTAATGCGCTGGCTGAGGCACTGTTCGGGCAGGTCATGTACGGTGATTTCGTTGCTCTCGGCGGTGGCCAGGGCAAACGCTAGGGCGTTTTTCAACTGGCGTATATTGCCTGGCCAGGCGTAGGCGAGCAGGGCGCTGATAGCATCGGCCCGCAGCCGTGGCGCTGAGCTTGCGCCGCGCTCTTTGACCACATCGCTGAAAACTTGGCGAATCACATAGAGCTTGTCGGCGCGTTCACGCAGCGGTGGTAGGCGTAGCTGGGCGCCGTTCAAGCGGTAGTAGAGATCTTCCCGAAACTCCCCCCGCGCGATCATGGTATCGATATGGCGGTGGGTGGCGGTAATCACTCGGATGTCGATTTTTTCCGGTTTATTGGCGCCTAGTGGCATGACCTCACGCTCGGCAAGTACGCGCAGCAGGCGGGTTTGTAGCGCCAGTGGCATATCGCCGATCTCGTCTAGAAACAGCGTGCCGCCATGGGCCTGAGGGATCAGCCCGCGCATACCTTTTGCACGCCCGCCGGTAAACGCGCCGGGCTCGTAGCCGAATAGCTCGCTCTCGATCAGCGCTTCGGGAATCGCCGCACAGTTCACCGCGATGAACGGGCCTTTGGCGCGGTTGCCGCTATCGTGCAGTGCGCGGGCAACCACCTCTTTGCCGGTGCCGGTTTCGCCGCTGATCAACACGTTGACACTGGCCTCGTTGCGCAGCCGTTCAGCCAATTTTTGTAGCTTACGTATCGCGGGGTCGTCGGCGCCCAGTCGTTCTAGCGGCGTCGGCAGGGACGATGCGGGCTGGTCGCGGGATACGATCCGCGGCCTACGCGGCTCTAGCAGGCTAATAAAGTAGATGGCATTGCTGGCGCGGGCGCGAAATGCCCGCAACTGGTCGTTGGTCGCGCTGTTGATGCTGAGCACATCGGCAATCTCGCACTCGAAAAGCTCGCTGAGCATGGGCGCGTGTTGGGCAGACCACGGCGGCCAGCGGCGCTGGTGGTCCGCTATCAATTCGCGGCCCACGGCGTTGGCGGCAATCACTTGGCCGTTCTCTTCTATCGCGATCAGCCCCCGGCCATTCACATGGACGAACTCTCGCGAGGTATCCAGGCGAACCATCAAGCAGTCGCGGTAGCGCTGCAGGAAGTAGGCGTCTTCAATCATGCGGGCGTAGAGCGTCACCAGCGAGAGGCTAAAGTTCTGGCTCTCATGCTGGGCAGGCGACTGCAGCGCGGAGATATCCAGCACGGCCATGACGTTGCCTTGCGGGTCGGCGATGGGGGCGGCGGTGCAGGTAAGCGAAATATGCGTGGCGTCGAAGTGCTCCTGACGGTGGCAAATGATCGCTTGGCGGTCGTGTAGGCAAGTGCCTACGGCGCAGGTACCCGCGAAGCGCTCGTCCCAGTCGGCTCCTAAATAGAGGCCCGCTTTGCGTAGCTGCTGGTCTTGATTGGGATTGCCTCGAAACTCCACGGTAATGCCGCGATGATCGGTGAGGAGCAGCACGTAGCCGAGCTGGGCGATTTGTCCATACAGCTGCTCGACCCCGGCGCGGGCGACGTGCAGCAGCTCATCGACGGATTCCCGGTGCTCGATCAAGGTTTGCTGGGGCACCACCCGGGCAGGGCGTGGTTGCGTAGGGTCGAGCCGGTATTCGTTCAGACAGCGCAGCCAAGAGCGGCGGATGGTGGCCTGCGCCGGTAGCTGCGGTGCGTCCACGCCTTCACCGAGCTGGAAGATGTGCTCGATATGCTGGCGCTGCACGGAGGCCAAGCGTGTCGGTGGTAGTGATGGCGTCGGCATGGCGAATCCATACAGAATTATTGTTGTACCTCCAGACTATGCGCTTTGTCGTGCGTGTCAACGAGGCTGTGTTACGCCGTTAGTCGTGCGTTACACCTGTAACGTTAGCCGTACACGAGGTGTGACAAGTGTACAGGTGGTGCGTTGGTGGATAGCAAGCCGAAAATCTTTTTTGTTTAAATTTTTCAATTGCTTATTGATTATTTTGCACATTTGGCACGGCGGGTGCTTAGGGTTGAGTGTCTTATCGACAGTTCAACAATAACAACGACCTTGGAGTACCCGCGATGACTCACACAGAGGTAAGAACCCCATCCCACGCCACCAGCACCGTCAACGCATGGCTACAGGAGTTTGATGAGGCGCTGCAGGCACGCGATAGTCAGCGCGTGCTGACGCTATTCAACGACGAGTGCTATTGGCGCGACTTTCTGGCGTTTACCTGGAACCTAAAAACGTGCGAAGGCAAGGAGGAAATCCAGGCCATGCTCGATGCCACGCTGGCCCGCACGCGGCCTTCTCAGTGGCAGCTCGATGGGGAGGCCAGCGAAAACGGCGATACCATCGAGGCGTGGTTCACGTTCAAAACGGCCATTGCCAGCGGCAAAGGCTACCTGCGTTTGAAGAACGGCAAGTGTTGGACACTGCTCACTACCATGCAGGCGTTGAACGACTTCCCCGAACCGCGCAATCACCATCGCCCCAAAGGGGCCGAACATGGTGCCAACAAACAGCGTGAAACCTGGCTGGAAGCCCGTGAACGTGAGGAAGCCGAGCTTGGTTACACGCGCCAGCCCTACTGCGTGATCATTGGTGGTGGCCAGGGCGGTATTGGCTTGGGGGCGCGGCTGAAACAGATGGGCGTGTCCACGATCATCATCGAGCGCAACGAGCGCGCGGGGGACTCTTGGCGCAAGCGCTATAAATCTCTCTGCTTGCACGACCCGGTATGGTACGACCACCTGCCTTACATCCCCTTCCCAGAAAACTGGCCGGTGTTTGCCCCGAAAGACAAAGTGGGCGATTGGCTGGAAATGTACACGAAAGTGATGGAGCTCAATTATTGGAGTTCCACTGAGTGTCAGAATGCACGCTTCGATGACGCCGCAGGTGAGTGGATCGTGAACGTGAAGCGCAATGGCGAAGAGATCACGCTACGTCCGAAACAGCTGGTGATGGCTACCGGGATGTCGGGGATGCCCAACGTGCCCAAGTTTGCAGGCGCGGAGAGCTTCGAGGGCGAGCAGCAGCACTCCAGCCAGCACCCAGGGCCGGATGCCTACGCTGGTAAAAAATGCGTGATCGTGGGCTCGAATAACTCGGCTCACGATATTGCTGCCGCGCTCTGGGAGCATGATGCCGATGTCACCATGCTTCAGCGCTCCTCGACCCATATCGTCAAGTCGGACTCATTGATGGAAGAAGTGCTGGGGCCGCTTTACTCGGAGGAGGCCGTCGCGGGCGGATTGACCCACGAAAAAGCAGACCTACTGTTTGCCTCGATTCCTTACAAGGTGTTGCCCGATTTTCAACGTCCGGCGTTCGATGCCATTAAACGGCGTGATGCTGAATTTTACCAAAAGCTCGAAGACGCGGGCTTCATGCTCGACTTCGGTGACGATGAGTCTGGCCTGTTTTTGAAGTACCTGCGCCGTGGCTCGGGCTATTACATCGATGTGGGGGCCTGCGATCTGGTCGCCAATGGCGATATCAAGCTGCGCAGCGGTGTGGGTATCGAGCGGATCAATCCGCGCTCGATCACGCTCACCGACGGCAGCGAATTGGACGCTGATCTGATCGTCTACGCCACCGGCTATGGCTCGATGAATGGGTGGGCGGCTCGACTGATTTCTCAAGAGGTAGCGGACAAGGTGGGCAAATGTTGGGGATTAGGCTCTGACACCACCAAAGACCCCGGCCCGTGGGAAGGGGAGCTGCGCAATATGTGGAAGCCCACCCAACAAGAGGCGCTGTGGTTCCACGGTGGCAACCTGCACCAGTCCCGGCACTACTCTCACTATTTGGCGCTGCAGTTGAAGGCGCGTATGGAAGGACTAGATACCCCCGTCTATGGGCTGCAGCCGGTTCACCATGTGTCTTAAAAGCCATGTGTCTTAACAGAAAGGGCAACCTATGAGCCAGTCAACGGATCAATCACAGATGCAGGCCGCGGTGTGGTATGCGGCGAAAGATTTGCGCGTCGAACAGGTGCCGGTGCCGACCATCGATGACCCCCATGCGGTGAAAGTGAAAGTCGCCGCCTGCGGTATTTGCGGCAGCGATTTACACGAATACGCCGCCGGGCCGATTTTTATTCCGGTAGGCAAACCGCATCCGATCAGCGGCGAGCAGGCACCGATCATCATGGGCCATGAGTTTGCCGGCGAAGTGGTCGAGGTTGGTGAGAAAGTGACTCGGGTGAAGGTAGGCGACCGTGTGGCCATTGAGCCGATCCTCTCGCCTAATAAAGATGGCGCTTATCAGATGGAGCGCTACAACCTGACGCCGCTACTCGGCTTTCACGGCCTTTCCGGCGGTGGCGGCGGATTCTCTGAGTTCACCGTGATGGGTGAGCATATGGTGCACAAACTGCCGGATGACCTTAGCTTCGAGCAAGGTGCGCTGGTCGAGCCTGCGGCGGTCGCGCTGCATGCAGTACGCCAGAGCAGCCTCAAAGCCGGGGATAGTGCCGTGGTGTTTGGTGCTGGGCCGATTGGCTTAATGACCATCGAAGCCCTCAAAGCTGCGGGAGCAGCGCAGATCTATGCGGTGGAAGTCGCGCCTTCGCGTAAAGCCAAAGCCGAAGCGCTGGGCGCCATCGTCATCGACCCACAGCAAGAAAACGCGGTGGAAAAGCTGCAAGCATTGAGTAGTGGCGGGGTGGACGTGGCGTTCGAAGTGACCGGCATTCCCGCCGTGCTCAATCAAGCGCTGCACAGCACCCATGAGGGCGGTGAAGTGGTGGTGGTGAGTATTTGGGAGTCAGAGGCCAGCTTTCAGCCTAATGACTTGGTGATCAAAGAGCGCACCATGAAGGGCATCATTGCCTATCGCCATGTGTACCCAGCGGTGATGGCGCTGATGCAACGGGGCTACTTCCGCGCCGAGGATATGGTCACTCAACGCATTCCGCTGGCGGATATCGTGGAGGAGGGCTTCGAGGCGCTGTTGAACGATAAGGCGCAAGTCAAAATCATCGTCACGCCATAAACCAACGTGGAGTTGCCATGCAAAGGCCATCCTTCGATGGCCTTTTTTGATGCGGTAACGTCGCGCGCAGGCCGCTATTCGGCATAGATCATTTTGCGTGTCATGCCGCCGTCGACGACGAAATTCTGGCCGGTAATAAAACCAGACTCTTTAGAGAGCAGAAAGTGAGTGAGTGAAGCGATGTCTTCGGGGGTGCCCACGCGGCCGGCCGGGTGTTGTTCGCGATCGATATCCCGGTGCTCCACCGACTGCTGTCGGCTGGGTTTTTGCCAGTCGCCCACTTCGATCCAACCGGGGCTGATAGCGTTGACGCGAACATCAGGCCCCAGGCTGACCGCCAGCGCATGCGTCAAGGCGACGATGCCGCCTTTGCTGGCGGCGTAGGCTTCACTGTCCGGCTCGGATTGGATGGCGCGTGACGAGGCCATCAACACCATGCTGCCGCCGTGAGGACGTAAGTAGACAGCGCCATGTTTGGCACACAAAAAGGCACCGGTGAGATTGGTGTCCAAGTAGGCCTGCCATGTCTCTAGCGAAAGCTGCTCCACCGGGCCATGAAAAGGGTCGGCAATGCCGGCGTTATGCACGATACCGTTTAGCTGCCCAAAGTGGTTGACACTTTTTTCGAGGCTGGCCATCACCTGGGCTTCATCGCTGACATCCGCTGTGAGAGTCAGCAGTTGCGACGGATGAGGCAGCCTTTGCGCAGCGGCGTCGAGGGCTTCGCCATCAATATCGGTAATGACGACACGGTGTCCCTTGGCCAAAAGGGTATGGGCAATGCCCAGACCGATGCCTTGGGCGCCACCGGTAACGTAGTAGGTGCAGGGTGAGGTCATGAGTGCGTTTCCAAAGTGGTTGAGTCGTAACCGGCTGCGAGTAGTGCAAATGTAAAATATCGATACAGCCAGCGACAGCACCCACATTAAGGCATACATTGACAGTAACTAAACGATCTTAGCGGCGCTATGCCCGATGGATAATATTGGCGGTTAGACACCTTTGAGGTTTCTGTCATGGTGGAGAGTGAACGAGCGCGGCTGCTGGCGTTACATAGTTTAGCCATTTTGGATACTCCGCCAGAGGAGCGCTTCGATCGGATCACCCGATTGGCTACTTCCATTTTTGACGTGGACATTGCGTTAGTGTCATTGGTCGATGAGGAGCGCCAGTGGTTCAAGTCACGTCAGGGCATTTCGCTGACGCAGACCTGCAGAAAGGAGTCTTTTTGCGCGCACGCCATTCAAGGAGAGAGCATCTTCGAGATAGAAGATGCCAGCCAAGATTCCCGCTTTGCTGACAATGTGCTGGTCACCGCCCGTCGCGGCATTCGCTTCTATGCAGGCGTGCCGCTGACCACTGCCAACGGCTTTCGAGTAGGCACCTTGTGTATCATCCACCCCGAGCCGCGCCGTTTGAGCCCTTCCCAGCGTCAGGTGTTGACCGACTTGGCGGCGTGCGTAGAAGATGAAATCAATCGAATTGGGCTGGAAAATGAGCTTACCAGGGTCAACGACGTTAAACGACAGTTGGCTGACGATGAATCTCGCCAGCGTTCACTGGTGGACGCATTGGCCGCACTTAACGATATCAGCACCTCTAATCATTTAGGTATCGATAGGCAATTTCAGGAAGCGTTGGCGTTGGGCTGTCGCTATCTCAATCTTCAAATTGGCATCATTAGCCGTATCCATAGAGGGGTATTCGAAGTCGTCGCCGTCACGGCGCCGAAGGATGTCACGCTGGCGGCCGGCCAGTGCTTGCCCTTGGCCAATACCTACTGTGACATGACGCTAAAAACCAGCGGTCTATTGGCCGTTCACGATACGACCGAGAGCGATCTTAGGCATCATCCGTGTTACGACACCTTCGGCCTCAAAGCGTATATGGGATCGTCGATTCAACTGGGTGATCAGCTCTTTGGAACGGTGAGCTTCTCTTCCGCCGATCCTCGCCAGCACCGTTTTGCTGAAACCGACACACTCTTCATCAAGCTATTGAGCCGTTGGATTGGCTCGGCGTTAGATCGGCAGCGAGTCGATGCACTGAAGAGCGAGTTCGTTTCCACGGTGAGCCATGAACTTCGTACCCCACTCACGGCCATGGCCGGCGGGTTGAAGCTAGTGCTGGGCGGTGCTACTGGAGAGCTACCCGAGAGCACCCACAAGATGCTCTCCATGGCATTGAAAAACGGCGAGCGGCTGTCTCTGTTGATCAATGATCTTTTGGATATCGAAAAACTCTTGGCGGGGCAGCTCAATGTTATTTGCCAGCCAAGAGAACTAGGAGAACTGCTCAAGGCTGCGCTACTTGAAAACCAGCCTTATGCCGATCAGCATGGCGTTGCTTTACGGTTGGAAACGCTATCGAAAGACCGTTTTATTAACGTCGATGTATTGCGCTTTCAGCAGGTCATGGCCAACTTACTCTCTAATGCTGCAAAGTTCTCTCGGCTTAACAGTGACGTCGTTATATATTGTGACGAGTTTGATAAAGAGATACGCATCAACGTAAAGGATAGCGGGTGCGGAATACCTGAGGCGTTTAGGGGACGGATTTTCCAAAAATTTTCGCAAGCAGATGCGAGTGATCGACGCGTTAAAGGAGGAACGGGTTTGGGGCTTTCAATTAGTAAGGCGATGACCGAACAAATGGGGGGCACTATCGGTTTTCAATCCACAGAGGGAGAAGGTAGTACGTTTTACATAACTTTCCCTTATGCGGAGGTGCCTACGCGTGTTCGGCACTGAACGAATCGGACGCTTCAATGGGGCTCCTTGGTATCTAGGTATTCTGTTTGCGTGTCTGCTCGTCGCTGGCGTGGCGGGCAATATGCTACAGCTTTCGGTACTGTTTAACGTTTTTTTCGTATTTGGCTCGGTGGCTGTCATGCTAGCCGTTGCTTGGCTGGGGACATGGCCAGCGGTACTGATTGGGGTCGCCTCAGGCGTTTATACTTATGTCTTTTGGGAAAATCCCGTCACCGTCATGGTGTTCATCCTAGAGGCGCTCGTGGTCTCTTGGCTTTACCACCATAAAGTCAAAAACTTGATCATTGCTGCACTGATCTTTTGGACGGCGATCGCCGCCCCGATCGACTTTCTATTATTGCCTTTGTGGTTAGGATGGAGCCAAGAGCTAACGCTGCTGGTGTATTTAAAACAAGCCATTAACGGTGTTTTCAACGCGGTCATCGCTAGCGCGATCATTATTATTTGTGGGCTATCTCAACGGTCTTGGCTGCCGACGGCAGGGGCTTTATTAAGGCTCAAACATCTGCTGTTTTGTGCCCTATTGTCGGTCACATTGATGACGGGTATTCCGCTGATTCTGTACGAAGGCCATGCCATGCGTCAGGGGCAAGAAAACTTTGTCAACCAAACGCTCAATGCCATGGGCAACGAGCTGGTGGGGCGTTTGTCGGAACCCGGGGCCGATCAGCGTTTCATTTACCATATTGGCCGAGTAAGAGCAGAGAGCAACGTCAATATTGGACTACTCGATGCAGAGGGTGAGCTGCTGGCACAGGTAGGTCATCTCAACTCACTAACGCTGGCATCTGGAGATGAACTCATCGATCTAGACGAGCGCATGCGTATGTGGCTTCCAGGCAATTTGGATAACCCGGCCGTTCGCTTTTCTCAGGGGTTTTATACACTACAGTTACCTGCCCGCGGCGTAGGAGGTGTCGATCACGTATTATTAGAGACGCCGGCATTGCCTACCGTGCGTGCCATGGAAGCTTATCGGACCGTTTTGTTTGCCATGTTAGCGGCAGTATTGATCTTTGGCATCGTGGCGGCTGAACTCTTGAGCCGTATGATTACTCAGCCGCTAACCCGTCTCGGCAAAAAAGGGCGGACGCTGAGCGATTCGATTGCCAAAGGCAAAACGCCCAAACTTCCCGACAGTCGCATCGTCGAGTTCCAGCAGCTTTCTAATTTATTGGGTGCGATGAGCGCGGAGCTCAGCGATGCGTTCAAACGCCTTCGCCATACGCAGAGCAATTTAGAGCGCGAGGTCGATCAACGCACCAGAGCACTCGCCAGTAGCAACGATTTGCTGAGCTCGGTGCTCGATGCTGCCGTGGATTTTGCCATTATCGCCATGGATACCCAGGGAGTGATCAAGCTATTCAACAAAGGTGCTGAAGACCTTTTGGGATATCAGGCGAGCGAGGTCATCGGATTGCAAACTCCCATGCTGTTTCACGATGCCGACGAAGTCGAACAGCGGCTCCTCGAACTGAGCCAGAGTGCAGGCCATACCTTGACGCCCTTGGAGGTGTTTACCCACCGGGCTGCCCTGGAAAAGCGCGATGTCAACGAGTGGACCTATCTGACCCGCGCGGGCGATCGTGTGCCCATCAAGCTGGTGGTGACCGCTATTAAAGATCAGCAAGGCACGATTACCGGTTACTTGGGCATTGCCGAAGATATTTCTGAATCGAAGCGCGTCGAGCAAATGAAAAACGAGTTTGTCTCGACCGTGAGTCATGAGCTGCGTACGCCGCTTACGTCCATTTCGGGAGCGCTGGGTATGGTCGCTGCTGGGGCGCTTGGCAGCGTGCCGGATACCGTCATGCGTATGGTCAACATCGCGCATAAAAATAGTCAGCGGCTCACCCACTTGATCAACGACCTGCTGGATATCGAAAAAATAGCCGCCGGTAAACTGGCGTTCGATATGCAGTGGCAGCCGCTGCAGCGTTTACTGGAAAGTGCCATCGAGGAGAATCGCCACTATCGCCATGAGCGGCAGGTGACGTTGACGCTGGATAATCCTCATCCCGATACACAGGTGCGTGTCGACGGTCAGCGGCTTCGTCAGGTCATGGCGAACCTGCTCTCCAATGCCGTGAAGTTTTCGCCGGAGGGTGGGGAAGTCCAAATCAGTGTCGATAAGCAAGACCATAGGATGATGGTGACCGTTAAAGACGATGGGCCGGGAATTCCTGACCACTTCAAAGGCCATATTTTTAGTAAGTTCGCACAAGTCGATGCCTCCGACTCGCGGGCGAAAGGGGGAACGGGGCTGGGTTTGGCGATTACGCGCGAGCTAATCGAGCACATGGAAGGTGAGATGGGCTTCGATTCAGAAGA
Organism: Halomonas sp. McD50-4; assembly: GCF_022348135.1. Taxonomy (NCBI): domain Bacteria; kingdom Pseudomonadati; phylum Pseudomonadota; class Gammaproteobacteria; order Oceanospirillales; family Halomonadaceae; genus Halomonas; species Halomonas sp. McD50-4. The sequence continues at coordinate 2,500 of NZ_JAKRFG010000008.1, read as the reverse complement.
GGGCAAGGGCAGCTGTTTCTGGTTCTCCCTGCCTCTTCATCCCTCGGATACTCATAGTGATTCGCGGGGCGCTGACGCGGGCCGAGTGCTGGTGATCGAGGATGATCCTTCCGTCGTGCGTGTTCTTTTTGAAACATTGGCTCAAGCCGGTTTCGAAGTGGACTCTGGCTTGGACGGTGCCATGGCGCTAGAGAAACTGGCCAACCAACACTATGACGCCATCACCGTCGATATTGGACTACCCGACATGAGCGGTTTCGATGTGATTCATGCGCTGCGACAGCAGCGGGCGTCGAAGCATACCCCCGTCATGGTGGTGACGGGGAGCATGGAGCGAGGCGGTGTCGCTCTGGAAGGTCACTTAGAGGACATCGCTTGGTTGGCAAAACCCATTCAGACTGAACACCTGCTAGCACTACTCAGCGAGCAGATGCAGACTCATCAAGAGCGCCTGAGGCTGCTGCATATCGAGGATGACCCCGACCTCCATGCGGTCATACGCGCCATGCTGGATGAGCATGCAGAGTGTGATCACGCGGTGAGCGTGGCCATGGCACGTCGCCACTTAGCCTATCGACGCTACGATGCCATTATTTTGGATATTGGTCTGCCTGACGGCGAAGGTTGGGATTTACTAGAGCAGATTCGTGAAGAGCAGCCCCACGCGCGAATCATTATCCTATCTGGGCAGTCCATCAGTGAAGCAGATCAACATCGTGTCGAGACGGTGTTCTTGAAATCGCGTATTAGTCCGACAGAGTTGCTCGAGGCAATTCAACAACGAACCCAACTGGTCCAGATGGTGGATAACGAATGAGCAGCTTAGAGCGTATTTTGTATGTAGAAGATGATCCTGATATCCAAACGGTAGCGACACTTGCTCTCGAAGTCGTCGGTGGTTTTAACGTCAAAGTCTGTGCTTCAGGGGAGCAGGCATTGGAAGAAGCCGAAGCGTTCGCCCCAGACATGATTCTACTCGATGTCATGATGCCTGGTATGGATGGGCCATCGACTCTAGCGGCGTTGCGTCAACGCTCGAGTCTCGAGAAAGTGCCTATCGCGTTCATGACCGCCAAAGTACAACCCCACGAGGTGGATCAACTCATCGCACTCGGTGCCGAAAGCGTGATTGCCAAACCGTTCGATCCCATGACCCTGGCTAATCAAGTTCGCACTCTTTGGGAGCAGGCGTGTGGCAAATCATGATCAACAGTCGCTAGAGCACAAACTGGCACTGCTCAAACAAACCTATCAGCATAATCTGCAAGCCGAATTGGCATCGTTGTGCAGTGTGCTCACGCGTTTGCAGCAAACGTTACGTGCTCAGCTAATGGTCACCACCGAGTCCTTGTCCAGTGGCGACCCACAAGCCCCTCGGAATACGTTGACCGATGTCTACCATCGACTACACAAACTGGCAGGGTCGGCAGGGACGTTTGGTTTCGATACGATCGGCAGCCAAGCAAGGCTGTTGGAAAATGGCCTTAAGCGCTGGCTGGAGGAGAGCGATCAAGCCATCGATCTTCAGCTCGTCAACGTGGTGAGTAGCCAATTACAGTCGATGCAAATCGAGCTCGTGCCTAGTTTGCAGCAGGCGCCTAGCGTTGATGGGCCTCAAGAAATCAACGGCACATCCGCTAAGATTTGGCTGATCGAAGAAGATGACGAGCTCGGTAAGCATATCCGTGAACAGTTGATGAACTTCAGTTATGACGTCCGTCTTTTCGACTCTGTGCCAGAGGCGTGCCAAGCGATCGCCAATCAGTCTCCCGATATTTTGATCGTAGACGCCATGGCAGGCGTGGGACACCTTGCACCGTTGCAAGCGCTCTCTTGCCCACTACTTTTCATCAGCGACTGTGACTCCTTCGATGCACGTATGCGAGCGGCACAGTTAAATGCGCATGGCTATTTTTTGAAGCCACTGAACATACCGCAATTGGTGAACCGTCTGGAGCAGCTTCTTCAAGAGCGTCAATCGCGATGCCTGTCAAGCTTGTTGGAACCTGGAATCAGGCGGCTTCTAATCGCTGATCGCGTTGAACCAGCGGGTCTTCCCGGTCCGGGTTCAGCCAGACCGTCCGGCGCGGTGTCCAGTTCCGAGTGGCACCGCTCCACCGACCGGGATGTTGTCGTTTCGCCTCGGCATAGATGGCGTCTCGCCTGGCTAGCACTTCGTCATCCTGGCCAGCATGCCGCTCACCCGGGGTAACGAACCGTATCGCGCTGTGGCGGTGCTCGTGGTTGTACCAGTGAACGAAGCCGGTCACCCACTGCTGCGCCGCTGTCAGGTTCTCGTAGCCATCCACCGGGTAGTCGGGCCGGTACTTGCATGTCCGGAACAGCGACTCCGAGAAGGCGTTGTCATTGGAGACTCGGGGGCGGCTGTACGACGGGGTGATGTTCAGCCGCTGCAGCGTCGCCTGGAGCGTCGAGCCCTTCATGGCGGAGCCGTTGTCGGCATGCAATACCAGTGGCTGATTGATGCAGCCCTCGCGCA